>CBDUPF010000177.1:0-8759 GCA_965369035.1 uncultured Aliishimia sp.
ACCCGGTTCACTCTGTCTCCGAAGCCGATCTTTCCAAAGCCCTCGAGCGGATCGGAGCGGAGATTGCCCACCAACCCCAGCGAAGGACAATGCCAGGTTAGTTGGCGCGGGCGCTATTTCATGGTCAGACGGATCTGCTCCTCCAACCAGTTCTTCAGAGACTGGACCCCAGCGGTGGCAGCCAGTTCCGGCGTCGTGACAAGCCAATATGAGGCGCTCGCACGGACAGATTGTCCGATCGGGATCAGCAATCCGCGTTCGATGTCGTCCTCGATCAACAAGCTTCGTCCAAGCGCAACTCCCAACCCGCCGATGGCTGCCTGCAACACCAGGTCGGCACGGTCGAAATGCCTCATTGGCTGGTGTGTTTCCTCCGGCATTCCGAGCAATCGACGATAGTCCTTCCAGGTCGTGCCAGTTCGGAATTTGTCGGCGCCGCTGTCGCTGAGCAAGGTCAGGCTTTCGTCGCCGAAAGGGTCGGCCGCCGCCTGTCGGGCAGAGGGATGCGCCGCGCCGACGACCGGCCTGAGGTCGCAGCGCGCCAGTCGGGTGGAATGCAGTCCCGGGTACGGACCGACGCCGAAGCGCAAACCGGCATCTGCATCGCCCCCTGCAAATGAAACCAGGTCCTCGCGTACATCGATCGACAGATCGAGGCCGGCGGACGCAGCAGCGGGCAGTCTCGGCAGCAGCCATCTCATGGCGAGCGAAGAATGCACCGAGAGACGGATGGACCTGCTCGACCGTAGATCGCGCGCGGCGGAAAGTACGCGGCCGGCTTCGTCCATCGACCGCACCGCCGCGTCGCACAGCAGGCTTCCGGCGCGTGTGGCCGTAACATGCCTGGTCGATCGTTCGAAAAGCGTCAGCCCGATTTCGGCTTCGAGGGCACGGATGCGATGGCTGATGGCACTGGGATCGAGGTCAAGGACACGGGCCGCTGCAGCGAAGCTGCCATGACGCCGCACGGCCGCCAACAGTCCGTATGATTGAACGAGGCGAGGCGCGGCGGGATCAATCTGATCATCATTCATGAATTCTACTCATGCACTAATGACGTCTCCCGCCTTGGTCGGCTGTCAGTATGTCGTAAATTTCCTTTATCGACACACGGAGTAGCCGATGTTGAGACATGAAGAGAATACAGGTTCCACCCTTGCCATCAACAGCGTGCTTACCTTCGCTCTGGCGGCAGGCAAGCTTGCAGCGGTCTTTCCGCCAACCCGCGTTTCAGGAGCCTGGAACCGGAGCAAGCGCCTGACCGGGTCCAGTCTTGGCAAGAAATCCGCCTGTTCTCTCTGCGGGATGAGCTTTGCTGATCACCGCAACCGGCAGGCATCCGATCCGGGAGGAAGTCATATGCAAAGTCACGCTCACCATCTCACCGAAAAAACCACGTCCGGCGTCGGTCAGTGCCGGCGAGCGGACCTTGTCAGGGTGCTGCTCATTCTTGCCCTGCTTGCTGCCACGGGGCTGGGGATTTCGGTTTTCGCAGATGATGCCGACCTTCCAACCCATGTCTCGGGTCGTCCCACGATGCTGGAGGACTGGCACGGCAATGTCGCCCGATCGACCAGATAGCTGCCTGTGCCGCGAGTTGGCCGCAACCGGGTTGCCGGTACCTGAGAATGCGATGGAGACAACAATGTCGAAGCAAGATGAAGTCACCAGGAATTCCGTTCTCGTCCACATCGTCAACGCATTCACGTTGGACGGCACCGGCGGCAATCCTGCCGGGGTCGTCCTTGACGCCGACGCATTGGACGAGGCCGCCATGCAGTCCATTGCCGCCCAAACGGGGCTGTCGGAGACGGCCTTCGTGTCCCGTCACCCGACCGAAGGGGCGCGGCTCGACTTCTTCACGCCGACCCGGCGCATAGCCCATTGCGGCCACGCCACGATTGCTGCCTTTGCGCTGATGCGCGCCGAAGGCCGGATCGCCGACGGACCCACCTCCAAGCAGACGGTGGATGGGCCCCGGCGGATTTTGGTCCGGGACGGGGCGATTTTCATGGAACAACGTGCGCCGCGCTACCTGACGCAGCCGGACTGGGCCGGAACGGGCTTGACGCAGGCTGAGGTTCTGGCGTCTGTTGGCCTGTCCGCGGACCGGCTCGACACTCGTGCATCCCCTCAGGTCGTCGACACCGGAAACCGGTTCCTGTTGATCGGGGTCGCGAACCCGGCCGACCTGGCCGAGATAGTCCCGGATCAGGAGGCGATCGCGAGGATCAGCGACGCACTCGATCTTGTCGGGTTCTACGTCTTTGCCGTCACCAGCGGGTCGGGTTTCGCAGACGCGACGACCCGCATGTTCGCGCCCCGATATGGGATATCCGAGGAGAGCGCGACGGGCATGGCCGCCGGCCCGCTGGCCTGCCTGCTGCACGACGTGCTCGGCGACCAACGCGCGCATTTTGCGATTGAGCAGGGCCGCTTCATGGCCACGCCGAGCGTCAGCCGGATCCTGGTCGATCTGGAGGTGAAGGGTGGCCGGATCACCGGCCTCATGGCCGGCGGAAAGGGTCAGGCCATACGGACACTCCGGATCGATCTCGTGGCGCTTGCCGGCGATCAGGATCGTTTTTCTTTGGGGCAGCAGAGCCAATGAGACACCAGAGCAACCTTTGCGTCTTGGTCGAGCCCCTGATCCTCGAGGTCGGACCAGGTCTGGAAGCGCAGCGCGTGATGGATGGTCGGAGCGATATGAGGCGTGTCGGAGCCGGTGCCGAATGCCGCAATCAGGTCCGCCGCGACGCCGTCGAGAAAGGCCGCAAACTCCGCCATCGGTCTCTGCAAAGCGGGCACATGCGCGACGTCCTGAAAAGAGACGGTCCACATGCGGCGGGTATGCGAGAAATATCCGTAGAACGCCCTGACGGCCGCCTCGAACCGTTCGCGGGCACCGGCGATGTCGGCCCAGCCTGCCGGATCGGGCGGCGGATTCAGCGACAGCCAGTGCGACGTGCAGGCCTGGAACACCGCGGTCTCGTCGGGAAAGTGCCGATAGACCGTGAGCCGTTGCACGCCCGAACGTTCGGCGATTGCGCTGATCGTCGTGGCACGCGGCCCGACCTCCTCGTGCAGTTGCATCGTGGCCTCCACGATCTTCCGTCGCGTCTCTTCCTGAGACTTGGCGCGCTGGCGCAGGCGGTAGGGGCGCTTCTTGTCCGTCATTCGATGAACATGACTGATCATCGAAAGATTGACAAGAGATTTCGAATCGCCTATCCGCCAATTTGGAAAACACTACCGTTCACTGAAAGTGGAATATTGCCATGACGCCCGTCACTGAACCCGTCCATCTCGCCGCCCGTCATATCACCGATGCGTGGACCGCGCTGCCATCCTGGCTGCCAGTGCCCGGGCTCGGCGCCCTGCCGATCAACGCGTTTCTCTTGAAGGGACGCGAGCCGGTCCTCGTGGATACCGGCCTCGGCGCCCTTTCCGAGCAGATGATCGAGCGCCTCGGCGCCGAGATCGACCTGCAAGACCTGGCCTGGATCTGGCTCAGCCATACCGACGCCGACCATATCGGCAATCTCGATCGCATCCTCGCTCTGGCGCCCAACGCCAGCGTCGTCACCAACTTCCTCGGCGCCGGAAAGATGGGAATGATGGGCATGGGTGATGCGGCGCGGATGCGCCTGCTCGAGCCCGGAGAGGTCTTCGAAGCCGGTGGACGGCGACTGCATCAGGTCAGGCCGCCCTATTATGACGCGCCCGAAACGATGGGTTTCTTCGACGAGACCGACCGTGTGCTGTTCGCCGCCGACGCCTTCGGCGCGTTGCTGCCGGGCAGCGTCGATACGATCGAAGAGGTGCCGGAGGAGAGCCTGCGCGAGGGGCTGGTCGCCTGGTCGAGCGTGGATGCGCCCTGGCTGGCGGAGATGGATCGCGGATCGCTCGGCCGGATGCTGCGGTCCCTCGAAACGCTCGCCCCCGCACATGTGCTTTCGGGCCACCTGCCGGTCGCGCACCGGCTCGACATCCTGACAGGCATCGTTCGCGACGCCTACGGACGCGGCACCACCGAAGCCGTCACCCCGCAAACCGCCGCTGAGGTCGAGGCCATCCTCGCCTGAGATACAGTGAGAAAGGAGAACAAGTTGAACATCCTGGCCATACCGCAAATCGGACAGCCAAACCGGTCTTCCTTCCAGATTCGCGAAATCCTTGCGCGCTGGCAGGCACGCCAACGCATTCGCAGCGACATGCGGCGTCTCGAGAGCATGAGCGATCGTGACCTGCGCGATATCGGAATCCGGCGGGATCAGATCCGATCGGCGCTCCGCCATGGCCGCGACTGGGACAGTACCGGGCGCAGATAACCGGCATCCGCCAGTTGATCACCCGAACCTTCCAGACGGGCTGACCCCCTCGGCACCATCAATTCGTCAGTCAATCAAGGAGACAAGACATGACCGACACCGTCATCGAAGCCAACAAGGCGACTGTGGCCCGCTTTCTTGCCGGCACGCATTCAGCAAACATCGACGACGTGGAGGTGATCGACGATACGGTCGTTCCGCATATCGTCTGTCACGGTTTTCCCGGTTTTCCGAACGGCGAGTTCCGCGACCGCGAAAGGTACAAGGCGTTCTTCCGCACCTTCCGCCAGTCCTTCAGCGACATGACCTTCGAGACGCTGAAGACGATCGCCACCGAGGAGTTCGTCTCCGCGCACTGGGAGATCTGGGCGACCCATTCGGGCGAGTTTCAGGGCATCGAGCCCGACGGCGCCCGTGTCGTCTTCGACGGCGTCGCGCTCTACCGGATGGAAGACGGTCTGATCGCGGAAACCTGGCTGACCATCAACGAACCCCTGCTGGTCTCGCAACTGGGCAAGGGCCGGGCCCGTGCGGCCTGACACAATGGCAAGCTCGACCCGGAAAGGGCCGGGCTTGCCCCTGAATGGAGGAACCGACCATGTGCCGTTTGAATGCAGAACAGGCGTCAGAAGCTGCTGGGCCGATCTGCGACCATCCCGAGGTGTGCGATCGCTGTCGCGCGCGGACCGCCTTGACCGGAACCGTTTTCACCCCTGAGACCCCTGCGGGTTCGGCTGTGCAGAGTGCAGTCCCAAAGACCGGGGCGCGGCCATGAACCTGACACTGCTCACCGTGGCGTATCGACTTCGCATTCCGAGCGCGGCCTTCCGCCCGCATGCGAAACTCGCCGGTCAACGGATCGTTGAAACGCCCGGCCTCGTTTGGAAGATCTGGGGCCTGGACTTCGATGCCGGCGAAGGGACGAGCGTTTATCTCTTCCGAGATGCCGCGTCAGCCGAGGCCTTTGCCGCAGGGCCTGCCATCGAAGAACTGAGGAACGGCCCGGCAGAACAGGTAACCCTTCGCCTGTCCCCAGTGGATGTGGCGCTCTCGAACATCACCGGTGCCGCTGCGGCCCTGGCCGCGACGCCACAACTCGCGGTGACGTCATGATCCGGGTCACGCATGAAACGGCGATCGGAGCCCCGCCGGACCACATCTGGGCAACCGCAACGGACATCGAACGCTGGCCCGATTGGCTCCCCACCATGTCTGCGGCGCGCAAGCTGTCGCCGGGCCCGTTTGTGCCTGGCAGTCGGTTCGAATTGAAGCAACCGCTTCAGCCCGCCGCCATCCGGGAGGTCAGGTTCACACGCGACACAAGCGCTTCGACTGGAGGCGTCTCTCTCGCGGCCTGCTGACCTTGCACGCCCGGCACGAGGTCGCCCAATCGGGTACACCCTCGATCAGCCGTCTCCGTCTTTGCTGCGCAGGTCCGATTTCCGTCCTGCTCTGGCCGATCCTGTGGGTCGTCTTTGCCCCGACCCTGAGAGTGGAGAATGCGGCTCTCAAGCGTCGGTGCGAAACCCGAAGCGAGCTGGAGACGGCATCCGTTTTCGCATTGCGCCAATCCACCCCTGACCCCTCACAGAGCCAGTAGGACAGACCAATGTTTTCCACACCGATAACCCGACGTTTCGGACTCGCCACTCCCATCGTTAATGCCGGCATGGCCATGATCGCCCGGCCAGAACTCGCCGCCGCCGTCTGCAACGCTGGCGGGCTGGGTACAATTGGCTGTGATATCAACTCTCCCGAAGTCCTGCGCCAGCATGCACGTCAGACCAAGGCCATGACCGACCGACCCTTTGGTGTGGATCTGATCGGCGATTTCGTGACGGACGGACACCTGGAGGTGCTGATCGAGGAGAAGGTCGCGCTCGCCATTTTCTTCTGGACCATGCCGACCCGCGCGCAAGTGGCACGGCTCGCATCGCGCAGCATCTCGGTCTGGATGCAGGTCGGCAGCGTTGCGGAGGCGGACGAGGCCGTGGCCCTTGGCGCCGATGCGCTCATCGTTCAGGGAGCCGAAGCGGGTGGACATACGCGCTCCGAAGCCTCGACTTTCACCCTGTTCCCGCGTTTGCGGAGGCGCCATGCCGATCTGCCCATGCTGGCGGCCGGCGGTATCGTTGATGGGACCTCCATGGCGGCTGCACTTGTCCTGGGGGCCGATGCAGTCTGGTGTGGCAGCCGCTTTCTCGCCGCCACTGAATCGGCGGCCCATGACGAGTACAAGGCCGCAGTGGTGGCGGCAGACGTGGGCGATACGTCGGTCCTCTCGATCTATGGTCCGGAATGGCCGGGCCAGCCGATGCGGGTGATCCTCAACAGCGGGGCGCGAGAAGCGATCGGGCGAGAAGCCGAAGCAATCGCGCAAGCGGCGGGTCGGATCGTCGGATCCACCGACCTCAACGGCACGACAATCCCGGTTCCTCGCTACAGCGCGATACTGCCGACAAGGGACTTCAAGGGCGACCTGCAGCAGACATGCCTCACGGCGGGTCAAAGTGCCGGGAACATCACCGATGTGCGTCCCGCGGCCGAGATCGTCAATGAGATGACCGCGGACGCTATCGCGGCGTTGCGACGGCTCGGCCCCTTGAAGCGGGCCGGCTGATGTTTTGCGCAATGAACAAGCCGAGGGCGGTTGCGGTCCGCGGGATTTGGGCAAAACCTCAGGCCAGCAAACTTCCCAGCCATAGTCCAGGAGATCACGCATGACTGCTCTTGACCTTATCGAGGACGCCGATCGCCGCGCCCGGCGCTATGTCGCGGCTACCGAGGACCAGCGGGTCTTTCCCGATGATGCCGCATTGGCCGGCCTCGCTGCATTCGACGAGGCCTTTCCGGAGTCCGGACGCGGACCCGAAGACACATTGGCTCTGCTCGACGATGCAGGGTCGCCCGGCACGGTGGTGTCGAATGGACCGAACTATTTCGGCTTCGTCATCGGTGGGACGCTGCCCGCTGCGGCAGCGGCCGAACGCATGATGACCGCCTGGGATCAGTGCGCGTCCTCGTTCGACAATTCGCCCGTCGCGGATGTGATCGAGAAAACCGCCGCCCGCTGGATCCTCGAGGCGCTCGACCTGCCCCGCGAATGTGCGGTGAGTTTCGGCACGTCCGCCTCGGCGGGAAGCCTGGCCTGCCTTACAACCGCCAGGCGCACGCTCCTGCAACGGCAGGGCTGGGATTTCGACGCCGACGGATTGGCCGGGGCCCCTGAAATCCGGGTCGTGATACCGAAAACTGTGCACATTACGATCCGGAAGGCGCTGCGCGTCATGGGGTTCGGCACCAGGAACCTGATCGAGGTTCCGGTCGATGGTCAGGGCCGGCTCGATCCCGAACACCTACCCGAACTCGACGACCGTACGATCCTGTGCCTGCAAGCGGGGGAGGTGAACACCGGATCCTTCGACCGCTTCGCCGAGATCATTTCAAGGGCAAAGTCCGCCGGTGCCTGGTGTCACGTCGATGGCGCCTTCGGGCTCTGGGCACGCGCATCGGCGCAGCTCCGCCATCTGACCTCGGGGATCGAAGACGCCGACAGTTGGACGACCGATGGCCACAAATGGCTGAACACGCCCTACGACGGAGCGGTGGCAATCTGCCGGAACCGCGACGCGCTCGCCGCCGCGATGAACAGCGACGCCGTTTATGCCACATCGTCCGCCGACAGTCAGAAGAACCTCGGGATCGAATTCTCGCGCCGGGCGCGCGGTATCCCGATCTGGGCCGTGATGCGAAGCCTCGGGCGCGAGGGCATTGCTTCGCTGGTGGAAGAACACTGCCGCCTGGCGCGCAAGCTCGCTCAGGGGCTTTCGGCAGCGGGGTACACGGTGTTGAACGACGTTGATCTGAACCAGGTGCTGTTCAGGCTCGACACAGACGAAGCCACGCGCTCAGCCCATGCGGCGGCGATCGCCAGCGGGCGGCTGTGGTTTGGGCCGACTGTCTGGCAGGGGAGCCCCGCACTCAGGATGAGCGTCAGTTCCTGGCACACGAAGGATGCGCACATCGACAGGGCGACAGATCTCCTGTCGCAGATCGCAGGTGAGATCAGGGAAGGAGGCGTATAGATGCCGTTCGTTCGAATTGAACTCCCAGACAACAGGAACCCGGAGCAAGTTCGCCAGATTGCCGACGCAATTCATGAGGCGATGGTCGCGACCATCGATATCCCTGCCGAGGATCGGTTTCAGCTGATCAGCCAACGTCCGCCCGAGGCGCGGATTTTTGACCGCGGGTACCTTGGCGTGTTCCGGACCGACGACTGCATTTTTGTCCAGATCACCCTGAAATCGGGTCGTACCCCGGACCAGAAGCGCGCGCTCTACCGGCAGATTGCTTCCAATGTGTCAGACTGCAGCGGTGCACGTCCGGGCGACGTAATGATCATGCTGACGGAAACGGAGGCTGACG
>CBDUPF010000178.1:0-8735 GCA_965369035.1 uncultured Aliishimia sp.
AACCGAGCTACTTAGCTGTTCGCACTCTTTCCGGTGCCGGTTTTCTGTTGACAGCGTGGAGTGAACCAAAACAGGATTGGTGCAAACCAAAGGCAAAATGATTTGGCCCGCGAATGCAGCATGACCGCGAGATGGAAGATCAGGACCTGTCGGAGAGCCTGCGTGTTTTGCGGAAAATCCGGAAAATCGTGACAAACGGTCTTATCCCATCCGATGGCAGGTTGCCGACAGAACGAGACCTCGCGGCCGAGTTTGGAGCAGGTCGCAGGGCCGTTCGGAGAGCACTCGATCAACTGGAGGCCGAAGGTCTGGTCTGGCGCAGGCAGGGCAAGGGCACCTTCGTCGGACAGCCGCCCGATCCGACTGGAGAGCTTGCCGCGAAGATCGTGTCCGAAGTCGATCCGCTGACGGCAATGGAAGCCCGTCTTTGCATTGAACCTGCGCTGGCCGATCTTTGCGCGCGACGGGCAACGGCGGATGATGTGGCGCAGCTACGGCAGCTGGCGGTGCGGACCCAGGATGCCGGGGGCGCGGAGGCGGCAGAACTTTGGGACGGGGCGTTGCACCGTGCGATTGCACGGATTGCTGGAAACCGCGTGATGCTGACCGCCTTCACTCTGATCGACGAGGTCCGCATGGGTGAGGAATGGCAGCGCAAGCGTCACAGGGCGCGGACACCCGAGGCGCGCGCGGCCTATGACGCGCAGCACTGCCGGATCATCGAGGCGATCAATGCCCGGGACGGGTCGGCCGCGGCGGAAGCCATGCGCGATCATCTCGAGAGCCTCTTCTCCAATCTGAAGAACTCGCTCGAACAGGAACGCCGATGACCGCAGACCGTCCCCTTCTCGACGTCAGCGGTCTGTCGATCCGCGTTGCCGGGGCGGCCCGTCCGCTGGTCGACGATGTCAGCTTCACACTGAACGCCGGTGAGACGCTCTGCATCGTTGGCGAATCCGGCTGCGGCAAGAGCCTGACCGCGCTGGCCCTGATGGGTCTGCTGGAGGGCACGCCCCTCAGGATCGAAGGCGGTACTGCGATCTTCCAGAAGATCGATCTGCTTTCGGTCCCGCAAAAGGTGCTGCGTAACCTGCGGGGCGACCGCATCGCGATGATTTTCCAGGAGCCGATGACCTCGCTCAATCCCGCTCTGCGAATAGGGGACCAGATCGCCGAGGCGATCTGTGCGCATCGCGATGTCTCGCGCGAAGCGGCCAGAACACGCGCGCTCGAGATGCTGGAGCGCGTGCGCATCCCGGCAGCGGAAAGCCGACTGGACGAATATCCGCACCAGCTTTCGGGCGGCATGCGACAACGGGTGATGATTGCGATGGCGCTGGCGAACGATCCCGTGCTGCTGATCGCGGATGAACCGACGACGGCGCTGGATGTCACCATCCAGGCGCAGATACTCGACCTCATGCGCAACCTCGGTCGCGAGACCGGGACCGCGCAGATCATGATCACGCACGATCTGGGTGTGGTCGCCGAGATGGCGGACAAGGTCGCGGTGATGTACGCGGGCCGCATCGTCGAAGCGGGCAGCACCGCACAGATCTTCGATGACCCGCAGCATCCATACACGCTTGGGTTGATGTGCTCCATGCCCTCGCTGGCGGGAAAGGGCGAACGGCTGGTGACCATCCCGGGGTCGGTGCCAAGCCCGCAGGACATGCCGGTGGGCTGTCGCTTCGCTCCGCGCTGTCCCTTTGCCGACACCGCCTGCAGCGCGCCGCCGCCCCTGAACGACCTGGATGCGGGGCATCAGGTTGCTTGCTGGCACGCCCCTGTCGAGCGGGCGGAGACGGCGCGCGCGTGGACGGAAACCGCATGACCGCGCCAATTCTTCAGGCTCGCGGCCTCTCGCGCCAGTTCATCGTGAACAAGCCGCTGTTCGGTGCCCCCAGCGTGGTGCAGGCGGTAAATGGCGTCGACCTCGAGATCGCCGAGGGCGAAACCTTTGCCATCGTGGGGGAATCCGGCTGCGGCAAGTCGACGCTCGCACGGCTGCTGTCGCACCTGATCACGGCGTCGGAAGGTTCCGTCATCTACCAGGGCCGCGATATCTCGGCCCTGTCCGGCGCCGAGCTGCGGGATCTGCGGCGCGAGATGCAGTTCATCTTTCAGGACCCTTTCTCGTCACTCAACCCGCGTATGACCGTGGGCGCGCTGATCAGGGAGCCCTTGCGCATTCACAAGATCGGTACGGCGGATGAGCAGCGGGCCAAGGTGGCTGAATTGCTGCGCAAGGTGGGGCTGCGGCCTGAACATGCGGACCGCTATCCGCACGAATTTTCCGGCGGCCAGCGCCAGCGCATCGGAATCGCCCGGGCACTTGCCACCGGGCCGCGCGTAGTGATCGGAGATGAACCTGTCTCGGCGCTCGACGTCTCGATCCAGGCGCAGGTGGTGAACATCCTCGAAGACCTCAAGGACGAATTCGGCCTGACGCTGATCATCATCGCCCACGACCTTGCCGTGATCCGGCACATCGCCGACCGGGTCGCCGTGATGTACCTTGGAGAAATCGTGGAGCTTGGCGATGCGGCAGAGATCTTCGCCGCACCCGCGCATCCCTACACCGAAGCGCTGCTGTCGGCGATCCCGATCCCGGCAACCGGCGCGCGCAAGGTCCAGATCAAGATCGACGGCGATCCGCCGAACCCCATGTCGCCGCCGCCGGGTTGCCGGTTCCACACGCGCTGCCCCTATGCCGAGGACCGATGTCGCACAGATCGACCGGTTCTGCGCGAAAGAGGGCAGGGACGGCAGGTCGCCTGCCATCTGGCCGAGAGCCTGGCGCTGGACGGCATCATCGGAAAGGACAAGACCCGGCCCGCTGCCGTTGCCGACCGTTTCGCGCGCTACAGCGCGGCGCGGGCGGCGATGTCGGCGGCCCAAGAAACCACGACACTGCAAACAGAGGAGTAAATCGAATGCGCATCTTGAAAACACTGGGGCTGGCGGCGCTGCTTGCCGCGACAAGCGGCCTGGTTCAAGCTCAGGACCTCAGGATCGGTCTGCAGGAAGACCCGGACGTGCTGGACCCCGACCAGTCCCGGACGTTTGTCGGCCGGATCGTCTATGCCTCGCTGTGCGACAAGCTGGTCGATATCACGCCGGATCTCGAGATCATCCCGATGCTTGCCAGCGGTTGGGAGTGGAACGCGGAGGGAACCGAGCTGACCATGAGCCTGCGCGAGGGGGTCACGTTCCATGACGGCGAGCCGTTCAACGCGCAAGCTGTTGCGGCCAATATCGACCGCTCGCAGAACTTCGAACTGAGCCGCCGGAAATCCGAAGTGAAATCCATCGAAAGCACCGAGGTGATCGACGATTACACGATCAAGTTCAACCTGTCGGCGCCCGATGCCACGCTGCTCGCGCAGTTCGCCGATCGTTCGGGCATGATGCTGTCTCCGAAGGCGGCCGACGAGGCCGGTGAAGCCTTTGGCCTCAACCCGGTCTGCGCGGGTCCGTTCAAGTTCAAGGAACGCATCCAGCAGGACCGCATCGTGTTGGAAAGGTTCGACGACTACTATCGCGCGGACGAGATCAACTTCGACAGCGTCACCTTCCTGCCGATTCCGGATACGACCGTGCGCCTTGCCAATCTGCGGGCGGGTGATCTGCACATGCTCGAACGCCTCGCGGCGACCGATCTGGCCTCGGCAGAAGCCGACGACGGGCTGGCCGTCGAAAAGGCGACATCGCTAGGCTATCAGGGCATAACGATCAACCTCGCGAATGGCCCGGCTGCGGAAAATCCGCTGGGTCAGAATGCAGCGGTGCGCAAGGCCCTTTCTCTGGCGATCGACCGCAATGCGCTGAACCAGGTCGTGTTCGAAGGGGCCTTCGCGCCCGGCAACCAGCCTTATTCGCCGACATCGCCCTGGTACAACGCCGAATTCCCGGTGCCCGAGCGTGATGTCGAGGCCGCCAAGGCCCTGTTGGCCGAGGCCGGTTTCCCCGATGGCGTGACCATCGAGGTGCAGGTCGCCAACAATCCCGTGCAGACGCAGGTCATGCAGGTCATTCAGGCCATGGCGAGCGAGGCCGGCATAACCATCGAGCTGGCAGCCAAGGAGTTTGCGACGCTGTTGGCAGACCAGTCGGCTGGCGACTACACCGCCAGCCAGATCGGCTGGTCCGGACGCGTAGATCCCGATGGCAACATCCACCAGTTCATGACGACGGGTGGCGGGATCAACGATTCCAAGTACTCCGACCCCGACATGGACCGCGTCCTGAACGAGGCGCGGCTGTCCACGGACCCGGCTGTGCGCAAGCAGAGCTATGATGCCGCGATCGCCAAACAGCAGGAGGACATGCCCATTATCTACCTCTACCACCCGGTGTGGATCTGGGCGCTCGACAGCGGTGTCGACGGGTTCACGCCCTATCCCGACGGCATGATCCGTCTGCATGGCGTGTCCGTGACGGAGTAACCGCCCACCAGGACGCAGGCCGCTCCGGGAAACCCCGGGGCGGCATCCCGAACCCGGTGCAATCCAGTCGTGAGGTTCCGCAATGCTCGCTTTTCTCGCACGCAGGGTGATTATCGCGATCCCGACGGTCATCCTGATCTCGATCTTCGTGTTCTCGCTGCAGCACCTGCTGCCGGGCGATCCGATCCTCGTCATGGCCGGGGAAGAGCGGGACCCGGAACTGATCGCCGCCCTGCGCGAGAAATATCGTTTGAACGACCCCATTCCGATTCAGTACCTCGCGTGGGCCGGAAACGCGCTTCAGGGCGATCTGGGCATCTCGCTGCGTACCCAGCAGCCGGTGCTGGAATTGATCGGGGAAAAACTCCCGGTGACAATTCAATTGGCGGTCATGGCGCTGATCATCGCCATCATCATCGGTATCCCCGCAGGCGTGCTGTCCGCCTACAAGAAAGGCACCTGGGTCGACTGGGTCGCCAACATCATCGCCCTGTCGGGCCTGTCGGTGCCGAATTTCTGGCTTGGCATCATGCTGATCCTGCTCGTCTCGGTCAAACTCGGCTGGCTTCCGGCATCCGGTTACATGCCACTCACCGAGGACCCCCTGCAATCCATCCGCGTGATGATCATGCCCGCTTTCGTGCTGGGCACGGCCATTGCCGCCACGCTGATGCGCCACACCCGCTCGGCCATGCTGAGCGTGCTGAAATCCGACTACGTTCGCACCGCCCGGGCCAAGGGCCTGAAGGAGCGAGTGGTGCTGATCAAGCACGCCCTGCGCAACGCGCTTGTGCCCGTCGTGACCGTCATCACGCTGCTGTTCGGGGAGCTTTTGGCCGGCGCGGTGCTCACCGAACAGATTTTCACCATTCCCGGTTTCGGAAAGCTGGTCGTCGATGCCGTCTTCAACCGTGATTACGCCGTGGTGCAAGGCATCGTTCTGTGCACCGGTATCGCGTTCATCTTCATGAACATACTGGCAGACGCGGCGTACCGCGTCCTGAATCCGAGGATGTCCGAGCAATGACAGCCGTCGTCGATCCCCAAGACGCAGACGTTCCGCTGCCGCCCCGCCGTCGCAATCGTGCCTGGGAGAAGTTCCGCCGCAGTCCGTCGGCGCTGCTGGGTGGGGTATTGGTGCTCTTCTTCCTGATTGTCGCGCTGCTGGCACCGCTTCTCCCCGTGCCCGGCCCTGCGGAAACCGACTGGGGCGCGGTGCGCAAGGCCCCCACATGGGCCCATCCCTTCGGCACCGACGAGATCGGGCGCGACATGCTGAGCCGGATGATCTGGGGCGCACAGGCCTCGCTGCTGGCGGGAGTCGTGTCGGTCCTGATCGCCGTATTGCTGGGGGTGCCTCTGGGCATGCTCGCAGGCTATCTGCGCGGCTGGACCGACGCCATCATTTCGCGTTTCACGGAGGCGCTCCTGGCCGCGCCCTTCCTGATCCTCGCCATTGCGCTTGCGGCCTTCCTCGGCCCCTCGCTGACCAACGCCATGATCGCCATCGGCCTGTCGGCGATGCCCATCTTCATCCGGCTGGCGCGCGCGCAGACCTTGACCGTGATGACGGAGGATTACGTGGAAAGTGCGCGCGCGGTGGGGATCGGGCATTTGGGAATGATCGGGCGATACATCCTGCCCAACATCATCCCGCCGATCATCGTTCAGGCCACGCTGACCATCGCCACCGCAATCATCGCCGAAGCGTCCCTGTCGTTCCTGGGCCTGGGTCAGCAACCGCCTGCACCCAGCTGGGGCGCGATGCTGAACGTCGCCAAGAACTTCCTCGAGCAGGCACCGTGGATGGCGCTTTACCCGGGTATTGCGATCTTTCTGGTGGTGCTTGGATTCAATCTGCTGGGTGACGGGTTGCGCGACGCGCTCGACCCGCGCGATCACTGAAAGGGCTTGAGATGAGCTTTACGACCAGACCGGAAATCAAGGGCACCTTCGGCGTCGCGACATCGACCCACTGGATTGCCTCCGCCGTGGGCATGAAGATCCTCGAAGCCGGAGGTGCGGCGGCAGATGCAGCGGCAGCCATGGGCTTTACCCTGCAGGTCGTGGAGCCGCATCTCAACGGGCCGCTGGGGGACATGCCCGCGCTGGTCCGCGCTGCGGGCGCGGATACGCCGACGGTGATTTGCGGGCAGGGCGTGGCTCCTGCGGGTGCGACCATCGACCACTACCGAGCGGAAGGTCTGGACCGAATTCCCGGCTCCGGCCTGCTGGCGACGGTGGTGCCCGGATCCTTCGACGCCTGGATGCTGATGCTTCGGGACCACGGGCGGCTTGCATTGCGCGATGTGCTGGAGCCCGCGATCCACTACGCACGTCATGGCCATCCGGTCTTGCCGCGCGTCGCGGCCACCATCGCGGGGTTGGCAGACTTCTTCCGGGATGAATGGCCGACCTCCTTCGAGACCTGGCTTCCCGGTGGGCATGCACCCAAGGCCGATGTGCTGTTCTGCAATCCGGTGCTCGCAGACACGTGGGAGCGACTCCTGAAGGAGGCAGAGACGGCCAAGGGCCGCGAGGCACAGATCGAGGCCGCGCGCCGCGCCTTCTACAAGGGCTTCGTGGCGGAGGCGATTGACGGCTGGATACGGACCGCCTCGGTCATGGATGCCTCGGGCCGTCCACACAAGGGCGTGCTGACCGGCGAGGATCTGGCCAGTTGGCAGGCAACCTGCGAGGCACCGTCCGTGGTCGATTACCAAGGCTGGACCGTTTGGAAACCAGGCATGTGGAGCCAGGGACCCAGCATGCTGCAATCGCTGCGAATCCTCGAAGGAAGCGGTATTGCGGATATGGACAGCCGCGGCGCGGATTTCGTGCATACGGTTACCGAGGCGATGAAGCTCTCATTCGCGGACCGCGAGGCCTACTACGGCGATCCCGCTCATAACGTGATTCCCACCGACACGCTGCTGTCGCGGGCGTATGGCGAGGACCGGCGCGGCCTTTTGGGCGCCAGGGCCAGCCTCGATCAACGGCCCGGACGGATCGAGGGCTTCACCCATCTGGCCGACGCGGCCGTCTTGCGGGCCAAGATGAGCGAAGAGGCCGCAGGCGGCGGCGTCGGCGCGGGCGAACCGACCATGGCACATCTGTCGGAAAAGCGCGGAGATACCGTGCATATCGACGTGATCGACCGCTGGGGAAACATGGTATCGGCCACGCCGTCGGGCGGCTGGCTGCAAAGCTCTCCGGTTGTGCCGGGGCTCGGCATGCCGCTCAACAGCCGGGCCCAGATGTTCTGGCTGGACGACGGGCTGCCGACATCGCTCGCCCCGGGACGCAGGCCGCGCACGACGCTTTCACCGTCCATGGCCGAAGCTCCGGACGGTACGCGGCACGCCTTCGGCACGCCCGGTGGCGACCAGCAGGATCAATGGCAGCTGATGCTGTTCCTGCGCCTCGTGCACAGCGACATGAACCTGCAAGAGGCGATCGACGCGCCGCTGTTCAATACCGCGCATTTCCAGGGGTCTTTCGACCCGCGGGCCGTCCGGCCCGGTCATCTGATGGTGGAGCCTGATTTTGGCGCGGCGGTGATTGCCGACCTGCGCGCGCGGGGCCACGCGGTCGAGGTCGCGGAGCCCTGGACCATAGGGCGGCTGACGGCGGCAAGCCGGTCGCCGGACGGGTTGCTGCGGGCTGCCGCCACGCCGCGCCTGATGCAGGCCTACGCGATCGGTCGGTGAGGAGGCAGAGATGACCTATTCCATAGTCGCACATGACGCCCGCACCGGCGAACTCGGGGTTGCCGTGGCCAGCCGTTTCTTCGCTGTCGGCGCTCTGGTGCCCCATGTCCGCGCGGGCAAGGGGGCGGTGGCGACACAGGCGTTCGTCAACCCCCTTTGGGGCATCGACGCGGCAGATCGTCTTGCAGCGGGTGAGGTGCCTCAGGATGTGCTCGATGCTCTGGCAAGCGCCGATGAGGGGAGAGCGAACCGCCAGTTGCACATGGTCGATGCTCAGGGCCGCACGGCCGCCTACACTGGTGCCGATTGCATCGGCTGGTGCGGACATCAGACGGCAAGGGGCGTGTCGGTCGCGGGCAACATGCTGGTGGGTGAGGCGGTAGTTGCAGAGACGCTGGCGTCCTTCCAGGACCACGAAGACCTGCCGCTGATCGAGCGGTTGATGACGGCAATGGAGGCCGGCGCACAGGCGGGCGGTGACAAGCGCGGCACGCAATCGGCAGCGGTGACCGTGTACCGATCCGAGCCTTACCCCTGGCTCGACCTGCGCGCCGACGACCATCCCGACCCACTGGCC
>CBDUPF010000179.1:0-8725 GCA_965369035.1 uncultured Aliishimia sp.
TCCGCCGGGGCACTATCGGTCCGTGCTGGTGGTCCGCGCCGATGACGGCCGGGCGCTGGCCGATTTTCACGGCGCGTGCCTGGCTTACAACGAAGCCTTGTCGCAGTCGGGCTGGGCCGCACCGTCGTTGTACCTGCGCGGCCATGGCGTCCGTCCGGGCGTGCTGCTCGAAACCGGCGCCCATGCAAACTCCGCCCGGGCCGTCGCGGACGGGAGGGCGGACATCGCGGGGATCGACGCGCTGACATGGCAATTGCTGACCGAATACCGGCCCGACCTGACGGGGCGACTACGCGTCCTCGACCAGACAGAGCCAACACCTGCCCTGCCCTACATCACCGGACCTGACCGCGACGCGCGGGCGATCTTTGCTGCCGTCTCCCGCGCCATCGCCGGACTGGATAGGGAATTGCGGACGTCGCTGCACCTGCACGGACTGGTCGAGATGTCCGCGGCGGAGTATCTCGCCATGCCCACGCCGCCGGGCCCGGAAGGGCGCTAGCACAGCCTTGGCGCGCAACCGGCGGGCGCCGCCCCTTTCGAAACCTCACCATTGCGTGCATCTTGTGCTGACCTTGCGGCATTTGATGGCCATTCCGCGTGTGATGTTCCGATTTCTCGTTGCATCCCCACGGCTTTTCCGCCCCAATACGCTCCGGAAGCAACCGTGAAGGGCCAAAGTGACCGAAAGCACGCTCGTCATCGACATCCACGATCTGCACAAGTCCTACGGCTCTCTCGAGGTTCTCAAGGGCGTCGACATCGCCGCTCCCAAGGGGCATGTCGTATCGCTGATCGGGTCGTCGGGATCGGGGAAATCCACGCTGCTGCGCTGCTGCAACCTGCTCGAAGACAGCCAGCAGGGCGAGATCCGGTTCAAGGGCGAGCCGGTGGTCTGGCGCGGCACCGGGCTGAACCGCCGGCCCGCGAATCCCAAGCAGGTGCTGCGGATCCGGACCAACCTGTCCATGGTGTTCCAGCAATTCAACCTGTGGGCGCACATGACGATCCTCCAGAACGTGATGGAGGCGCCCTGCACCGTGCTCGGACGTGACCGGGCGGAGGTCGAAGAGTCTGCGCGCGCGTATCTCGACAAGGTCGGCATCGGCGAGAAATGCGATGTCTACCCGGCTCAGCTCTCCGGCGGCCAGCAGCAGCGCGCCGCGATCGCGCGGGCGCTCTGCATGGAACCCGAGGCGCTGCTTTTCGACGAGCCGACCTCGGCGCTCGATCCGGAACTGGAGCAGGAAGTCGTGCGCGTCATCAAGGACCTGGCCGAAGAGGGCCGCACGATGATGATCGTCACCCACGACATGAAACTGGCCGCCGACGTGTCGGATCACGTGGTGTTCCTGCACCAGGGGCTGATCGAGGAAGAGGGCGCACCGGACCAGCTGTTCGGGGCGCCGAAATCGGAACGACTGCGCGGGTTCCTCTCTGCGACCCGCGCCGCGTGAACAATGAAAACAAAGGGAGCCACACCAATGAAAAAACTGATCCTGACCTCCGCGGCGATCGCGCTGACCGCCGGGTTCGCCATCGCCGCGTCACACGAAAAGACGGTACGCATGGGGACAGAGGGCGCCTACCCTCCGTACAACTTCATCAACGATGCGGGCGAGGTCGACGGGTTCGAGCGCGAGCTTGGCGACGAACTCTGCACCCGGGCCGAACTGACCTGCGAATGGGTCAAGAACGACTGGGATTCGATCATTCCGAACCTGGTCAGCGGCAACTACGACACCATCGTGGCCGGCATGTCGATCACGGATGAGCGCGACGAGGTCATCGACTTCACGCAGGATTACTTCCCGCCCACCGCCTCGGCCTATGTCGCCGCATCCGACGGCGCCGACTGGGAAAGCGGCGTGGTCGCCGCACAGACCGCGACCATCCAGGCCGGGCATATCGCCGAAAGCGGTGCCACGCTGGTGGAATTCGCCACGCCCGAGGAAACCGTGGCCGCAGTGCGCAATGGCGAGGCCGATGCGGTCTTTGCCGACCGTGATTACCTCGTGCCGCTGGTCGAGGAGTCCGGTGGAGAGCTGGTCTTCATCGGACCCGACGTGCCGCTGGGCGGCGGGGTCGGCATGGGTCTGCGCGAATCCGATACCGAACTGAAGGAGAAGTTCGATGCCGCCATCACCTCCATGAAGGAGGACGGCACGCTGAACGAGCTTCTGATCAAGTGGTTCGGCGAAGGCACGGCGACCTATTGAGCCATAGGCGGGGCGGGTAATCGGCACCCGCCCCGCGCATCTCATGTTCTCCTATTGCTCGAACCCCGACACGCTTGACGGCCTCAGGTGGCTCAGTTGCTACCTGACGACCGGCGTGCATTTCCAGTTCTACTGGGCGTTCCTGAAGGTGCTGATGCTGCTGGCCATCACGGCGCCGGTGGCGCTGGGGTTCGGCTTTCTGGGCGCGATGTCGGCGCGGTCCGGATTCCTGCCGCTCTCCTGGCTCGGACGCAGTTACATCGCCATCGTGCGGGGCGTGCCGGATATCGCCTTCTTCCTGTTCTTCGTGATCGCGCTCGACCAGATGTTCGAGTATCTCAGGCATGTCACCCTGTGTCCCGACTGGGACATGCCGATCCGGCAGGGCGCCGATTTCATCGTCTGCCAGCAGGCCAAGCTGCCGCTGGGTTCCGCGCCGGAATGGGTGCACCAGAGCTATTCCTTTGCCCTTGCGGTGATCACCTTCGCCATCGTCTTCGGCGCCTTCGCGGCCAATGTTCTGTACGGTGCCATGCAGGCAGTGCCACGGGCGCAGCTCGAAACCGCCGAAGCCTACGGCATGACGCCGCGCCAGACCTTCTGGCGCATCCAGGTGCCGCAGATGTGGGTCTTCGCGCTGCCGGGGCTGTCCAACCTCTGGCAGATCCTGATCAAGGCCACGCCGCTGCTGTTCCTGCTGGGGATCGAGGACGTCGTCTACTGGGCGCGGGAACTGGGAGGGACCAAGACCCCGCGCTTTACCGATTATCCTCACGGCGACTGGCGGATGTGGTATTTCCTCGGGCTGCTGGTCTTCTATCTGCTGATGACCTGGGGATCGGAGAAGGTCCTCGGACGGCTGATGACGCGCCTTACCCGCGGCCAGGCTACCATGGGTGGTGACTCGCGGCGCAAGGGGGTTGCGGCATGAGGGCTGCTGTCCTGACGCGCGCATCCCGCTGGAAACCCCTGGTGGCGAAACGCTCCTGGGCGGACGGAGGGCCGGCACGTTGAGCTGCATCGAGACGATACAAGCCTACGCGCTGCGGTCCATCGGCCTCGGGGAGCGGCTGCTGCCGCGCGAGGGCTTCACGCTTTGCGAGCAATTCACGCTGATCGGCTCGGGTCTGATCTGGAACATCTATTTCGGCGTGTTCGCGCTCGCCTCGGGCTTCTTCCTCGCCACCGCACTCGCCATCGCCAAGGGGTCCGCCAATCCGTTGCTCCGCAAACCCGCGGACTGGTTCATCTTTCTCTTCCGGGGCTCCCCGCTGTTCATACAGTTCTTCTTTGCCTACTTCCTGTTCCTCAATCTCAAGAGCACCAACAGCTTCTTCGATCCGTTCACGGCGGCGTGGCTTGGCGCGCTCATCGTTCTCTTCCTCAACACCGCCGCCTATTCGGCGCAGATCTTCCACGGCGCGTTGCAATCCATTCCCAGGGGAGACGTGGAGGCCGCGGATGCCTATGGTCTGACCGGCTGGCCGCGGTTCCGCCGGATCATCTGGCCCACCATGCTGCGGCTGGCCTGGCCGGCCTACACCAACGAGGCGATCTTTCTCTTCCACGCGACGACGCTTGTCTTCTTCTCCGGGTTCCCGGCTTGGCAACAGCGCGGCGACGCACTTTATTATGCCAGCTATTTCGCCGACAAGACCTTCAACCCCTTCGTTCCCTACCCGATCCTGGCCTTCTACTTCATCCTGCTGACGCTGTTGGTGATCGGGTTCTTCGGGCTGGTGAACCGCCGGCTCAACCGTCACCTTCCGAGCAATGCACGACCGCGCCTGCGCCTGCGGCCGAATCTGCTGCGATAGCCGCGCATCCGCACCGTGTCACCATCTTGCGCACACCCCGCATTTCGGCCTAAGACACGCGCACTCGGCACGAGGATCACATGAAAATAGGCATCTTGGTCACTGGCCATATCGCCGAGGCGCTGCGAGGCACTCATGGCGAATATGACCGCATGTTCGCGCGCTTTCTCGACGGGCACGGATTCACCTTCCAGGCCTGGTTCGTGGTGGACGGCCAGTTCCCGGACGGCCCCGAAGAGGCGGACGGTTGGCTGATCAGCGGGTCGCGTCACGGGACCTACGAGGATCACGACTGGATCCCGCCGCTCGAAGACCTGGTCCGCGACATCGTGGCATCGGGCCGCCCGCTCGTGGGCATCTGTTTCGGCCATCAACTCATCGCGCAGGCGCTTGGCGGGCGGGTCGAGAAGGTGGCGCGTGGCTGGTCGGTGGGGCGCACGACCTATGACGCCGAAGACGGGCCGCTGACGCTCGATGCCTGGCACCAGGACCAGGTCGTCGAGCTTCCGGAAGGCGCCCGCGTTCTGGTCCGGAACGACTTCTGCCCTTATGCCGCGCTGGCCTATGGCGACCGCGTGCTGAGTTACCAAGCGCATCCTGAATTTGCGGCAGAGTATACCCGCGACCTGCTGGACAAGCGCGGCCCCGGCATCGTCCCCGACGACCTGCTGGCCGCTGCCAGGGCGCAGATCGGCAAACCCAATGACAGCGGCCGGATCGCGCAAACGATCGCGGATTTCTTCAAGCGCGCGAAGGTGCCGGCATGACGCAAGATTGGTTGGAGAACCTGCCCGCGTCGGCCAAGAGCTACCTCGAGGGTCGCAAGCTCGACGAGGTCGAATGCATCATCGCGGATTTGCCCGGCATCGCCCGGGGCAAGGCGGTTCCGGCGTCGAAGTTCGCCCGGCAGGATTACTTCCATCTGCCGGATTCGATCTTCTTCCAGACGATTACCGGCGATTGGGGCGAGGCCGCGGACGAGGAAGAAGGCTTCATCGAACGCGACATGATCCTGCGCCCGGACATGTCGACCGCGACAGCGGCCCCCTGGACGGCGGACTGGACGCTGCAGGTCATCCATGACGCCTACAACCGCCGCCAACAGCCGGTGCCCTATGCGCCGCGCAATGTCCTCAAGCGCGTGGTGGAGATGTACCATGCCGCGGGGCTGAAACCGGTCGTGGCGCCGGAAATGGAATTCTTCCTGATCGCCCGCAACCTTGATCCCGCGCGCGACATCGAACCGATGGTGGGACGGTCCGGCCGCCCCGCCGCTGCACGCCAGGCCTATTCCATGACCGCCGTTGACGAATTCGGCCCGGTCATCGACGATATCTACGATTTCGCCGAAGCGCAGGGGTTCGAGATCGACGGGATCACTCAGGAGGGCGGCGCCGGGCAACTGGAGATCAACCTGCGCCACGGCAACCCGGTGAAGCTCGCCGACGAGGTTTTCTACTTCAAGCGCCTGATCCGCGAGGCTGCCCTGCGTCACAACTGCTTTGCCACCTTCATGGCCAAACCGATCGCGGACGAACCGGGGTCGGCCATGCATATCCATCATTCCATCCTCGATCTGGAGACCGGGCGGAACATCTTTTCCGGGCCACAGGGAGGGGAAACAGACGCGTTCTTTTTCTTTATCGCGGGGATGCAGAAACACCTGCCCGACGCGCTTGCGGTGCTTGCGCCCTACGTCAATTCCTACCGCCGCTTCGTGCGCGACTTCGCGGCGCCCATCAACCTGCAATGGGGCCGGGACAACCGGACGACGGGCATTCGCGTGCCGCTTTCGGGTCCCGAATCGCGGCGGGTGGAAAACCGGATCGCGGGCATGGACTGCAACCCCTATCTCGGCATCGCGGCCTCGCTTGCCTGCGGTCTGCTGGGCTTGCGGGAGGAACTGCGCCCGGATCGCCAGTACAAGGGCGATGCCTATGCCGGCGCCGGGGATATCCCGCGCGACATTGGCAACGCGCTCGACCTCTTTGACAAGGCCAAGGATCTGCATGCGATCCTGGGGCCGGAGTTCGCCCGCGTCTACTCGATCGTGAAGCGGATGGAGCACGAGGAGTTCCTGGCGGTGATCTCGCCCTGGGAACGCGAGCATCTGCTGTTGAACGTCTGAGCCGGAGCGCGGCGCGCCATGAAGCTGCTCTACTCCAACGACGCGCCGGGCTCCTATCCCGACAGCTGGTATGCGGCCACCTCGCCGCAAATGCCCGAGTTCCCCCCGCTGAAGGGAAACACGCGCGCCGATGTCTGCGTGGTGGGCGCCGGCTACACCGGGCTATCGGCGGCGCTTCACCTCGCGGAGGCAGGGCGCGACGTCGTGCTGATCGATGCGCAGCGTGTGGGCTTCGGTGCATCGGGCAGGAATGGCGGGCAACTCGGATCGGGCCAGCGGCAGGACCAGGTCACGCTGGAGCGGATGCTGGGCCGGGCGGATGCCCGCAAGTTATGGGACCTGGGCGAGGACGCCAAGCGCCTGGTGAAATCGCTGATCGCGCGGCACGGCATCGACTGCTACCTGCGGCCGGGCATTGCCTGGGCCGCCTCACGCAAGACGGAGGTCGCGGACCTTCACGCCTATGCCGATCACATGGGCGAGACCTATGGCTACGCCATGGAGAAGCTCGACAGCGCAGCCTTCCACAGGCTCTGCCCCTCGCCCGACTATCGCGGCGGCGTTCTGGACATGGATGCGGCGCACCTGCACCCGTTGCGTTACGCACTCGGGCTGGCGCAGGCTGCGGTTCAGGCCGGCGTACGGATTCACGAGCGCACCGAGGCGCATCACGTGGAGAGCGGCGCCAAGCCGGTTGTGCGCACGGCTCAGGGCCGCATCACCGCCGATCACGTGATCCTCGCCACGAACGGCTATTCGCAATCGCTGGCCCGCAAGGTCGCGACGCATGTGATGCCGATCAACAACTTCATCGCGGCGACCGAACCGCTGGGCGACCGTACGGCAGAAGTTCTGACCCGCGACATCGCCGTCGCAGACAGCCGATTCGTCGTGAACTACTTCCGGCTGTCGCATGACGGACGGCTGCTGTTCGGTGGCGGCGAAAGCTACGGCTACCGCTTTCCGCAGGATATCGCCGCCAAGGTCCGAAAGCCGATGCTGACCGTCTTTCCCCATCTTCGCGACGCAAGGATCGACTATGCCTGGGGCGGGACGCTGGCCATCACGATGAAGCGATTGCCCTATCTTGTGCGGATCGGGCCCAACATTCTCTCCGCCTCCGGCTATTCGGGTCACGGCGTGGGCACCGCCACGCATTCCGGCTGGCTGATGGCTCGGGCAATCGAAGGAGAGACAGACGGGTTCGACACGCTTGCGGCGCTGCCCGCCGCCCCGTTTCCCGGAGGGCCCGCATTGCAGTCGTCGTTGCTGGTGCTCGCCATGTCCTGGTTCGCGCTGCGCGACAGGCTGGGGTTCTGAACCGCACTCAGTCCACTCACAGAACTTCCTCGGAACCGGGTTTTAGTCCGCGCCGTGTCCACCCTCATGGCGCGAATTCCCGCTGACCGCCGGATTTTGGCTCTTTCGCGATTATGCTTCGTGGTTTAATCAGAACGAAAACCGGAATTAAGGAAACCCAAATGTCGAGCCTTCCTGATGTCCACGCTGCCGAGCCGATTCCTGACCGTGTCATGGCCGAAATCGAACGGTTGATGCAGTCCGGCGACCTGTTTCGCTACACCGCGCCCTCCCGGTCGCCGGTTTCGCTCCTCGAAGGCGAGTTCGCCGACATGATGGGCACCAAGTACGCGCTGGCCGTGTCGTCCTGCTCTGCGGCGCTGTTCCTGTCTCTCAAGGCGCTCGACCTGCCGCGCGGCGCGCGGGTGCTGATCCCCGGTTTCACATTTGCCGCCGTCCCCTCTGCGGTGGTGCATGCAGACTGCCATCCGGTTCTTTGCGAAGTCGGAGACGATTATCGCATCGACCTGCGCGACTTCCGCGCGCGCATCGAGGATGGCATCGCCGCCGTGATCATCTCGCACATGCGCGGCCATACCTCGGACATGGATGCGATCATGGAGATCTGCGACGCCCGCGGCATTCCGGTGATCGAGGACGCGGCACATTCGCTGGGCACGCTCTGGCACGGTCGCAGGATCGGCACGATCGGACGTGTCGGCTGCTTCTCCTTCCAGTCCTACAAGATGATCAACGCCGGTGAAGGCGGTATCCTCATCACGGATGACGACGATCTGGTGGCCCGCGCGATCATCATGTCGGGCGCCTACGAGCACAATTGGAAGAAGCACGAGGTGGTGAGCGCCGCCTGCGCGCGCTGGCAGAATCTGTTGCCACTCTACAATCTGCGGATGGGCAACCTGTCCGCCACGGTCATTCGCGCACAATTGCCGGAACTGGATCGACGGTGCCGCGACGGGCTGGCCAACCATGACCGGCTTGCAGCACGGCTCGGCCGCTCGCCCCATATCGACGTTCCCGCGCCGCTGCCCGGCGAACGGCGGGCGCCTGACTCCATTCAGTTCAACCTTGTCGGGCTCGACGATACCCGCATCCGCGCCTTTGCGGCCACGGCCGGAGAGCGAGGCGTCAAGGTGCAGGTCTTCGGACAGTCCGCGGACAATGCCCGTGCATTCTGGAACTGGAAATTCATCGAGAATCTGCCCGACCTGCCCCGGACCCGCGCCATGCTGATGCGCGCC
>CBDUPF010000180.1:0-8711 GCA_965369035.1 uncultured Aliishimia sp.
AACGCCGACCTGATCGCGACGGCGAGCCAGCAGATCAACGCCTACCGCGAGGCGGAAAGCCAGATCCCCGGCAGCCCGATCCAGGACAGCGACCTGCCCGGCGTCGTGCCCGCACTCAACATCCTGCGCGACATGCCCGCGAACCCGGCGGTGACCGACCCGAACCCGCCGCGCGAGCTGACCTATGGGCTTTACCAGGGCAAGATCCTCGGCAACGGGGCGGCGCAAACCTACCGCGCCGCGTTGAACCAGCACCTTCTGCCGCGTCTCCTCCTCCGGCTGGAGGACCAGATGCAGGCCAACATGAACAACCCCGACTTTCTCTACGAGTCGCTCAAGATCTACCTGATGCTGGGACAACAGGGCCCGATGAACCAGGACCTCGTGCGGGAATGGATGGATCTCGACTGGTCCGTCGCCTTCGAGGGAGCCGGGCGGGAGGGGCTGCGGAGCGATCTGGCCGGCCATCTCGACGCCCTGCTGTCGGCACCGATGGACAAGATTGCGCTCAACGGGCCGCTGGTGGAGCAGATCCAGGGGCTGCTGTCCGAAATGCCGCTGGCGCAGCGCATCTACAACGGCATCGTCAATTCGCCGCGGGCCAAGGAACTGCCGGACTGGCGGCTTACCGATATCGGCGGGCCCGCCATCTCCCGTGTGATCGTGCGGTCGTCGGGCAAGCCGCTCACCGAGGGGATCGAGGGGATCTTTACCTACGACGGGTTCAACAACGTGTTCCTGGACGAGGCGCTGGGCGTTGCGACGCGCATACAGCGCGAAAGCTGGGTGCTGGGCCCGCGCGGCGAGGCGGCGCAGAACGAGACCGCGCTGGTCGCGATTAGCCGCGATGTGCTCGACCTCTATTACAACGACTTCATCGCACGATATGACCAGATGCTGGGCGACATCGACATCATCCCGATGGAGAGCCTGAGCCACGCGGTCGAGGTGACGAACGTCCTGTCCGGTCCGACCTCGCCGCTCTCCAACATCCTCAACGCGGTGGCGAAGGAGACGAAGCTCACCGAGGAGCGGGAGGTCGTCAACACCGAAGGGCTGGCGCAAGGCGCGCAGGAGATCGGCGCGCTCGAACTGAGATCCTCGCTGTCGTCGCGGAGCCAGCTGTTCCTCGAGGCGCTGCGCAGCGGGATCGCGGAAAACACCGGCGGGCCGCCGCCGAAACCGCCCGGGGCCTACGTGGAGGAACGCTTTGGATGGCTCCACCGGCTCGTGGAAGCGAAAGAAGGCCAGCCCTCGCAGCTCGACGAGATGATGGGCCGGCTGACTGAAGTCTACCAGGAGCTCAACAAGCTGTCGTTCTCCGGCGGTGTCGGTGCGGGTGGTGGCGAGACCAACGCCCTCTCCCGGTTCCAGGAGGTCGCCAAGCGGATGGAGGGACCGATCCCCCGCTGGGCCACGCAGATCACCACCGGGTCGTCCGGCATCACCGCGGATGGCACCCGCTCGTCGATCAATGCGAGTTGGCAGGCCAATGTGCTGCCCTTCTGCGAACAGGCGCTCGGAAACCGGTATCCGTTCGACCGCTCTTCGCGGGCCGATGTCTCGATGACCGATTTCGCGCGGCTCTTCGGACCTGGCGGCATGATCGACAGCTTCTTCAACGAGAACCTGCGCGACTATGTCGACATCCGGACGCGGCCCTGGTCCTGGAAGCGGGTGAACGACGCCGACCTGGGGATCAGCCAGGCCGTGTTGCAGCAGTTCCAGTACGCGGCGGAGATCCGGGATGCCTTCTTCACCGCGGGCGCGCAGCCAGCCGTGAAGTTCCAGATCACGCCCGAGGCATTGGACCCCAAGGCCAATATCGTTCAACTCGACATCGACGGGCAGATGGTTGAATTCAAGCACAACCTCGCGCCCAAACCCACCGCCATCACCTGGCCCGGCTCGGTGGGCAGCGCGCGCGTCGTCTTCGGCCCGCAGGAGCCCGGGGTCGGGAACGCCATCGCCCGCGACGGGCCCTGGGCCTGGTTCCGGCTGCTCAACGCGGCAGAGGTGCGGCGCACGAACGTGTCCGACCGCAAGCGCGTGATCTTCAACGTGGGCGGGCGCATCGCGATCTTCCAGCTGCAATCGGGGTCGGTCCTGAACCCCTTCGCACTCCCGGCGCTGAGCGAGTTCAGCTGCCCGAAGTCGTTTTGATGACGGCGCAGTTCGGCGCCTTTGGCAAGATCTCCGGCCTCGGGGATTTCCTGCGTCTGAACCTGCCGGGCGATTTTGTGCGGGTCTGGGACGAGTGGATGCAGGCCGGGCTTCTGGCCGCGCGCGACGCGCTGGGCGAGGCCTGGAACGACTGCTATCTCTCCGCGCCGATCTGGCGGTTTTCACTGCCGGGCGGGGTTCTGGGGAGACAGGGCGTGACCGGTGTGCTGATGGCCTCCGTCGACCGGGTGGGGCGGCAATACCCGCTCACCGTCGCCGCGCTCTGTCCGGCGGGCAATACCGCGCTTCGCCACTTCGCCAGCGAGACGCTCCTGACGCGGGTCGAGGATATCGCGCTGGCCACGCTCGAAGATCACGCCAGCCGGGACGACCTGCGCGACGCGCTGGAGGAGCTGGAGATGGTGGCACCGCCGGAGCCGCCCGGGTGGAGCGACGCCTATTCCGGACCGCTGCCGCCCGAGCAGGTGCTGGCCGCCCGCGCGCTGACCGACCTGCGTGGAGAGGTCGGTATCTGGACGACGCAGGTGGGCGACGATCACCGCATGTTGCTGAGTGCGGGACTGCCTGACACCCGGCAGTTCACCGCGCTTTTCGATCTCGACGCCACGGTGTGGCGGACCGGCCCGGTGGCTCAACCCGCATGACGTCGCAGTCGCATATCCGGTTTTCCGCCACGACCCATGTGGGCAAGCGCCGCAAGGTCAACGAGGACAGTATCCTGACCCTGCCCGAACACGGAATCTGGGCGGTCTCGGACGGGATGGGGGGTCATGCCGCGGGCGATTTCGCCTCGCAGGCCGTCGTCGATTCCATTGCCATGCTCGACCCCGGGCTCCCGCCGTCGGAATTGTTGCAGGCCCTGCGCGAAGCGATCCGGCGCGCGCATGTTCTTATCCTGCGGGAGGCCGAAACTCGCGGTGGCGCGACGATCGGGGCCACGGTGGTGACGCTGGTCGTGGCCAACGGCCATTTCGCCGCGTTCTGGGTGGGGGACAGCCGGTTGTACCGGTTGCAATCCGGCTCCATCGAGATGCTGACCACCGATCATTCCATGGTGGCGGGCCTGGTGCTGGCCGGGCAGATGTCCTGGGACGAGGCCGAACACCATCCGCAATCGAACGCGATCACCCGGGCCGTCGGGGTCGGCGAGGAGCTGGAGCTCGACAAGGTCCGCGGCGAGCTGTTTCCCGGCGACCGGTTCCTGCTCTGCTCAGACGGACTTACGAAATACGCCACCTTCGACATGCTGGAACGCGTGCTGAGCTCGGAGCCGATCGAGACGGTGGCGGACAGGCTGCAGCAGATCGCGCTCGATGGTGGCGGTGCCGACAACATCTCGATCATCGTTGTCGATGTCGTCTGACGACCCGGCAAGCCGCTGATCGGCCGGTCTTTGGGGCGAACCTATTGCTCGGTGGTCAGGATCGCGCTGTCGAGAGAGTCTATGGACAGCCCGCCGGTCTCCCGCGCCTGCGCCAGTGCCTCGGCATAGCTTGCCGCGGATTCCGTCGTCGGGCGGAGTTCGTCGAACAGCGGCTGATCGGAATGCAGGGCGATCACCTTGCTTTTGCCGAGCACGCTGCCATCGACCGTGAAGGCGAGCTTGCCTGTCCCTCCCGCCTCCGCAAGGCTGTAGGCCAGGCGCACATATCCCTCCTCGTCGGCCTCTGCCCGCAGGGCTTCGATCGAGTTTTCGGGCCGCACGCGGTTCGGCAGCAAGTGAAAGACCACACCCTGCACATCTACGACGGACACCCAGAGATAGCCGCCATCGACCCCCTCGGGCAGGCGCACATCGATCACCGGATTGTCGCCGACCTTGTAGCTGCGGGCGATGTTCTCACCCTCCCGGTCACCGAAGCCGAACCGCAGATCGAACCCGCCGGGTCCGGCCTTTGGCAGCACCGCATCGATCTGGCACAGGCTGTCGTTCAGCACCTCGCCCTCGATCCGCACGGAACGGTTACCGGCCAGCGCAGCGATTTCCGACCGCAGGGCCGACCGGGAGGCTTCTTGCGCGAACCGGCCCGTGACAATCACATTGTCCTCGAGCCCGTATCCCAGCGGCGGTGGGCTGGACAGCCGCAATCGCCCGCAATCCGCGTGACGGTCCAGCAGCGGCTGCACCATGTCCGGCGACAGGAAACGCGGGCCCAGTTGCAGGTTCATCGAGCCTTGAAGCCCGCCCGGGAAGCCACCGGAAAACGCAGCCTGCACGGTGGCGAGCGCGTCGTTGGTCGGGGCGAGCCCGGTCAGTTGCACCGCGTCGTTCTCCACAGTGACGCGAAACTCTTCCAGCGGCGCGATGCTCTCCATGATGTCGAGCACGCCCTCGCCCCAGCCATCCGCGATGTCGCCGGTGGCAAGCGTCAGCTCCGCCGATCCGCCCATGTCCCGCATTCGTGCGGCCAGCGTCTCCTGCACCTCGGGGTTGGGAACGTAGCCCACGGCGGTGGCCGGGCTTTCGAACTCCTTCTGCACGGTCAGCGTATAGGGGTCGACAGCGGGATAGCCGGGTCCGATCAGTCCATCGAACAGCCCGGCCACGTAACCGCCGACGCCCAGTCCCGCCACCAGAACGACACCGAGGATCGGCACGGCCAGGCCGCCCCTGCCCTTTTTCGGTGCGTTCGCCGACGCCGGGCCGCTTTTGGGTATTCCGATCGGTTCGGGCGACGTGCCGGATTTTTCGGACGCGGGACGCTCGCTTGCCCTGGCCGGTATTGGCGCGGCGATCACCGTGGCGTCGTCCAGCTCCGCCTCGGTTTCGCCAGCGTCACCAGCCGGTGCGCGCGCCTTGTCGGGATGCCGGAACGCCTCCAGCAAGGCCTCTGCCGAGGGGAACCGCTTGTCGGGATCGGGGTGGCTCATCCGTGCGATCAGGCTTCGCAGCGGTTCGGGCACGCCTTCGAGGTCGAGCGGTTGCGCCTTCTTCTCGACCACCTCCATCGGGTTTCGTCCGATGTCCGGCTTCTCTCCCCGGAAGGTCGAGAGCAGCAGCGCACCCAGCGAGTAGATGTCGGAGCGCGGATCGGTCCGCCCGGAGAGTTGCTCTGGCGCGGCATAGGCGTACTTGCCCGCGAACTCGTTGCCGACAATGGTTTCCGCGCCCGGGTTGGTATCCTTGGCGATACCGAAATCGATGATCACCGCCTCGGACGGGTTGTCGTTGCGCAGGATGATGTTGTCGGGTGACAGGTCACGGTGGACGATGTTCCGGCCATGAGCGGCGATCAGACCTTCGCACACCCGTTCGCCCACGATCATAAGGTCGCTGGCCCGCATACCGCCCTCGGCCAGCTTGCGGTCGAGTCCCGGCCCGTCCACGTAATCCATCACCAGGTAGACGACACCGTCGGCCATCCGCTGCGTGTCGAAGTAGCGCACGATCGCATCGTGGCGGACGTCGCGAATGTCCTCCTCGCGCGTCATCAGGACGAGGAAATCCTCGTTGCTGGCGAACTCCGCACGCAGGGCCTTGATCGCCATTACCCGCCCGGAGATCTCCGACCGGGCCTTGTAGACCTCGGACGTCCCGCCCCGGCCCAGTATCGTCTCGATCCGGTAGGTGTTGTTCAGCAGATCGCCGGGCTGGAAGATGTCGCTGGGTTGCGAGGCGGTCATGGACCCTCCCGGCCGTCAGGGCCCATGCGTCGTCCTGCCCAGGCGGTCATGCGCTCAGCTGAGCGCCTGGAACTCGACGCGTCGGTTCACGTCGGCGCGCGGGTCATCCTTGTCGAGCGGGAACTGTTCACCCACACCGACGGCCTGAAGCCGCGTTTCGGCGATGCCGCAATCGCTCACGAGGTGACGCTTGACCTCCTCGGCGCGCAGAAGCGACAGGCGTTCGTTGTAGCTTGCCGATCCGGCGGCGTCGGTGTGTCCCACGATCCGGAACATTTCCACGTCGACGTTCTGCATCACCTGGCACAGTGTGGCGAGTTTTGGCTTCTGATCCTCGCGAAGCGCGGAACTGTCGAAGTCGAAGGTGATCTGGATGTTGACCTGCTCCTCCGGCGCCAGTTCGACATAGGTTTCCCGGGCAGCCTCTGGCGCGGCATCGGCCTCCGTCGCTGCGGTCGCCTCCTGATTGGTCGGCGCCAGCACCAACCCGCGGGTCTTCTGCTTCTGGAACAGCTCTTCCAACTGTTCCGCCGTCATTTCGTCGGCATTCGACTGCGCGAAGCCGGGCTCTGCAAGCGTCAGATAGCCGAGCGCGGACAGGCCAAGGGCAAAAAACAGGTGCTTGAGCATCGGGATACCTCATTGTCGGGCTTCCACGAGATGCTACACCACCTCCACTGATGGAACAACGCCGTAGCTGTGGGGAATTCGGCCAGACATGCCGGGGCGGCGGTTGCGCCCCGATTTGTTGACTCGCGCGGCCGCCTCCCACACTGTCGGTCGCAGGCAGATCGTCAACCAACAGACCCTCGGCACGGCACTACATGGACAAACGCATCATTTTCCTGATCATCGGTGCCATGGCCCTGATCGTGGTGGGCATGGGCGCGCTGATCTGGATGCAGATGCGTTCGCCCGGCGTGCCGATCTACGAGTCCGACAATTTTGCGGCCGATGGGGAGGGCGGCTTTGCGGGCCCGGCCGTGGACAGCGGCGCCCGGATCGAGATCGAGAAGCTGCGGTCGCAGATCGAGGCGCTGACCGAACAGCTCGAACAGCTCGAAGGCCGCGTGGGCGATGTCGAATCCCGCGCCCTGGCCGCGCCCGCCCCGAGGAGTGACGATTTCGCCGCGATGCCCCGCGACGGCCCGAACCAGATCATCGACGCCTACGCCCAGGTCGTGCTGATCGCCAACCGGCGAAACCTGAACAAGGGGATCCAGATCGCGTCACCGTCCTATCTCGAAAGCATCTTCGGGAAACCGCGCGAAAACCTCTCGGACAAATGCGAGTCGATGACCAATGAGCGTCTGCGCGACAAGCTGGTGCTGGACACCGTGGGGCCGATCCGCGTGCAGATGCTCCAACCTGCCGTCGACTCGCTCAAGCTCGTCTTCGAACGGATCCGGGCCACGGACCAGGATCTTTATGACCGGATCAACACGGCAGGTTCGCTTTGCGTCCGGCACATTCGCGGCGCTCCCGGTCGCACCTCCACCCATGCGTTCGGGCTGTCGCTCGATCTCAATATCGACGGGCATCTCGACACGCTGGGCGATGGACGCACACAGCTCGGCCTGACCATCCTGGCCGACTTCTTCAGAAACGAAGGTTGGTACTGGGGGGCAGGTTTCTCGCGCGAGGACTCGATGCATTTCGAAGCGAGCCGCGACCAGGTCGAACGCTGGATTGCCGAAGGGAAACTCTGATGTCTGCCGAGCACGAGGCTGCCCTGGCGGTACAGGACCAGTTGTCGGTGATGTGCGAAGCACTCGCCGAAGCGATCGCCGTTCCTGCCTCGCGGCGGGATGGCGACGCGGTCCTCGCGATCTGGGCCGAAATCAACCGGCTTCGCCCACGTGCCAATGCAGCCCGGCGGCGGCTGCGTGCACATGTGCGCTCTCACAAGTCATCGGGCACCCGGGCCGACCACCTTCGGCAACGTCAGTTCGACCGGGATGCCAAGGCCTTCGGGAAGCGTCTTCTGCTTTGGAAAAGCATGGACGTGCTGGTTCGCCGCCACGTGGACCCCGAACCCGTGGAGTTGATCCAGCGCCCGATCGACGACGACAAGACCTCGCTGCTGAGTGTCCTGCACCGCGCCTTCCACCAGTTGGCCAATCCGAACGCCCAGACCGAGGAGGCGGATGCCGCCGGCTGTTTCGCCGATATCCCCATGCCGATCCAAAGGTTCGATCTTCTTCTCTCTGCGGCCTACCGCGCGCTCATGGTGCTGGGCCGCACCAAGAATGTCCGCTTCATTGATGTGGGCTGCGGCGGGGCCACGACCGTTTTCGTGGCACGCCGTTACTTCGACCATTGCGACGGGCTGGAGTATGACGAAGCTTATGCACGCGCAGGTCAGAAGATGCTGGAGATCACCGGCGCGCATGACAGTACGGTCTATCACGGCGACGGTCGGACCTTCGACGGCTATGGCGATTACGACGTAATCTACTTCTACCGGCCCATGCAGGAAGATCACATGTTGCAGGAGATGGAGCGCCACATGATCGGCACGGCCCGCCCGGGCACAATCCTGATCGCGCCCTACACATTTGCGCTCGGGGCGCGTGCGGGTCTGGACTGCACGATCCTGGACGAACCGCTCTTCATTACGGGCATGACCCAGGCCGAGGCAGACCAACTTCGCCACGATGCCCGCCGGACCGGTTACGAGATCGTGCGGCGGGCCTGTGATTTCGAGTTTGACCCGGGCTTCTGGTCGCCGGTCCTCGATGCCGCCAGTTTCAACGGTGCCAACGTGGCGTGATTTTTCGTCCGGACGCTCCAGAAATTGGAACAGGCCCGCCCTGATTGCCAAAGCGGGCCTGTCCCGGTGTCACAAGGCGCCGTTTACGCTGCGCGGCGGCGGCGTTCCCATGCGAGCAGCACGATGGCGG
>CBDUPF010000181.1:0-8692 GCA_965369035.1 uncultured Aliishimia sp.
GGACGGCGCGGCCCCTTTGCCGTGGCAGCCTTGGTGGCCGGCGCGCTGATGCTCGCCGCGTGTACGGAGCCCGAAGTGATCCTGCCCGGACAGCGTGAAGGGCTGCGCGAGGTTCTTCAGAACGCGGAATCCGATCCCGATGTCGAGAACACCTCCCGACCGATTGCCTTGGGCGCGGCGACCTCCAATGCCAACTGGTCGCAGTTCTGGGGCACACCGGCGTTCCGCACCGCGCATCCCGCGTTGCGTGCCACGCCGCAGCTGGTCTGGAGCGCATCCATAGGCCAGGGCAATTCCCGCAAGCAACGCATCGTTGCCGACCCGGTGGTGGGCGGCGGCCGGATCTTTACCCTGGATGCGGCGACACAGGTCGTCGCGACCTCGACCTCCGGTCAGACGCTCTGGACCCGCAATCTCGCGCCGGCCAACGGACGCTCCGACGAGGCGACGGGCGGCGGCATCGCCTATGCCGACGGGCGCATCTACGCGACGGTGGGTTTCGGCATTCTGGCCGCACTCGATGCCGCGGACGGCCGCGTGATCTGGACGCAGGAACTGGATGCGACCGCGTCCGGCGCGCCGAGCGTTCAGGGTGATCTGGTCTATCTGACGGCGGGCGACGATACCGGCTGGGCTCTGGACAAGGATACCGGGCGCATCCGCTGGCAGATCGGCGGTACGTCGAGCGTGAGCAATATCCTCGGCTCTCCTCCGCCGGTCCTGACCGACGATCTGGCTATCTTCGCCTTCGGCTCGGGCGAAGTGCAGGCCGTGTTCCGCCGCGGCGGCTTGCGTCGCTGGGACGCGGCCGTGGTCGGCGAGCGGCGCGGCTATGCGAGCGCCGAAATCGGCGACATCACCGGGCCGCCGGTCGTGGATGGCACGCGGGCCTTTGTCGGCAACCAGTCTGGCCGCATCGTGGCGGTGTCGGTCGGAAACGGGGAGCGGCTCTGGACTGCCAACGAAGGCGCGGCGGGGCCGATCTGGCCCGCGGGCGACAGCGTTTTCGCGGTGACCGACCGCAACGAGCTGGTGCGCCTTTCGAAAGAGGACGGCAGCCGGATCTGGGGTGTGAAACTGCCCAATTTCGTGAAGGACCGTCCGCGCCGCCGGGCGGCGATCTTTGCGCATTTCGGTCCGATCGTGGCCGGTGGGCGTGTGATCCTGGCATCCTCGGACGGGTATCTGCGCAGCTTCGATCCGACTGACGGCAGACTGGTCTACACCACCGAGATTCCGAGCGGGGCGGCAACCGCTCCCGCCTTCGCCGGTGGCACGCTCTATGTCGTCAACGCGCGCGGCCAGCTATTGGCCTATCGTTAAAGCGATTGCGGCGCCCGGGCTTCGACACGGGCGGCTTTCAACATCGCGCCAAATCCGCTAAACCGCGCGCTTGATCCAGCGGAGCCGAGAGTCCATGTCCTTCACCCTCGCCATTGTCGGGCGGCCCAACGTGGGCAAATCGACCCTGTTCAATCGCCTTGTGGGCAAGCGGCTGGCGCTGGTCGACAACCAGCCGGGCGTCACCCGTGATCTGCGTGAAGGGCAGGGGCGGCTGGGCGACCTGAAATTCGTCGTGATCGACACCGCGGGTCTGGAGGATGCGACCGACGACAGCCTGCAGGGCCGGATGCGCCGCCTGACGGAACGCGCGGTGGACATGGCGGATGTCTGTCTGTTCATGGTGGATGCCCGTGCGGGGATCACGGCGGATGACCACCTCTTTGCCGGCATTTTGCGCAAGCGCTCCGCGCATGTGATCCTTGCCGCGAACAAGGCCGAGGGCCGCGCGGCCGATGATGGCATGCTCGAAGCCTACGGGCTTGGTCTCGGCGACCCGATCCGGATGTCCGCGGAACACGGCGAAGGGCTCAACGAGCTCTACTCCGTGCTCCAGCCCATTGCCGACGAGATGGAGGCCGCCGGGTCCGACGAACCGGTGACCGACGTTCCGCTGACCGAAGAGGGCGTGGCGGAGGATCCCGAGTACAGCGCACCGACCCGCGACCGTCCGTTGCAGGTCGCCGTGGTGGGGCGTCCGAACGCGGGCAAGTCGACGCTCATCAACCGCATCCTGGGCGAGGACCGCTTGCTGACCGGGCCCGAGGCGGGGATCACCCGCGACGCGATTTCGCTCACCACCGACTGGGACGGGGTGCCGATGCGCATCTTCGACACGGCCGGTATGCGCCGCAAGGCGAAGGTGCAGGACAAGCTCGAGAAGCTTTCGGTGTCGGACGGTCTGCGTGCGGTCAAGTTCGCCGAAGTGGTCGTGGTGCTGCTGGATGCCGCGATCCCGTTCGAGAGCCAGGACCTGCGCATTGCGGATCTGGCCGAACGGGAGGGCCGCGCAGTGGTCGTTGCGGTCAACAAGTGGGACCTCGAGGATGAGAAACAGGCCAAGCTTGCCGGGCTGAAGGAGGCGTTCGACCGTCTGCTGCCGCAGCTTCGCGGTGCCCCGCTTGTGACCGTGTCGGCCTATACGGGACGGGGCCTCGACCGGCTGCAGGCGGCGATCATGCGGGCGCATGAGGTCTGGAACCGCCGGGTGCCGACCGCGACGTTGAACCGCTGGCTTGCCGGCATGATCGAGGCGCACCCGCCCCCCGCGCCGCAGGGGCGCCGCATCCGCCTGCGCTACATGACCCAGGTCAAGACCCGCCCGCCCGGCTTCGTGGTGATGTGCTCGCATCCCGACAAGATGCCCGACAGCTACACGCGCTATCTTGTCGGCGGATTGCGGGACGATTTCGACATGCCGGGCACGCCGATCCGACTGACCATGCGGGGCCAGGGCAAGGACAACCCGTTCAAGGGCCGGCGCGAGAAGAACGCAGGCGCGCTGGCCAAGCATCTCAAGAAGAAGGGCAAGGCCTGAGCGGGACCGCGCTTCCGGTCGCGCCCCGAGCCCGCCGTCGTTGACGGCGGCCCGGCCCGCCCTCCAGCCTGCGGTCCGACCGGCTTTTTCGGCTGATGGTGAGTGCGGTCAGTCCGAGATCGACCGGGCGCGCGCATGGGCCGCCGCGAGGCCTTGCGCCACGGCTTGCCTGATCGGGCCGTCGCGCATGGCCTGCAGCCCGGCCGCCGTGGTGCCGGCATAGTCGATCATGTCCTGCACATGGTCGGCCGCAGACATAGGATCCTCGGAGAGCATTTGGCCCGAGGCGTGGAAGAGCTGCCGGATGGCACGGTCGGCGATCCTTGGGGGGACACCGGCATCACGGGCATAGTCCTGCATTGCTTCGGCGAAGAAGGCGACGAATCCGGGGACAGGCCCGGTGAGTGCGGTGAACTGGTCGATATGATCCTCGTCCGCCACCTCGTCCTCCAGCCCGATGGCGCCGAGGAGACGGCGCACCTGTGCCTTGTCGGCCGCGGTCACTGCGGCGCTCGGGATCCAGGGCGAATAGGCGAGCCTGCGCGCGGCGGCGGGGTTCGACATGGCGCGCACCACGCGGGACGCACCGCTGATCTCCGCGAGGGTCTCGCGCGTCACGCCGGCCATGACCGACAGGATCAACCGATCCGGCGCGTCGATCCGCCACTCTTGCGCCGCGGCCGGGGGCACACAGTAGAGCACCGTGTCGCAGGCCGCGGCGAGTTCGCGCGCATCCGTCGTCACGCGCACGCGGCGGTCGTCGAGTCCGCCCGTGGATCCGCTGCGGTTGGCGATCCAGAGCCCGTCGCGAGCCACGCAACCGGCCTCCAGCAGGCCCTTGACGATCGCTGCGCCCAGCATTCCGCTGCCGCCGATCACGCCGAGGCTTCCGATGGTCCGGGTCATGCCCGTCGCCCGCGAAACTCCCGAACCGCGTTGAACAGCGTCAGAGCGCCGATGCCGATTGCGCCGCCCGCCGCCAGCCCGGCCACGTCGGCCTGTCCGGCGCCGTTGGCGACGTAGATCGCGATCAGTGCCCAGACCACCGCCAGCCCGAATGTGGGTGCGCTGCGCGACCCCAGCTGGATCGCCGCGGCCAGCACGACCGCCAGCGCCACCATGGCCAAGGCCGCGGTTCGCGCCCCGACCAGCCCGTAGCCTGCCAGGACAAGGCCCAGCGAGACACACGCCGCGGCGCTGAGCCAACCGGTATAGAGCGCCACCGGCCAGGCCGCGAGCGCCCGGTCGTTTCGCGGCGCGCGCACCATCGCCATCATCGCCGCGAGCCACATCGCCCAGATCAGCACCGTGGCCAGCAACGGATCGTATTGAGCCAGTGGCAGCCAGACTGCGCCGAGCGCCAGCGACACCGACAGCGCCGGACGCATCGGCGCCCAGTCGGGATCGTCGGCCCGCCGCCAGAGCCCGAACCCCGCGCTGGCCAGAAGCCAGAGATAGATCGGCCCCCAGATCGCGAAGGCATAACCGGCCGGCTGGACCGGCGCGTTCTCCTGCGGGACCGGAAAGCGGTCGGGAGGATAGCCGCCGAAATCGGGAAACAGAAGCGGACCCGCGGCGAAAGCCAACGTGGTCAAAAGCGTCAGAATTGCACTTGTCATGAAAAGTACGGATCTCCCGACCTGCAGGGCTGCGTCAGCCTCGTTAAGCTTGTATTAGCGGATTGAGTGGGGTTTTGAAGGGCAAGTTGCACGATGACACGTATAGCCATCTTTTGTGACGGTACATGGAACTCTCCGGACATTCCGGAAACGACCAACGTGCTCAAGCTGCAGAGGACGGTGCTGAGCAACCCGCAGAAGGGGCAGGTGTCGGTCTACTTCCAGGGAATCGGGACGGACGACCGCTTTGACGGACGGGTGGAGCGCTTCGTGAAGAGGTGGGGCGGCGGTGCCTTCGGCTGGGGGCTGGGAGAGAAGGTCAAGCAGGCCTACCAGTTCATTGCGCAAGTCTACCGCGAAGGCGACGAGATCTACCTTTTCGGCTTCTCCCGGGGTGCCTACACCGCCCGTTCTGTTGCCGGGATGATCCGCAAGTGCGGAATAGTTCAGGACACCACACCCGCGGGGATCAACGCGGCCTGGACGCTGTACCGCAAGCGAGGGCAGCGCAATCACCCCGACAAGCCGCACATTCTACAGCGCCGAAGGGAGCTTTCACCCGCATTCGCGACTTCGCAGGCCGACCTCGACTGGCGCGGCGACGGATCGCATCTGGTCAACATCGCCTATGTGGGCGTCTGGGACACGGTGGGCGCGCGGGGCGTGCCGGTGGCGGTGCTGGGACCGGTCGCGGCGATGTGGAACAGGCGCTACAAGTTCCATGACATGGCGCTGAGTTCGCTGGTACGGTCGGCCCGCCATGCGGTCGCGCTGGATGAACAGCGTGTGTTGTATGCGCCCACGCTCTGGGACAATCTGGAGGGGCCAGAGGGGCTCAACCAGGGGCGCGACGAGGATCCGGACCGGCCCTATCAGCAGATCTGGTTCGTCGGCAATCACGCGATCGTGGGCGGGTCGGGCAAGTGCCAGGCGCTGGCCGGTTATCCTCTGGTCTGGGTGATGGAAGGCGCAAAGGGATTGGAACTCGACCCCGCCGCGATCTTTCCGCCCACGAAGCCCTCGGCTCTCGCCGACGCCGATGAATGCCTGCCGCGCTCCGGCTGGTTGTGTGGATGGCGCAAAGGTCCTCGCAAACGGTCCGAGGCCCACCCTTCGGTTATTGAGCGGTACGATGCCCGTGAGGATTACCGGCCCGGCAGCCTTAAACGAGCGGGTTTGGGAGGGTGACCGGCCGACCGGGACGCTGCCGGTCAAGGAGGATGAGTCTGCTCAAGAGGTAGGAAGGAATGCAAAAGGTCTTCGTGAGCTATCGCCGGGACGACACGCAGGGTCAGGCCAGGAACCTGAAGCTCATTCTGGAAGAGCTTCTGCCGGAAGTCGTGGTATTCCTCGATTCCGCCTCGATCACGCCCGGAGAGGTGTGGAGCGACCGTCTGCACCACGAACTGGACAGTGCCGACCTCATCCTCGCGCTGATCGGGTCGCACTGGCGCTTCGACAGGGATAACTCGGACCGCCTTGCCAGCGCCGACGACTGGGTCCGGCGCGAAATGGCGATCGCCCTGGAGCGGGATCCGGTCCTGCTGCTGCCGGTCATGGTGGACGCGGCGAACGAAAAATCCGCGCGGCGCGTGACTTTCTCGGACCTTCCCCAGGATATCGCGCGTCTTTCGCAGATCGAGACCTTTGCCCTGCGGAACTCCGACTTCGATGCCGATATCGAACGGCTGGCACGGCAGATCGCCCGGACATTGCAGACGGACTTCCACGCGACCGAGTTGAAGTTTCCGCATCCCAACGACATCAAGCGCGAAGCGGAGCTTTACACGCCGGAGGACTTCGACCGGCTGAAGGCGAGGCTCGACAGTCTTGACGGGTGGCGGTACGTGCAGTCGGTCCCGGGCCGGAAGGGCGAACCAGTGGCCCATTCCGAGCTCCGGAAGACTTTCGAGTTCACGAATTTCAAGCGCGCCTTCAGCTTCATGAACGCGTCGGCCCTGCTGGCCGAGGGCAAGCAGCATCACCCGACCTGGTCGAACACCTGGGCAACCGTCGAGGTGCGGCTCTGGACCTTCGACAGGGGTGGCGTCACCTGGTACGATATCGACATGGCCGGGCAGATGACGAAAATCGCCCGCCATGTCGCCGCTGCCCGGCGCCCGGATTGGCCGGAGAACTGGCGCGGCGGCTGACCCCGGCTGCGGCGGGCGCGCCGGTCAGACCAGCGCCCCTTCCGGGCTGATCCGCGTCTTGCCGCCCAGCCACGGGTGCAGCGCCTGCGGCAACTCCACCGACCCGTCCGCCTGCTGGCCATTCTCCAGCACCGCGATCAGGCAGCGCCCGACGGCCAGGCCGGAGCCGTTGAGCGTATGCACGAAATCCGGCTTGCCGCCGCCGGCGGGCCGGAAGCGCGCGTTCATACGGCGCGCCTGAAAATCGCCGCAGACCGACACCGAGCTGATCTCGCGGTACCGGTCCTGCCCGGGCAGCCAGACTTCCAGATCGTGGGTCTTCTTCGCCCCGAACCCCATGTCGCCGGTGCAGAGCACCACGATGCGGTAGGGCAGGCCCAGCCGTTTCAGCACCGCCTCGGCGCAGCCGGTCATCCGCTCGTGCTCCTCCAGCGACCGGTCGGGATGGGTGATCGACACCATCTCCACCTTCTCGAACTGGTGCTGGCGCAGCATGCCCGAAGTGTCCTTGCCCGCGCTGCCCGCCTCGGACCGGAAGCAGTTCGTATGCGCGGCCATCCGGATCGGCAGGTCGGCCTCCTCCAGCATCTCTCCGGCCACGGTGTTGGTCAGCGTCACCTCCGAGGTCGGGATCAGCCACCAGCCATTCGTGGTCTGATACGAATCCTCGGCGAATTTCGGCAGCTGGTTGGTGCCGTACATCGCCTCGTCCCGCACCAGCACCGGGGTGATCGTCTCCGTCAGCCCGTGTTCGGTCACATGCAGGTCCAGCATGAACTGCGCCAGCGCCCGGTGGACCCGTGCCACCGCCCCGCGCATCAGGACAAAGCGCGCGCCCGAAAGCTTCGCCGCCGTCTCGAAATCCATTCCCGGCTTCACGCCTGCGATCTCGAAATGCTCCTTTGGCGCGAAATCGAACACGCGCGGCTCACCCCAGCGGCGGATCTCCACGTTGGCGTCCTCGTCCGCGCCCTCCGGCACCTCCGGCAGGGCGAGGTTCGGGATCCCCATCAGCGCGCCGCGCAATTCGTCGTCCAGCGCCCGCGCCTCGGCCTGCATCTCGGCGACCTCGGCCTTCTTCTCGGCCACCAGCGCGCGCAGCCGCTCGAACTCGGCCTCGTCGCCACGCCCCTTGGCCTGGCCCACCTCCTTGGACGCGCGGTTCTGTTCGGCCTGCGCGGTCTCGGCGGCGAGGATCTTGGCCCGGCGCGCCTCGTCGAGCGCGAGCAGGGAGGACGACACCGCCTCGTGCCCCTGCCGCATCAGCGCGGCATCGAACGCGTCGGGGTTTTCCCTTATCGCCTTGATATCATGCATGGGTCCGTCGTCCTCCGGATTGAATCGGTGGCGCTTGCATAGCGTGCCACCTAGCGCTCTGCCAGCATGTCATGCACCCATTGCGGGATCAGCACGGCGATTGTGCGCAACGAGCCGGGGAGTTTTTCCTGCGAACTCACCACCGCGGTCACCTGCCATCCGCCCGTCCCGTCGGGCTCCAGGACCGGCCCGCCGGAGTTGCCGGAGACGACGGGGCAGTCGATGCGCATCAGGTTGCTGTCCTGTGCAATCACCGGGCAGTCGAGGCGGCCGGTCAGCAGATGCGGGATGAAGTGGTGGTACCCGGCGATCACCACCTCGCCGCTCGCGTGGGGCGCCATGGGGATGGGCTCCACCTCGGTTATGGGCTCGGCGAGAAAGAGCAGCCCCACGTCAAAGCGCGGGTCATGCCGGCCGCCGATCAGGTAGGCGGGGTGGCGCACCGCTTCCACGATCTCGCGGGCGGCGACATAGTCGCCCCGGCTCCAGCCCGCGACGAACATCCGCCGCTGCTGGCTGTCTGCGCTGACCGGTGCCGCGCAATGCCCGGCGGTCAGCACCACGTCCGGCCGGATCAGCGTGCCCGAACAGGATCCGCGCGTGTTGAACCCGCCCTTGTTCACGCGCCCGACGGCGACGAAGCCGGCGGCAACCTCGTCGGGAAAGGGCGGCAGCGAGAATTCCTTCTGCTGCGCCGCGGCCGGGCAGGCGAGGCAGAGCGCGAG
>CBDUPF010000182.1:0-8642 GCA_965369035.1 uncultured Aliishimia sp.
CGAACTCCACCAGCCGCATCAGCGAGAGCGACGAGACCGATTTGCCGGAGCCGCTTTCGCCCACGACGCAGACGGTTTCGCCGGGCCCGATCTCGAACGAAACGTCCTCAACCCCCACCACGGGGCCGTCCTTGGTCTGGAATTCCACCCGCAGACCCTGGATACTGGCGATCGGCTGTGACCCCGCATTATCGAGCATGCCCGTCCCCTCCGCATTTTGCACGACGCTACGCCTTAGGTCTTGATGCTGTCAAACGGCTCCGTTCGTTTCCCCCCGGTCAGCCATCGTTGTGCTTGCAATTTCCACAAAAGCTGTTTCGATGGAAGGTATTCGATTTTTGGGGGGATCAACGAAAATCATTTGGAAGCCAAGGCTTGCCAAGAGATGTTTTGGTCTCTCAGGATCGCACAAAACAGCGCCGGGAAAAACGGCGCAGGGAGAATCGCACGTTCGCGTGTGCAACAAGGAGTGTGACATGAGACTGAAGACCCTACTATTGGGGGCAATCGCGACCACGACGCTCGCGCCTGCAGCCTTTGCCGAGCGGGCAAGCGATGGAAATGTAAACATCATTTACTGGCAGGCGCCATCGATCCTCAACCCGTTCCTCTCGGGCGGGACGAAGGACGTCGAAGCCTCGTCGATGATCATCGAACCGCTTGCCCGCTATGACGAGACCGGTGCGCTGGTGCCGTGGCTCGTCGATGAAGTGCCCACCGTCGAGAACGGAGGGGTGAGCGAGGATCTGACCCAGATCACCTGGAAGATCACGCCGGGCATCCTGTGGTCGGACGGTACGCCTTTCACCTCCGCCGACGTCAAATTCACCTACGAATACTGCACACACCCCGACGGCGGCTGCGCCCAGCAGACCAAGTTCGAGGGTGTGACGTCGGTGGAAACCCCCGACGAACACACCGTGGTGGTGACCTTCGGCGAGCCGACGCCGTTCCCCTATGGTCCCTTCGTCGGCGGCGAGAGCCCGATCATCCAGGCAGCGCAGTTCGCGGACTGCCTGGGAGCGAAGGCCCCGGAATGCACCGATCAGAACTTCGGGCCGATCGGTACGGGACCCTTCGTCGTGACGGAGTTCCGTCCGAACGACGTGATCACCATGGAGGCCAACCAGAACTTCCGTGATCCGGACAAGCCGGCATTCGCAACCGTGACCTTCAAGGGCGGCGGGGATGCCACATCGGCCGGTCGCGCCGTGATGGAAACGGGCGAATTCGATTACGCCTGGAACCTGCAGCTCGCGCCCGACGTGATCGCCAGCATGGAAGAAGGCGGCAAGGGTAAGCCCGTCGCGGGCTTCGGTCCGCTGGTCGAGCGGATCATGATCAACCAGACCAACCCCTCTCCGGATCTGCCGGAAGGCGAACGGTCGACCGCGAAGCATCCGCACCCCTTCCTGCCCGATCCGGCCGTCTACACCGCGTTGTCGATGGCCATCGACCGTCCGCTGCTGGTGGAAATCGGCTACGGCCAGGCGGGCAAGGTCACCTGCAACTGGGTGCCGGCGCCGGCGATCTTCAACTCCGACACCTTCGATTGCTCGACCCAGGATATCGAGGGCGCGAAGGCCCTGCTTGACGAGGCCGGGATCGTGGATACCAACGGCGATGGCGTCCGCGAGAAGGACGGCGTACCGCTCTCCATCCTCTACCAGACCTCCACCAATGCCGTGCGCCAGGACTTCCAGGCCCTGATCAAGGACTGGTGGGAACAGATCGGCATGGAAGTCGAACTGCGCAACGTCGAGGCGTCGGTGTTCTTCGGCGGCGATCCGGGCTCCCCGGACACGTTCCAGAAGTTCTATGCCGACGTGGAGATGTACGCCAACACCTTCAACGGCACGGACCCGCAGTCCTACCTGGGCAACATGCTTTGCGACAAGGCACCGCGCCCCGAAACGCAGTGGCAGGGTGAGAACATCTCGCGCTGGTGCAGCGAGGAGTACGACGCGCTGCATGCGGAGCTGACCAAGACCGCCGGTTCCGAGGCGCGCGCCGAGATCGGGCGCCGGCTGAACGACATGGCCGTCGAAGGTGGGGCGATGATCCCGCTCGTTCACCGCGGCCGTCTGTCGGCCCACTCCAACACGCTCGGCGGCGTTGTCCTCAATGTCTGGGACAGCGAACTGTGGAACGTGGCGGACTGGCACCGCATCGACTGACCACATGCGTGCAGGGTGCAACCCGCGCCCTGCACGCCTTTCGCCACCGGAGGATACGGCCGTTTGCTTTCCCAGGCGCAACACCGGAACTGACGCAAGAGGGCGCCGTTCATGCTGACCTACACCATTCGCAGATTGGTATTGTCTGTCCCGACGCTCATCTTCATCAGTCTTGCCATCTTCCTTCTTCTCCAGCTCGCTCCCGGCGACCCGATGGCACAAGTCCCGCTGACGGTGCCGCCGGAGGTAAAGGAGAAGATGCGCCAGGCACTCGGCCTGGGCGAACCAATTCACATCCAGTACTGGAAGTGGCTGGTCCAGTTCTTCTGGATCGAACCTCAGGTCCTGATCGACCATATCTTCGGCACCAGTTTCGCCGAAGGCAAACTGCGCGTGATCTCCTGGCAAACCCGTTCGCCGGTCATGGACATCGTGATGCAGCGCATCCCGCAGACCCTCTGGGTCGTCGGCGTGGCCTATATCGTGGCGATCCTGATCGCCCTGCCGATCGGGATCTACTCCGCCTACCGGCAATATTCGGTCTTCGACAACGTGGGCACCTTCGTCTCCATGGTGGGCTTTTCCATCCCGCCCTTCTTCACCGGCCCGCTCCTGATCGTGATCTTCGCGGTGCAGCTCGAGTGGCTGCCGTCGGTCTACAACACCGTGCACAGCGTCAGCGACTGGGACAGCTTCGTCTACCAGCTCCAGCAGATGGTGCTGCCGGTCATGGTGCTGGCGCTGCAGATCACCGCGCAGCTCAACCGCTTCATGCGCGCCTCGACGCTCGACAACCTCAACCAGGATTACGTACGCACCGCACGCGCCAAGGGGCTGAAGGAACGTACCGTTGTGCTTTCGCATGTCGTGCGCAACTCGATGATCCCGGTCGTCACCGTCATTGCGCTCAACGTGCCCAACATCTTTGGCGGGGCGATCATCACGGAGGTGATCTTCAAGGTGAACGGCATCGGGCAACTCCTGATCACCGCGCTTTTCGCCAACGATCTGCCCATGGTCATGACGCTGACCTTCATCTTCGCGATCCTGATCGTGCTCTTCAACATCATCGCCGACGTTCTCTACGGCATCCTTGACCCGAGGATCCGCTATGACTGATACAAACCTCTACGGCGCACTTCAGGACAAGGAGCCGCCAAAACCTCCGCGCAGCCAGTGGCTGGAGGTCTGGGACCAGTTCCGAAAGCACAAGGGCGCCGTGATGGGCGGCGGTTTCCTTCTGTTCATCACTCTGGCCGTGCTGGTCGGGCCTTACATCTGGACCGTCGACGCACAAAAGCTCGACATCCGCGCGAAGGACATGCGCCCCATCTACACCATCATCTGGAACGGCGATGCGAAGGTCGGCTGGGCGCATCCTCTCGGTACGGACAACCTCGGCCGCGACATCCTCGCGCAGATGCTGTCGGGCGGGCGCGCCTCGATGGCCGTCGGTTGGGCGGCGATGGTCATCGCATTGATCATCGGCACCGGCATCGGCGTCTTCGCCGGCTACTTCCGCCGGCTCGACGGGCCGTTGATGCGTTTCACGGACCTTGTTCTGTCCCTGCCCATCCTGCCGCTCCTGCTGGTGGCGGTCACGCTCTTCCGTCAGCCGCTGGTCAGCCGGTTCGGACCCGAAGGGGGGATGTTCATCCTGATCGTCGCGATCATCGGCATCACCTCGTGGATGCAGACCGCGCGAATCGTTCGGGGCGAGGTTCTGGCGCTCAAGGAACGCGAATTCGTGCTGGCCGCGCGCTCCATCGGGACCACGTCCAACAAGATCATCGCGCGGCACCTGCTGCCCAATGTGGTCTCGCCGATCATGGTCTCGGCGACACTCGGGCTTGCCACGGCAATCATCACCGAAAGCGCGCTTTCCTTCCTTGGGGTGGGCTTTCCGTCGGACTTTCCCACCTGGGGCAAGCTGCTGGCCGATGCCGTGCCCCGGATGGAACGTTTCCCCGAACGGGTGATGCTGCCCGGAATCGCGATTTCCCTGACCGTTCTCTCCGTGAACTACCTTGGTGACGGTCTGCGCGATGCGCTCGATCCGCGCATCAGGGGCCGCTGAGAAAAGGACAAAACCCGCGCGGCGCCGTGAAGTCGCAGACAATTTCCGCGCAGGGCGCCAAGAGCCAGAGCGCCCGTTTCGTCATCGATGGAAATGCGGGACGGAATTCCGGGCGCGCGCAATCTCCGGCTCTCAACACACGTTGAATTGCACCTACATGGGCGGTAACCGGAACATTGTTCCATTATCGGGGATCGCGACACATGTTCGAGACATTCGGTTTCGAGGAAACCTCCGCACGCACCGTCAGCGTCTGGTTCGCATTGGGCCTGGGACTTGCCTTCGGCATCCTGGCCGAGCGAACGGGCTTCTGCTTTCGCCGCGCGCTCGTGGGAGAGGATCGCAGGCAGGCGGCAGGTGTCTGGCTCACCGCCCTGGCCTTCGCTGTGCTGGGCACGCAGGCAGCCGTGGCGATGGACCTGATCTCTTTCGCCGATCACCGCTTCATGTCGGACAACCTCCCGATCCTGGCAATCACGCTGGGAGGACTGGCCTTTGGCGCGGGCATGGTGCTCACGCGCGGGTGCATTTCACGCCTGACCGTGCTGGGCGGCACCGGCAATCTTCGCGCGCTTCTTGTCCTTGTCGTCTTTGCCATCGTCGCCCACGCGATGTTGAAAGGGGTGCTGTCCCCGCTGCGGGTTGCACTGGGATCGGTCACGGTTCCGCTTGAAACGGTATCGCTGGCCGCACTTCCAGGCGGCGCATGGGTCTGGACGGCATTGATCGTCATCGCGGCCCTTGGCATCGCGGCCCGGTCCGGGAGCGGCGTCCCGGCACTCCTCGGCGGCGCGCTGATCGGCGGGCTTGCGGCGGTCGGCTGGATCGGCACGGGTTTCGTGCTGCTGGATGAATTCGATCCCATCGCGATGGAAAGCCTGTCCTTCACCTCGCCCGCATCCGAGGCGCTGTTCTTCACCGTGGCCAGCACGGCAATCCCCGCGGGCTTCGGCGCCGGGCTGATCGGCGGCGTTCTGGCCGGCGCTCTGGTGGCCGCGCTGGTCTTCGGCAGTTTCCGCTGGCAGAGCTTCGACAGCCCGCGCCAGACGGGCCGCTACCTGGCCGGTGCGGTATTGATGGGAGCGGGCGGCGTTCTGGCCGGCGGCTGTACCGTTGGCGCGGGCCTTTCGGGGATCCCCACGCTCTCCATCGCCGCGATCCTCGCCCTCGTCGCGATCGCCTTGGGTGCCCTGGCAACCAACGCGGCGCTTACTCGAGCCCGCGTCGCAGACGGCGGATCAGCCACCACACCAGCCCTACGACCGGCAGAGTGATCAGGGCCGTCAACATGCCCTTGCTGAGCCCCGTCGCTTCCTGCACGGGGTACAGCAGGTAGCCTACAAGCGACACGGCGTAATAGCTGATCGCCACGACCGACAACCCCTCCACCGTGTGCTGGAGCCGCAGTTGCAGGCCTGCGCGCCGGTCCATGCTCTCCAGCAACATCTGGTTCTGCGCGCTGCGTTCGACATCGACCCGCGTCCGCAGCAGGTTGGCGGCGCGGATGGAGCGGTCTGACATCGACTGCAGTCGCCGCTCGGAAGATTTCACCGTGCGCATCGCGGGTTCGTAGCGGCGCATCATGAATTCGCCAAAGGTCTGCCGGCCTTCGAACCGCTCCTCCCGCAGGGCCTGTATGCGCTGGTAGACGATAGCCTCATAGGCCCCCGTCGCCCCGAAACGAAAGGCGCTCTTGGCGGCCAGTTCCTCCAGCTCCGCCGAAATCGACAGGAGTTGCTGCAGCGTCTCCTCGGCGGGCGCACCGTTGCCGGCCATCAGCCCCATCAGGTTGGTCAGGCGCTTGTCGAGGTCATTCAGCTGGCTGGCAAATCCGCTGACCCGCACGAAACCCAGCATGGACATCGTCTTGTAGGTCTCGATCTCGCAAAGGCGCTGAACGATGCGTCCGATCCTTCGGTCGCTTGTACCGGGCGTCACGAAGACCGCGAAACGCATGCGGCCCGCGGAATCGATCCGGAAATCTCCGGCCATGATGCCAGCGTCGTCGAGGACCCGTGAAACCGCGAGGCTTTCGGGAACGAACCAGTCTCTCAGGTTCTGGCGCACGGTCTCCACCGCGGGCATTTCCTGGATCCGGACCGTCACGGAGGTCATGCACTGGCCCGGGATCGTGGAGAGCCAGTCGGCGGGAAATGCATCGAACTCCGACCCGTCGAAGGGACGCTCGTTCTGCCCCTCGCTGAAGACCGAGTAGGTCACGAACTCGGTGTGGTGCTCCCACTTCAGCCAATGCTTGCCGATCTGGCCGTAGTAATGCGTGGCGCCCGGCTGCGGGTGTGGCACGCCGTACCGGTCGAGCAGTGCGGTGAGATGCGCGAGATCCGGCTCCCGCTCGCGCTGCACGGCCTCTCCCGGGTTCTTGATCGCCACATAGGCCGCGAGGTGCGGGACGGAAATCGCCGGAAAGGGCCGGGCGTGCAATTCGTTCGCAAGCCGGTAGCGCAGCGGATGGTCGTTGATGGGCGGCATGGTGAACGGGCTCGGCGTGATTTTCCCCCGCATACGCCATTTCACCCCGAGATCAAAGACAAAGTCTTTGAAATACATTCACTTACCGGAATGCCGTGGCATACAGAACGAGGCACGACCGCGGGGCGACGGATCGAACTGCTACAGCGCAAGAAAAAGGCCCCGCAGAGTTACCGCGGGGCCCGTCTTGGTCAGATCTGCGAGATCAGTCGATCATCGGCAGCAGCTTGTCGAGAGAAGCCTTGGCATCGCCGTAGAACATCCGCGTGTTGTCCTTGTAGAACAGCGGATTCTCGATCCCGGAATAACCGGTGCCCTGGCCGCGCTTCGACACGAAGACCTGCTTGGCCTTCCACACTTCCAGGACCGGCATCCCGGCGATGGGCGAGTTCGGATCGTCCTGCGCGGCGGGGTTCACGATGTCGTTCGACCCGATCACGATGGCCACGTCCGTCGAGGGGAAATCCTCGTTGATCTCGTCCATCTCCATCACGATGTCATAAGGCACCTTTGCCTCGGCCAGCAGCACGTTCATGTGTCCGGGCAGCCGCCCGGCCACCGGGTGGATGGCGAAACGTACCTTCTTGCCGCTTGCGCGCAGTTTGCGGGTCAGCTCCGCCACGGCGTTCTGCGCCTGCGCCACGGCCATGCCGTAGCCGGGGATGATGATGATGCTGTCGGCATCGTTGAGCGCATTCGCCACGCCGTCGGCCTCGATGGAGATCATCTCGCCCTCGACCTCCGCCGCCGGGCCGCTTGCGCCGCCGAAGCCGCCGAGGATGACGCTGACAAAGGAGCGGTTCATCGCCTTGCACATGATGTAGCTCAGGATCGCACCGGAGGAGCCCACAAGCGCGCCCACGGTGATCAGCAGGTCATTGCCAAGGCTGAAGCCGATCGCCGCCGCGGCCCAACCGGAGTAGCTGTTGAGCATGGAGACGACGACGGGCATGTCCGCCCCGCCGATCCCCATGATCAGGTGGTAGCCGATGAAAAGCGCGAGCAGCGTCAGCAGGATCAGTGTCCCCGCGCCCCCGCCATTGAAGTAGACGATCGCCAGGATCAGCGACAGGGAGGCGGCCCCTGCATTCAGGAAGTGCCCGCCAGGCAACTTCTTGGCCGCGGAATCCACCCGACCGGCCAGCTTGCCGTAGGCGACGACCGACCCGGTGAAGGTCACGGCCCCGATCCACACGCCCAGAACCAGCTCGATCTGCAGGATGGTGATTTCCACCGGCGTCTTCTTGGCGACGAGCTGGGCGAAGGTGCCCTCGACCGTCTCCCCGGCCGCTTTCGCCGCCTCGACCAGACCGATGGTCAGATCCGCGTTGAACCCCACGAAGACCGCCGCAAGACCCACGAGCGAGTGCATGATCGCCACAAGCTCCGGCATCTGGGTCATCTGCACCCGCGTCGCAAGCTGGTAGCCGATGACGGCCCCGCCCGCGATCAGGATCAGCGACAGCAGCCAGAGGCCCTGCCCCGGCCCGATCAGCGTGGCAAGCACCGCGATGCCCATGCCGACGATGCCGTACCAGATCGCGCGCTTGGCGCTTTCCTGCCCGCTGAGCCCGCCCAGCGCCAGGATGAAGAGAACAGCCGCGACGACGTAGGCCGCTGTGGTAAAACCGAAATCCATTGTCCCCACCCCGCTTTATGATTTCTGGAACATGGCGAGCATGCGCCGCGTGACGAGGAAGCCGCCGAAGATGTTGATCGCGGCCATGAACACCGAGAGCGCGGCCAAGAGCATCACCAGCCACGACGATGAGCCGATCTGCATCAGCGCGCCGAGGATGATGATCGACGAGATCGCGTTCGTGATCGCCATCAGCGGTGTGTGCAGGCTGTGACTGACGTTCCAGATCACCTGGAAGCCCACGAAAACCGCCAGCACG
>CBDUPF010000183.1:0-8589 GCA_965369035.1 uncultured Aliishimia sp.
CAACGAACGCCTCACCCTGCCGATGACGCGGATCGTGAAGTTCGCCGTGGCCACCGCGATGCGGCTCGATGAGATCTGCCGCGTCGAATGGACGGATCTCGATGTCGACCGCCGGATGCTCATGATCCGCGACAGGAAGGACCCGCGCAACAAGACCGGAAACGACCAGCGGATCCCGCTCTTCGGCGCCACCGGGTTCGATGCCTGGGCGCTGGTCACCGAACAGGCCAAGGAACTCGGGCACGCAAGAGGCCGGATCTTTCCCTACAACTCGAGATCGGTCGGAACGGCCTTCCGGCGCGCCTGCGTCGAGGTCAGCGTGAAGGACCTGCATTTCCACGATTTGCGCCATGAGGGCACGAGCCGCCTGTTCGAGGCCGGATTCGCGATCGAACAGGTCTCGCTGGTCACCGGCCACAAGGATCGGAAGATGCTGCGCCGGTACACGCATACCCGTGACGAGGAGACTTCCGTCTGGGCTTATCGCAATCGCTTGAAGAAAATCGTCGTGTTCATAAACTGCCAAGTCAGTGCCATCCACCACTTGGAAGAGCCGAACCCTTTCGTCGTGATAGCCCGCTGCTGCCAATGCTCCATCCTCGCTAAAGACAGACAAAGCAACTTCGCCGTAATGCTCGGTTATCGCAATTGTCTCAAGATTCGCGGCGTCTAAAAGGTAAGCGCTCAGCCGACGACCTATGCGGCGAGGCTTGACGCTGGTGCGAAGTTCCAGGGCATGAGTTCGTCGATGCGGCTCTTTGGATGTCCGTCCAGCAAGGTGAGAAATTCTGAGTTTTGTGTTCTCATGTATTGCTATTAACCTGTTGGGATCGAAACAACGTGACGATCCACTTCATGCCCCGCAATTCTGCCGCCAAAGACCTCAGCCTCAAGTCGCTGGAGCTGTTTCAGATTTGCGCACAGAAGGGCTCGCTTCAGGCAGCTGCCAAGGAAACCGGCCTGACAGTCAGCACCGTGTCGCACCATCTGCGCAATCTGGAAAACCACCTTGGGGTGGAAATGTTCAACCACGCCAGACGCCCCATGGTCCTGACCCCCAAGGGCCGGGCCTTCCTGCGCAATATCGATGATGCGCTCTACTCCATCCGCAAGGCCAAGGCCGAAGCCTCCGCCGGGAGCGTTGCCGAGGCCAGTTACATGCGGATCGGCACGATCGAGGATTTCGACAGTGACATCACTCCCGAACTGGCGGTCTACCTGTCGGGAACCATGCCGGTCTGCGACTTCATGTATCACACGGATTCCAGTGACGAGATTATCGACATGCTGCGCAACCGCCAGCTTGACCTGGGGATCACGGCGATGCCCAGCGAAACCATCCGGGACCTCAATGCCCACCCCCTGCTGCGCGATCCCTTCGTGGTTGTCCTGCCGCTCAACACAGAACTTGCGCTGTCGGACATCGTCGAAGGGCGCACCAAGCTTCCGTTTCTGCGGTTTTCCGACCAGCTCTATATCGCGCGTCAGATCGAATCCCAGTTGCGCCGCATCGGCGTGACTCCGGCGCATAAATTCGAGTGCAGCAACAACCAGACTCTTATGGCGATGGTGGCTGCCGGGGCCGGCTGGACGATCACGACGCCGCTGTTGTTCTCGCGCGCGCGGCGTTTTCACCCCAAGCTGCGGATGCACCGCTTTCCGGGCAAGAACTTCGCCCGCACCCTCGCCATCGTTACGACCCCCGACTGTTCGCGCTCGGTGATCGAACTGGTCGACAACCGGATGCGCGCGCTGATCAGCACCCATGCGATCACACCCTTTCATCGCAGCGATCCCTGGCTTGCCGACAGCTTCAAGTTGCTCTCATGAACGAGCCCGCCGCGCCACTGACCTTCAAAGGATATTGAACCGGGCGCGGATCTCGCGGTCCTGTGCCTCCGTGAGATAGGTCGGCCGATGGGTGTTCAGGATTTCCTGTGCCCGTAGACGCGCCCTGCCCCAGGCATCCTGCGCGCCATTCGCCGCCCAGGTGCGCGGTTCGACACGATCCGCAAGCGACGGGTAGAAATAATCGCGCTCCATCGCGGCATAGGTGTGCTGGGAGCCCAGGAAATGCCCGTCACCCAGCACCGCCTGACAGATCGCGTCAAATCCGAGGTTCTCTTCGGTCACCTCTATCCCGCGTAAGGCGCGATAGGTGTTCGAATGCATCTCATCATCCAGCACGAACGCTTCGAAGCTCACCCCCAGCAGCGAGGCGGTCATGCCCGAGCTTTCGTAGATCAGGTTACCCCCGGCCAAGGCGGCGGCCATCGAGGTGATGCCTTTCTCCATGCCGTATTGCGCGTCGATTGCCTTGGCATCGGTCATCGAACAGGCCACGCCTGAAGGCAGACGCAGCCAGTTCGACAGTTGTGCCGAGGCGGCATTGAGCACCGCCGTCTCGCCGCTGCCCCCCGAGAAGGAACCAGTCCGCAGGTCGATCATCAGCGGCCAGTTCGAAAACACCATCGGAAAGCCGGGCTGGATCGCGTGGACCATCACAAGGCTGGCGAGCGTTTCGGCCAGCGATTGCGCGAGGAACCCTGCAAGCGTGGCAGGCGCGGTGGCGCCGGCTTGCGCCGCCGTGATGCAGGACATCGGAATGTTGTGTTTGATACACTCGTAAACCACATCTACCGCATCCTCGCCGTAGCGCAGCGGCGAGATCACCGGGCTGATATGCGCCTTCATGAACGGACGCCGCGAGAATTCGCCCTCCCCACCAGCAGCGATGTCGAGCATCCGGACGATCGGCTCGACGTGTTCGGCAAGGGTGAAGGAGGTGGCGGTTGGTTTCGTGGTGTTTTTCAGCAGTGCATAGACGGTATTGACGTCCAAATCGAAATTGTCCGCCACATCGGTGGCCACGCAACAGCGTGTGTACCAGCTGACATTGGCCAGTGTGTCCTGAAGCCGGGTAAGGTCGTGCAGATCCGCAAGGGTGGAGGGCCGGTAAAGACCGCTCTCCATGTCCAGTGTCTGAACTGCCGCGCCGCCGGTGCCGAAGAAGACCCGGTTGCCGCCCACCTCTATCGACCGCTCCGGATCGCGCCCGTGCAGCACGAAGGTCTTGGCCGCCTGATCAATCGCTGTTTCCACCAGGGCCGGGGGAAACAGCACCCTCCCGGCGCCGTTATCCGTCGCTCCGACGGCCAGAAGATCAGCCTGCAGGCGCGGTGGCACCTCTCCCATTCCGAGCTTCTCGAGCAGGTCGAGTGCGGTCGTATAGATACTTTGCAACTCGGCTTCGGTCAGCGGTTTGTAACTGCCGCCGATCTGGCCGGGCGGGCACGGATCCACCACAGGTTTGACCGCCCGCAACGCCAGGCGTTCGCGACGTCCGGTTCGTTTTGCACGTAGTGTCGTCATGCTCTCGACCCTACCCTCTTTTCTCCGCCATCAAGGTTCTGAACGGCGCGGCGGGCAAAGGAATCTGCTTTGCTATCAATTCATCAAATGTAGGTCTCGAAATAATGAGCAACAGCACGCGCGTCATTGCGAGAACGCATTGCTCGGGTCCTAGTCACTGCAACATGTAGTCGGAGGCCTTCCCCCATGAAATCGCGTACCAAGGTAGTTGTCATAGGCGGCGGGATCGCCGGGTGCTCTACCCTCTATCATCTCACCAAGGAGGGCTGGAGCGATGTCGTTCTGGTCGAGCGGAACGAGCTGACCTCCGGCACCACCTGGCACTCCGCCGCGCAGGTGACGAACTTCGGCGGCAACCAGACTATGGTTGGGTTGAAGACGCATTCGATCGAGCTTTACAAGCGCCTGTCCGAGGACCCGGAGTACCCGATCAACTACCACCACGCCGATGGCGGCATCCGGCTGGCCAATACCGAGGCGCAGATGCAAGGCTATCGGCATTTCACCTCGATGGCGCGCGGCATGGGGGTGAAGTTCGAGGTGATCGACGCCGAGGAATGCGCCCGGCGGCATCCGCTGATCTCCACCGACAACCTGCTGGGCGGGCTCTGGGACCCGCTGGACGGCGACATCGATCCGGCGCAGCTGTGTCAGGCGCTGGCCTACCATGCGCGGAAGGCCGGGGCCGAGGTCTACCGCAACACGCCCGTCACCGCGCTGACCCAGCACAAGGACGACACCTGGACCGTGCATACCGAGCACGGCGACATCGACTGTGACATCGTGGTGAACGCCTGCGGCTACCGCGTGAACGAGGTCGGCGCGATGATGGGTGTGCATCATCCGGTCGCCTCGATGGAGCATCAGTATTTCCTCACCGAGGACATCCCCACCATCGTCGAGGCCGATCACCGGATGCCGCTGCTGCGCTGCCCGATCTCCGACTACTACTGCCGCCAGGAAAAGAACGGCCTGCTGATCGGCTTCTACGAACAGGACTGCAAGACCTGGGGCATGGACGGGATTGATCCGAACTTCGTCAACGCACTCTGTCCTGACGATCTGGAGCGGGTGATGGATGTGCTGGAAGGCGCGTTCGAGCGTATGCCCGCCTTGGCCGAGACCGGTATCCGCTCGATCGTCAACGGCCCGATCACCTATACCATCGACGGCGCGCCACTGGTTGGACCCATCCCCGGCAAGCGTAACGCCTTCTGCATCATCGGGCTGCGCGCTGGTCTGGGCGAAGGTGGTGGCCACGGCTGGCTGCTGGCCCAACAGATCGTGCATGGCGAGGCCTGCTACGACACCTGGGTCATCGACCCGCGCCGATTCACCGGCCACACCAATGTCGAGCTGACCGCGCTCAAGGCCATCGAGGATTACCAGAACGAGTTCCGCTTCCATTTCCCGCATGAACACCGCCCCGCCGGGCGGCCCGCCAAGACGACGCCGCTGACGCCGATCATGGCCGCCGAAGGCGCGGAGTTCACCGTGGTCAACGGCTGGGAGCGGGTCGACTACATCAAGCCCACGCCCGACTTCCAACCCAGCCTCGGCTTCAACTTCGACGAGGCCTTCGACGTGGTCGCCGACGAGGTGAAGAACGTTGCCGAAAACGTCGGCCTCTGCGAGGTCAATGGCTTCAACCGCTTCGAGATCACCGGCGCCGACCGTCACGCCTTTCTCGACCGGATGGTCTGCGGCGCCGTCACCAAGCGCGATGGCCGTGTCGGGCTGGGCTACCTGCTGAACCATCACGGCATGATCAAAGGCGAGGCCACGATCGCGAACCTCCCCGCCTCCGATCGCGGTCCGCAACGGGTCTGGTATGGCTCGGCGGCCGCCAGCGAGTTTCACGACATGGACTGGCTGAAAGCCCACCTCGACCCCAGCGAGGACGTGCAGATCCGCAGCCTCACGAACGACCAGACCATTCTCGTGCTGGCCGGACCGAAGGCCCGCGACGTGCTTTCGGCCTGCGCCCGTGGCGACTGGTCAAAGGAGGCGCTGCCGTGGCTGAGCCTGCGTGAATGTTTCATCGGCTTTTCCCCGGCCACGGTGCTTGGCATCAGCTTTTCCGGGGAGCACGCCTACGAGATCCACGTCCCCAATGCCTCGCTCCATGCCGCCTATCTTGCGCTCAGAAAGGCCGGCGAGGCGCATGGCATGAGGCTCTTCGGTGCACGGGCGGTGGACTCGATGCGGATGGAGAAGGGCTTCCTGCACTGGAAAGCCGATTTGCTGACCGAGTTCGACCCTTACGAGACGAGCCTCGACCGCTTTGTCAAGCTCGACAAGGGGGACTTCATCGGCCGCGACGCGCTGCTCAAGCGTCGGGAGGAAGGTCCGCACGCCAAGCTCGTGACCCTCAAGATCGACACCACCGAGGGGCCCGCCATCGGCGGCGGCTCCCTGATGCAGGGCGACAAGGTCGTGGGCACCATCACCTCCGGCGACTGGGGCCACCGGGTCGGCCTCAACCTTGCCCATGCCTTTGTCGATCCCGGCCTGAGCGCGCCGGGCAGCGTCATGCAACTGGATCGGTGCGGCCAGCTTGTTGCGGCCGAGGTGATCGAACCCTCGCCCTACGATCCCGACTTTTCCCGGATGCGCGGGTGAGGCCATGACATCTATCTGCGTGGTCATTCTGGTCGACCAGGGATATGTGCCGACCGAACTCGCCCTGGTCCAGGACGTGCTGCGCATTGCCAACCGGCTTGGCGAGGAGCCTCGTTTCGAGGTCCGGCAACTCGAGCGCAAGTTCAAATCCTGCCTAGGCCAAACCCCCGCCGCATTCTATCGCTCCTTGCGGATGCGCCGCGCCAAAATCATGGTAGAGCAGAGCGACCTGCTCGTTGCTGAAATCTCGGTGGCCTGCGGTTTCGCGGACTTCTCGGGCTTCTCCAAGTACTATGCCCGCGAATTCGGAACATCACCCTCAAAGCGTCGGGCTCGACTGGCGCGTCAAGCCAACCCGCACCCAGCCTCTTCCAGATCACAAGGATCCCACAATGCACCTCTCCCGTTTTCCTCGCGTTCACCTCGCACATCTGCCCACGCCACTGGAGCCGATGAAGCGGCTGTCGAAAGAGCTCGGAGTTGAACTCTGGATCAAGCGCGACGATTGCACAGGCATGTCGACCGGCGGCAACAAGACCCGCAAGCTGGAATTCCTGATGGCCGAGGCCATCGAGCAGGGCGCCGACATGGTGATGACACAAGGAGCCACCCAGACCAACCATGGGCGCCAGACCGCGGCCTATGCCGCCAAGCTTGGCCTTGCCTGCCATATCCTGCTGGAGGATCGCACCGGCTACAACAACCCCAACTACAACAACAACGGCAACGTGCTGCTCGACCACCTGCACGGGGCGACGACGCAAAAGTTCCCCGCCGGCCACGACATGCCCGCAGAGATGGAACGCGCGGCAGAGAAGAAGCGCGCGGAGGGGCACAATGTCTATGTCATCCCGGGCGGCGGCTCCAACCCGACCGGTGCTTTGGGCTACGTCAACTGCGCCTTCGAGCTGCTCAACCAGGTCAACACTTCCGGCATGAAGATCGACCGCCTGGTCCATGCGACAGGATCCTCCGGCACGCAGGCGGGGTTGGTCGCCGGCATGAGCGCCATGAACGCCCGGATCCCGATCCTGGGCATCGGCACCCGCGCGCCACAGCCCAAACAGGAACAGATGGTCTACGATCTGGCCTGCAAGACCGTGGAGAAGCTCGGCTGCCCCGGCGTCGTGAAGCGCGAGGACGTGATCGCCAATACCGATTACGTCGGCGAGGGGTATGGCCTGCCCACCGAGAGCGGCATCGAGGCGATCCGCATGTTTGCCGAGCTTGAGGGCATCCTTCTCGACCCCTGCTACTCCGCCAAGGGCGCGGCCGGCCTGATCGATCTGGCACGCAAAGGGAAGTTCAAGGACGAGCGCGTCGTCTTTCTTCATACCGGCGGTGCGGCGGCGCTCGGCGGCTACGACTTTGCCTTCGACAATGCCGACCGCTGGGTCACCCTGTAACCATGGAAAGCGACACCCAGAGGTTCGCCGGGTCTTTCACCCAGCAGGAGCCGATCCCCGACGCCGCCATCGTGGCCGCCGTCGACGTGCTGCTATCGGGGCGGCTGCACCGCTATGACCTCATCGGCGACGAAGTCGGTGAGGTGGCGCAACTGGAGGCCGAGTACCGGGACTGGCAAGGCAGCAGCCATTGCCTCGCTCTCACCTCCGGCGGTCAGGCGCTGCAAATTGCCCTGCGCGCCTGTAGCATGGCGCCGGGGGATGCGGTGCTCACCAACCGCTTCACCCCCGCGCCGGTGCCCGGGGCGATCAAGGCGGTTGGCGGCGACGTAATTCTCGTCGAGATCGACGCCGACCTGCGGCTGGACCTGGACGATCTGGCCGAGAAGATCGCCAGTTCGGGCGCGCGGTTCCTGCTGCTGTCGCACATGCGAGGCCGCCTCTGCGACATGGATCGGCTGATTCAGATCTGCGACGCGGCCGGCATCACCGTGATCGAGGATTGCACCCACACTAAGGGCGCGCGCCGGAACGGCCAACGCTCCGGCAACTTCGGCAAGATCTCCTGTTTCTCCACCCAGACCTACAAGCACATGGACTCCGGCGAGGACGGGTCGCTGACCACGGACGATCCGGAGTTGGCCGCCTGCGCAACAATTCTTTCGGGCAGCGATATGCACTGTGCCCGTCACGGCGCGGGACCGGACGAAGCAGCCTTCGACGATACCCGCTACGAAATGCCCAACTGCTCGGCCCGCATGGACGCGCTCCGCGCCGCCATCCTGCGCGCGCAACTGGCCGAGCTCGACCGCAACATCGCCCGCTGGAACGCGCGATACGCGCTGGTCGAACGCGCGTTGAAGGCCCACAACCGCATTGCCACCATCGCCCTGCCCACCTCCGAGGATCACGCCCGCTCCTCGATCCAGTTCCGCCTGCCGGACTTCACCGCCGACCGGTGCCGCGCCTTTCTACGCGCCGCCGCCACTCGCGGTGTGGAGCTCAAATGGTTCGGCGCAAGCGAGCCCGTAGAGGTCACGTCCTCGCATCGCTCCTGGCGCCATGTGACCGCACAGGACCTGCCACAAACCGACCGCGTCATGGCGACCCACTTCGACATGCGCCTGCCACTCAGCTTTTCGGAAGCCGACTGCACTCGGATCGGCGAGCTGATCTGCGATGCCGTCCG
>CBDUPF010000184.1:0-8528 GCA_965369035.1 uncultured Aliishimia sp.
GTTCTATTGCGGGGCGGGGCATGCCGATCGTCCGGCCAATGCCCGGAGCGATGTGCCACGCAGGCTGCGTCAGGGCTTGGTCCACGCTTCGGCCGGATCGGTCTTTACGAAATCGCGCAAGGCCTTGGGGTCGGCGATATCGGCGTGGTGGCGCGCCACGCTGACGCCGACCTTCCGGAGCCGCGAGAATGCCCGGCTGAGGCTTTCGGGCTTCATGCCCAGTTTCCCGGCGATCAGAGCCTTGTCGTAGGGCAGTGTGACCCGGCAGGCGTCTTCGCGGGAATTGCAGAGTTGCAACAGGAACTGTGCCACCCGCTGAGCGCCGGTTTCCGCCTTGAGCTGCTCCAACTGCCCGACCAGCGCGTGCAGGTGGTTGAAGGCCGAGGCCAGGATCGACACGGCCACTTGCGAATCCCGGCGCAGCAACTGGATCAGCGCCTCACCGGAGATCAGCATCGTCTCGCAGCCGGTCGCGGCTTCGGCAGACACCGGATAGGCCGCTTGCTGAAGTGCCACCGCCTCGCCGAAACTCTCGCCCTTGGTAAAGATGCTCACCACCGCTTCGGATCCGTTGGAGGCAATGCGGTAGAGCTTGACCCAGCCGTTCAGCACGACATGCACGCCCCTGCAAAGCTCGCCCTGCAGGAACACGGTTTCACCGCGGTCGTAGTTGCGGAAAACGGCGCCCGAAAGGATCGGTTCGATGTGTTCTTCTGGAAGGGAACGGATCAGAACAGAATTTCGGGCAATCGATTTCTGTTCTTCGTGGGCCACCATGCGTTTTTCCCCGGGCTTGTCGCCCCGGATCATACAGGAAGGCCGAAATCGCCGCATCCCCCAAACGGATTTGGGGAAATGTACCCCGTGCCATGGGGCAGCATGACCGCCGCCCTGCAGGTTCACCCGCGCCGATGCGGCACGGAGACCCGGCCGCACTTATCCGGCCGGATCCCGAAAGGTCTTGCGTGCCTCAGCTGTCGCCGGACGCCTCGGGCGCGACGGATGCCAGATAGGCAGCCATGTCCTCGGCGCCCTTGCGGTGCTTGTAGGTCATGTTGGTCTTGACGTTGCTTTCGCCCAGAACTTCCTGCAACCACGCCTTGGGATCGGTGATATAGGCGGCGAGGTTCTCCTCGTCCCAGACCAGACCCGTTTCGCCGACCGCGGCGATGGAGTCCCCATAGCGAAAATCCTCGACCGAGGCGACCTGGCGGCCGATCACGCCATAGAGGTTGGGGCCGGTCTTGCCGCCCTTCTGGATATGGGTGCCGTCGTCGGCCGTGATCGCGTGACAGGCCTTGCAGCGTTTGAAGTCCGACTCTCCTGCCGCCGGGTCCTGTGCCAGTGCGGCGCCGGACAGTACCGGAAGGATGGCCAGAGCCGAAATGAAATGGTTGATCCGCATCGCGTGTCTCCCTTGGGTTTTCTTGCGTTGTTTCAGACGTAAAGGCTCTCCAGCCGCGCATCCCTGACCTTGCTCAAGGACAACTCTGCCTCCGTTCGGTTTGCGTAAAGACACAACCCGGTGGATAAGCCGTCCGCCATGGCCGCGCTGTTGGCACTGACCGAGACCTGACGGATTGCAGGTACGACCATTCCACTTTGGCGCGGGTCCATTATGTGGCCGACGCGGCCCCGCGAGTCCAGCACCGTGCCCAGCGGTGCGGAGGTCGCCAGCGCCCGGCCGGTCAGAAGGCGTGCTTCGGGCTCGCCCGCAATCGTCACCGGCCAGCCCGCCTTGCCTTGATGCGCGCCCATGGCGACGATCTCTCCGGTGTCGATCAGCACGTCGGTGACGCCCTCGGCACGCATCAGCCGTGCGATCTGGTCAGCGATGTACCCCTGGGCAATGCCGTTCAGTGTCAGAGCCTGGCCGGGATCCAGCAGCACGCCGGTGCTGTCGAATGCCACCCGCCCGAAACCGATGGCACCCCGCGCCGCGGCGAGCGCTTCCGGGTCGGGATCCGCGCCCCGGCCATGCGCCTCGGCCAGAACCTGCCACAGCGGCTGGACCGTCGGATCGAAGCGGCCCGCCGTCACCTCGTGGACGCGCCGGCACATCGCCAGACATTCCAGCAGTTCAAAGGACGGCATCTCCAACCGTCCGGCCGCATTCAGTCGCAGGATTTCCGATCCCGGACGGTACAGGCTGAAGATGGTCTCCAGCCGGTCGATCTCTGCCCTTGCGGCTTCGGTGATCTGGACGGCGCGTGGATGGTCGAGCACGATCTGGGCCTGCGCGCCAAGGGCAATGCCCTGCCAGCGGAATGCCTGCGCCGCAGGCGCCATCAGGCAGGCCGCGGACGCGATGAACAGGAAGCGCCGCCGGGTCAAAGTCATGTCAATTGCTCCCTGTTTTGCCGGTCAGGGCCTTGAGCCGGCTGGCCATGTCGTCTGTGCTCGCAGTTTGCGGCGCTTCGGTCTGCAGCACATCGGACGCTGCGATATCGTCAAAGCGGCGCAGTTCGCCGCCATGGTCGGCGATGAAGTCCTCGGCCCTGGCCGGGTCGGAGAACGGCACGAATTCCGGTGCGCCCATGCCCCCCATCACGTCAGAGCCGATGACATAAAACGCGTCGGTCGCCGCGATCCACCCTGCCGGTTTGCCCCAGCTTTCAGCCCCCGCCATATCCTGCACATAGGTCGCGGTAACCGCGTGGCTTTGTTCGGGCATGTGCAGATAGGCGATGGCATCACGGACCTGGCTGAAAAAGATCGGCGCGGGCATGCCTTGCAGGTGGATCTGGCCCTTTGGACCGTCGTGTTCAAGCAGGTCCATCTGGCAGTAATACCCCACCGCCTCTGCCGAAAGATCGACGGGTACGGGGGCCGCGGCCTGCTCTTTCTTGCAGGCAGACACGGCCAGCGTGCCCAGGGCAACAAGGATCATCCACCTCATGGCTCCACCCTCGCAAAGGCGGCGCGTGCCAGCACCGCTGCTGCCAGGGCCCAGGCCACGAGCGAGGCCAGGGGTTTCCACGCCGCGATCGAATTGGCGGCCCCGGCCAGTCCCGAGGCGGCGCCCACGGCATCCGAGGCCGCGAGATTGTAGATGCGAAAGGCATCGGCCGGATTGGCCACCAGCAACCACGGGAAGACGCGGGTGGTGAAAACGCCGCCGTCATCCGCGACAATCGCCGCAAGAAGCCCCAGATCGTAAAGCACGATGGCCACCAGCCAAAGCCCGATGGCCATCCCGGCGGCCCCCGAAGGTCGCCGCGACAGCGCCGACATCACGTGGCCAAGCGACAGGAAGGCCGCGCCCAGCAGCACCGAAGTCCAGATCAGCCGGAACAGCGCGGGCAGGCCGCGGACTATCCCCTCGCCACTGGCGAACCACGCCACACCCGCCGCCACGGCAAAGCCAAGGCTGACCGCCAGGGTCACGACGCACAGCTGCGCCAGGAGCTTGCCCAGGAGCAGTTCGCCCCGCCCGAGCGGATAGGTCAGGTGCAGCGGCAGGGTGCCCCGCTCGACTTCACCCGCCACGGCGTCAAAGGAGATCAGGAGCGCGATCAACGGTACGAGATAGACCGAGAGCGACGTCAGGCTGGCCACCGTGACCGACAGCCGGTCGGCGCCGATTTCGCCCGTCGGTGCCGATCCGGCGAGGGACAGCACAAGCGAAAACAGCGTCATCATGAGGATGGCAATGGCGACCCAGCGGTTGCGCAATGCAATGGCGAATTCGATCCGCGCGGTTGCCAGAATCCGGTTGAACATCAGGCGGCCCTCCGGCTGATGCGGGCATAGATATCGTCAAGGCTGGGCGGCAGAACTTCGAAATCGTCGATGGCATCCGACATGCCGGTAATGCGGGTCAGCACCTCGAGCTTGGCATTTTGTGCGCAACTGAGGGTGAAAAGCTGGCCGGCGCGCGTTGCCTCCGGAAAGGCCTCTGCGATGCGCGCCTCGCAGCCCTGTCTTGGCCGCAGGCTCACCGTCAGGGGCAGCGCGGCCTGAAGGCGCAGATCGCCCAGCGTGCCTTCGGACACCTTGCGCCCGTTCGAGAGGATCACGATCCGGTCGGTGCGCGTCTCGACCTCGGACAGCGCGTGCGACGACAGCAGGATCGCCGTGCCGGAGGCCGCCAACTCGTCGAGCAAGGCATAGAATTCGCGCCGCGACACCGGGTCGAGGCCCGACGTCGGCTCGTCCAGCACCATCAGCCGCGGGCTGCCGATCAGGGCCTGCGCCAGTCCCACCCGCTGGCGCATCCCCTTGGAGTACGTGCCGATGCGGCGCCGCGCGGCATCCGCCAGCCCGACCTTGTCCAGAAGCCGGTCGGCATCCCGCGGATCGCCACCGCGCAGACGCAGGAAATACCGGATCTGCTCGCGCCCGGTCAGCGCAGGGTGAAACGCGACGTTCTCGGGCAGATAGGCGGTCAGCGCCCGGGCCACCGGCGACCCCGGCGCATGCCCCGCCACGGAAATCTCGCCGCCCGAACGGTCGGTCAGGCCCAGAACCAGCTTCATCAGCGTCGATTTGCCCGCCCCATTGTGACCAAGCAGCGCCACGCGCTCGCCTGCCGCCACTTCCAGGTCCACCCCGTCCAGCACGGTCTCGCGTCCGTAACGTTTACTCAGGTTGGAAAGGCTCAGCATCGTCGTCGCTCCCTCCCCTTGCCCAAAGCGGCGCAGCCCGGGCCAGTACCAGATAATCCTCGGGCACCTCGCGTACGGGCGGTGTCGTCAATGGGTGGCTGTCCACAACGCCGCCCGGCAGGGTCGCCGGAAACTGCGACTGGCTCCAGCGCACCAGCTGTACCGCCGGCGCGCCGAGCAGCAATTTCGCCGCAGGCTGCGACCAGAGGATATGGTCCATCAGGTCGTTCGGCCGGTAGGCGCTGTCGGCCCGCGCGTCGCCGTCGAGGTCGAAGGCTGGATGATCCGACCAGAAATTACCCCGACCATCCAGGCTCCATTCGATATCGCGGGTGCCTACGTATTTCACCTGCGTCCGGTTGCCGACAAAGGCGTTGCCGGTCAGCGTGTTGTTCTCGGATCCGGCGGTGAAATGAATGCCGATCTCGCAGCCGTCAAAGCGGTTTTCGGCCAGCAGATTGCGGTGCGAATTGTAGACGAAGGCGCATTTCTTCGCACCGCCGGTCACGAGGTTGGCGAAGACATCCGACTTCTTGGTATAGTTCAGCATCACCCCGTAATCGCGGTCGTTGATCGAGATGTTGTCCCGCGCGACGATCCGGTCGGAATACATCATCGCAAAACCGAGGTGATTGCCGATCGAGACGTTGCCCGACACCTCGCTGTCGTTGGTGTACATGTAGTGCACGGCAAAACGCAGGTCGCGCATCAGGTTGCCGCGAAAGACGTTGCGCTTTGAGGCCATGGTGTAGATGCCGTCGCGGCCGAAGCGGATCTCGTTGTCCTCGACCCGGGAACCGGGCGCGTTCCAGACATAGATGCCGTTGCCCCGGTCGTTCATGCGCTTGAGGCGCAGCCCCTCGATGCGGTTGCCCTTGACCAGCGCATCGCGCGCGCCGTGGATGTCGACGCCGACGAGGTTGCCCTTCAGATCGTTGTCCAGCACCTGCGCGCGTCTCGCCTTCTTGGTCAGCTTGACGCCCGCGTCGATGGGTTCATGCACCCGGCCGGAGTTGATCAGGGTCAGGCCCCGCACGGTCACATCCGGCGCGTCCACCATCACCACCGATCCGGTGCCGCCCGCGTCGATCACGGCCCCCGCTTCCCCGGTCAGGGTCAGCGGCAGGCCGATCACCACCGGGCCGGCGTACCGCCCCGATGAAAGTACGATCTCGTCCCCCTCCGCCGCCGCGGCCAGCGCCGCCGCCAGCCCACCGGGCTGTACGACGACACGCTCCGCGACCGCGGGTAGCGCCAGACAAAGCGCCAGAAGGAAGGGGACGAGACGGATCATGTGCCGGTGGGCTCCACGAACATGCGGCCACGCATCTCCATGTGCAGCGCGTGGCAGAACCACTGGCAGTAATACCAGTAGACGCCCGGCTTGGATGCGGTGAATGTGACCGAGGCCGTGGCCTGCGGCGCCACCTCCATCGCCACGCCGTGGTTGTTCAGGCAGAAGCCGTGGGTCAGGTCGTCGATATCGTCGAGGTTGGTGACATAGACCGTGACTTCGTCGCCCTGCTTGACGGTGAAGGTCTCCAGGCTGAACTGCGGCGCCTCGGACGACATCCACACCCGCACCTTGTTGCCGTCGCGGATCACCGTGTCCTGCCAGTCGTCGATGTCGATGCCGTCGATCTCCGCCTGCGCGCGGGCATCGGCGAACATCGGGTCGTTGCGGTCCCACACGCTTTTCGGATTGATCTTGGAGCGGTGGACGAGGATCGAATCGTGCGGCTCGGCAAAGGTCGGACCGTCATGCAGCAGCGTCATCGTATTGCCGTCGATGCTGAACAACTGCTCGTTCTCCGGCTTCAACGGGCCGACATTGAGGAATCGGTCCTTGGAGAACTTGTTCATCGAAAGGTAGTACTTCGAACTCGCGTCGAGCGTTTCGCCTTCGCAGGTTGAGTTGTGGCCCGGCTGGTAATGCACGTCATGCTTGGTGCGGATCGGGTCCACGGTTTCGCCATTGTAGGCGCGGATCGCATCCTCGATGTTCCACATCACCACCTGGCTGTCGAGGAACAGCGTCGTGAAGGCGTTGCCCTGACCGTCAAAGCAGGTGTGAAGCGGGCCGAGGCCCAGTTCCGGCTCGGCCACCACGACGGAGCGCGGATCGACGCTGTCATCCTCGAAGATCGCGTCGAACTTGGTGACGTCCAGAACCGAGACCGTGGGCGACAGCTTGCCCGCGACACAGAGGTGCTTGCGGTCGGGGGCCATGTTGATGCCGTGGGGCGAGTTGGGGATCGGCACGTAGCGGGTGTATTTCTTGTTCTGACCCTTGCGCCCGTCGATCACCTTGACGCCGTTCAACTCGATGAAATCGCCCTCTGCGATGCCCTTCTCGATCTCGGCGATGTTGAAGATGACGACGTGGTCCATCTCGGCTTCCATCATCTCGGCCAGGTTGACACCCATTTCCGAGTTGTAAGAGGTGGAGAAGGCGTATTTGCCGTCGTAGTCGGCATCGGTGTTGTCGAGGTTGCCGGTCACCATGACCTGCCAGGCGATGGTCATCTCGTCGGCATTGATGGCGGTGTAGAAGTTCACGTACTGGCTGGGATCGTCCAGCACGGAACCGTCATTGACCATCGGCACTTCGTCCTCGCCGTTGGCGAAGACATAGTTGGTGCGCGGCCATTTCTGCGGGCGCAGACCGTGGATCGCCTTGGCGTTCGGGATGTCGATGATCTTGTCGGCCTTCATCACGTCGCAGCGGATGCGGGCGACGCGCGTGTTGGCCTTGTCGTTCATGAACAGGTAACGGCCGTCGTATTTCCCTTCGGTGAAGGACATGTGGACGTGGTGCAGGTCGCCGTTGTCGTGCACCTGCTTGCCCTGCGCGGCGAGGTATTCCTTGGTCTCGGGCAGCATGTCCTGGGTCAGGATCTTGAGGCTCTCGTTGGTCTGGCCCCAGCCGGTGGCGGAACAGCGGTTGAACACCGGCACCCGCATCAGTTCGCGCATGGACGGCACGCCGAGAATGCGCATCTCGCCGGACTGGCCCGAAGACCAGAAGCCGTAATATTCGTCGAGTTCCCCCGGCGCGGGCGTGGCATGGGCATCCTGCGCCCGCGCGGCACCAGTGGCGGCGGCGGTGACGGCAGCGGCGCCGCCCAGAAGACCGAGCCGGCCTCCTGCCCCAGTGGCGAGCGCGGCGCCGGTCGCGGCGGTCGCCCCCATCAGGCCTCGGCGGCTGATGCCTTTCTTGCGAATGTCAGACATGGTCTTCCTCCTCTTTCATGTTGTCTTTGTGTTGGGATGGTTCGCCAGACCCTCGCGCGGCATCACGAAAGCGCTCGGGTCTACGGTCGACGCGCGGCGCTTGAGTGTCTTGATCACGACGGGGCATTTGGTTTCGGACTGGTAGAGCACCTGGCAATGCAGGCAATCGATGCATTCGTTCGGGTTGATCTCGCCCGTCGGGTGGATCGCGTCGACCGGGCATTCATGGGCGCAGACCTGGCAGGGATTGCCGCACTGGTGATAGCGCTTGAGCCAGTCGAACATCCGCAGCCGCGCCGGGATCGCCAATGCCGCACCAAGCGGGCAGAGATAACGGCAGAAGAACCGCTCCACGAAAAGCCCCGCGGCCAGCAATGCCAGCGCATAGGCCACGAAAGGCCAGGCGCGCATGAAATTCAGCACGATGGCGGTCTTGAAGGGCTCCACCTCGGCCAGATGCTCGGCCTGTTCGATCGAGGCCAGCGAGACGCCGAAGAGCCCGAGGAAGACCATGTATTTCACCGGCCAGAGCCGCTCGTGCAGGCCCCAGGGCAGTTGTATCTGCGGGATGCCGAGGCGGCGCCCGATCTGGTTGGTCAGTTCCTGAAGCGCGCCGAACGGGCAGAGCCAGCCGCAATAGGCCCCCCGTCCCCAGAAGATCAGGGCGGCGGCCACGGCGAACCACAG
>CBDUPF010000185.1:0-8519 GCA_965369035.1 uncultured Aliishimia sp.
ACTTGATCTTGTAATCGTCGGTGGAGATGAAATGCGCCATGTTCGTGGTCTCCGACGTGTTGACCACATATTTCGCGTCGGGGCTGATCCCCATGCCTTCGGGCTCCACGCCCACCGGAACCTCGGCCAGCACGGTGCGGGTGGTTGTATCGGTCACGGTGACGAGGTTGTCGTCCTCGTTCGCGATGTAGAGCCGCGTGCCGCTCGGCTCCAGCACGAAAAGCTCCGGGTCGGGGCCTGATGGAAGGCTCGGCAACTCCTCGTAGGTCTCGGAATCGAAGACCCGCACGAGGTTGTCGTCGGAGGCGCAGACATAGATCCGGGTTCCGTCCGGGCTGGCCGTGATCCCGCGCGGGCGGTGGCCGGCAAAGAATTCCTCCAGCACTTCCCAGGTATCGGTGTCGATCACCGTGATCGTATTGCCGCGCTCGTTCGTCACGAAGGCCTTTCCGGCCAGCGCCGGGGCAGCCAGCAGGGCCAGGACAGCGGTGGAGAGGAGGACAGATCTCATGCGTCTTATCCCTGGTTGAAGGCGTTGCAGGAGGATTCCGGGCGGTCGAGCCCCATCGTGTCGAGCGTCGAGGTCTGGTGCAGGAAGCCCTCCTGCGGGCTGACGCTGACGGTGATGGTGCCGTCATAAAGCAGGATGGGCTGGCGCAACTGCCCGTTCCAGTTGCGGAAGGTGACCGGCTGCCCCTTGAACGCGGCCAGTTCGAACTCGTCCGACAAGGCGTAGTCGCGCAGGCCGTCGGGGTCCACCGTATTCGCACGGGTCACCGCCTCGCCCACCACGCGCAGCGCCAGCCAGACATTGTAGTCCTCGGGCCGCACGTAACGGCTGGTCAGAGCCTCGAACCGCGTGTGGTATTGCGTGGCGCCCCAGGCCTCGTGGGCCGCGTGGAATGTCGTGGGCACAAGTCCGCCCGCGCCCATGACCGGGCGCGGATCCCAGAGATGGTAGCCGAGATAGCGGGCGAAGTAGTCGGTCGCATCCGCGGCCACAACGATGTCGTGGTCCCTTGCGCCCTGCATGAAGGTCGGAAGCTGCCGCTGGACCAGCACATGGCCGGAATCGGTGCGGCGCGTACCACCCCGATCCTCGAACACGCGGTCCTCGACCAGCTTGGCCCCGAACTTGCGGGCGGATTTGCGATAAGCCTCTGCCATCGCGACGTCGGCGGGGTTGGAGCCGGAGACAAGGAACCAGTCCGTCCACTGTTTCCAGACGGCAAACTGCGCCACGGCATCCGACATCATCTGGTACGACGGGGCAACATGCAGCAGGTTCGCCCGGCATTCGCCGTCTCGCAGGGCCATTTCCGGCGCCGACGCGTTGAACACCAGCGCCCCCGCCTCCGCTGCGGCGTCGCTCAGGCGCAGCAGGTCCGTAGCCTCGGCCAGGATGACGACGATCCGGATGCCGTCCGCGAGCAAGCCTTCCAGCGCGGCGTCCGCCTCCTCCGGCGTCGTGGCCACGGTCGTCGTCTCGTAGGTATGGCCCAGAAAGCTGCCGGTTGTCCCGTTGTCCTCGTCGGCAAGCGCGGCGCCCGCGAACCCCAGGTCGTCCGGCTTCAGGTCATACCGGCTGATCGGCAGCAGACGGGAGTAGTCTACCCGCAGAACCGCGGCCTTGACGTCCAGTGCGACGGCCGAGCCGACCGTCGCAACAAGGCAGATGACCGCCACGATCAGATGGCGCAATGCTTGCAATTCGACCCCCCTTGGCCAGGTTTCCCGTCCCCGACTGCCGTTGATATCGCCGGCCATGAGCGTAGAGTGAACCGATACTTTCCGCCGGGTTGTGCAGCCAGCCTAGCAGGCCCATCCTCAGGCTCGATTCTTATTTGTTAAGAACGGTGACATGCGGCTGATATTGCTCGCTCTTCTGGCCGCGGCCACGGCCGGCGACGCACAGGAAAAGGTGGCGTTCTTCGGGCTCACGATGCTCGACGGATCGTTGCAGACAAGCGAGCTTGGCCAGGACCCGGCCGAGGCTGAACGTCTGGAGATGCTGGAGCGGATGGTCGCCGAGCGGTTCGCCCAGGAAGGCTATGAGCTTGTCGACATCGAACCCGCCCGCAAGGAGATCGACCGGGTGGCGAACGTCGCGAAATGCTACGGCTGCGACACCCGCATCGCCGCGAGCCTTGGCGCCGATTATTCGCTTGTCGGAGAGGTGCAGAAAACCTCGAACCTGATCGTTGCGATCAACCTTCAACTGCGGTCAGCAGAGACCGGCGAAATGGTCAAGGGTGGCGTGGCCGACATACGCGGGAACACGGACGAGACATGGGCGCGCGGAATGCGATATATCCTGAAAAACCGGTTTTTCGCGACGCCCCGGGAGTAACCGGCCAAGCGGATGCGCGCGGTCCATTCGAAGGAGAAACAATGAAGCATTTTCTTGCCACGGCGGTTTTCTTCTGCGCCTCCCTGCCCGCCTTTGCCGGCGAAAGCTGGGAGGCGGTGCGGGCGCAGCTTTTCGGTGACCGTGTGCTGCTGGATGGCAGCCGGGTGATCGCCATCGATGCCCCCTACCGGACGCCCGACGATGCCCGCGCGAACCTCGCCGCACAGATCGTGGCGCCGCAGGGGGCGGATGTATCCCGCGTCACGGTGGTACTCGACGAGAACCCGATGCCGGTCTCGGCCGTCTTCGATCTCTCCACGCCACAGCCGGGGTTCTTTTTCGATGTCACGATGCGCGTGAACGGCCCGACGCCCCTGCATGTCGTGGCCGAAACCTCCGACGGGCGGCTTTTCGTGGCGGAAACCTTCGTGAAGACCTCCGGCCAGGGCGCGTGCTCGGCCCCGCCGGGAAGCGACCCCAAGGCCGCGCTCGCCACTCTGGGACAGATGACCATCGACGTGACCCCGGCCCCGCCGGGCGTGAGTACCGGCAAGCTGACCAATCTGGCCTCGCGGATGGCGCGCATGGATGTGGGCATCCGGCACCCCTCGCATTCCGGGATGCAGATGGACCAGATATCGCTTCTGTTCATTCCGATGCGCTATGTCGGCAAGGTCGAGATCGATCTCGATGGCGGTGACTTCGTGGAGATGACGGGGTCGATCTCCCTGTCGGAAAACCCGCGCGTGGGTCTCGCCGTACCGCAGGGAACGAAATCGGTTGATGTGACGATGACCGACACGGACGGCACGGTGTCCACGATGCACAAGACACTCGCGGGATCATAGCGCCCCGCCCGTTTACCCCGAGGTCAAGGCCGGACGCGGAGTCGACCCGTCACTCGCCCGTCTGCGGTTGCCCGGGCATCGGCTCCACACGGTCCAGCGGGTAGCCCCACAACTGCCAGCCATCGGTGCCTTCGGGCAGCCAGTAGACCTCGTCATAGCCCCATTCGATGGCCCGTTTCGCCGCGTTCCAGCTCATCCAGCAGTCTTCGAGACAGAAGAGGACAATCGGATGCGCGGGATCGCCATGTGTCACGGCGTCTAGCCCGGCGCGGAAGTAGTCCGCAGTGACCTCGGCAATCGCGCCGTAGCCGACATTGGGCAGCCAGATCGCGCCGGGGATCGAGTCGCGCGGCTTGTCGCGCCAGATCGTGCCCTCCGGCAGGTTCGCGGGTTTGGGCGGCTGCGGCATCACGTCGATGAACGCGGCCTCGCCACTCTCCCAGAGGTCATGCGCGCGCTCCGGCCCGATCACCGTGCCCCCCGCGAGGCTGACCGGCACCGGCGCGCGGTATTCGTCCATTCGGTAGTCGTCGGGTTCCGGCACCGATTGTGCGCTGACCGTCACCGGCATCAGGATCGCGGCCACGAGGAGCGCCCGGACCGCGGCCCGCGCCTTGCGCCTCAATTCGTGATCTCCATGACTGCGTCGCCCAGGTCGGTGACCAGCGGGACGCCGGCATCGGCGAGAATCCGGTTGATGTCGTCCTGCTTGCGGCGGATCAGTGAATTGAGCTTGCGTTGCCAGACCTTCTCGCCCTGCCGGACACCCATCGTGATGCGATAGTAGAGCCGCGGCGGCAGTTCTTCACCGATCAGCGGGATCACCTTCATGTCCGGATGATCGGCCTTCACCAGCGGCCCGCCCAGCGGACCCCAGAGAATGGCCGCGTCGATGGTGCCGGCCTCCAGGTCCGCCAGCATGTTCTCGGCCGGGCTCTCGTGCCGTCGATCGACCATGAGATGATAGGCCTTGGCCTTCGCGATGAGCCCCTGCCGGGCGAGATGCGCCGCAGGCGGCGTTCCGGCGACGATGCCGATCCGGCGCCCCTTCAACGCGGGGTCGGTCAGCCCTTTGACCTCGGCCAGATCGCCGCCTTTCGGCACGATCAGCGTGTAGACGGATGTGAAGTAGTGGTTGGTGTTCAACACAAGCTCATGGCCCTGGGCGTATCCCATCACCACGTCGCATTTCCTGGCCATCAGCGTATTGCGGATGAAACCGGTCGCCATCGGATACCAGGTGTATTGCACCGGAAGACCGAGTTCGGCCGCAAAGAGGTCCGCGAGCTTGTTCTCGAACCCGGACTCGTTTCGTGACGACATCGGGGCGTTCGCGGGATCCGCACAGACACGGAACGCGTTGGTCGACACCAGGTCGGATGTCTGCCCGACGGCGGCCCCTGCGACAGCCAGGTGCAGGGCCATGCCGGCGGTCAGGGCGATGCGTTCAGCCCATGCAGGCATCTTCCGCCTCGCGGATCTGATCGGATTTCGCTGCCTTCTTCGCAGGGCGCCCCCGCGGCAAGGCATCGACGCCGCGCGCCTTGAGATAGACGTAGATGTCATCGAGATAGCACATCACGTTCCGGTTCTCGCCAAAGTGCGGCATCACCGAATTGCCCACCTGGCGGCCGTTCACCACCACGTCGACAAAATCATAATAATCCATGTGGATGGCGGAATTCTTGATCTTGGGCGCATAGCTCGAGCCCTCGCCGTCCGGGCCGTGGCAGACATGGCATTCGGCATGATAGCGGCGGAACCCGTTGAAGGTCAGCCAGTCCACCGTGCCGTCCTCGGCAATCGAGAAGGTGGGAATGTCGTCGTCGGTGTAATAGCGACCGCCCTCTTCGTAGGCCACCGGCACCTGCGGGTGATCGGCGTTCGGATCGACGGGCTGGTCGCTCCAGTTCGCGGCGAGGGCAGCGCCGGCCAGCGCAAGGCTTGCAATGGCGGCAGTGACAAGGGGGAATGCGGCACGCATCATGAGCCGAACCTCTCTGAAGATTGGCGTTCTGGGAAAGAGGGCCGACGCGCCGCATTGGCACGCCGGCCCCGCTGTCATGGGCTGCCCGTCAGTCCGGCAGGCCGAACACCGTCAGCTGTCCGCCGAGCGCGGTGTAGTCGCTGAGCGCGGCATAGCCACCCACGGCGCCCAGACCGTCATTCGGGTTGGTCAGGCCAGCCGCCAGTCCGATGCCGGCCCAGCCGCCGACACCCGAGAGAACCGCGACGTACTGCTTGCCAGCGGACTCGTAGGTCATCACGTTGCCGATGATCCCGGACGGCGTCTTGAACCTGTAGAGTTCCTCGCCCGTGTCGGCGGAAACGGCCTTCAGGTACCCTTCAAGCGTGCCGTAGAACACCACGTCACCCGCAGTTGCCAGAGCACCGGACCAGACGGAGAACTGCTCGGGAATGGACCACTTGATCTCGCCATTGATGTTGTCCCAGGCGATGAAGTTGCCCATGCCGCCATGGCTGTCCGGCGCCGGATACATCGACAGGGTCGCACCCACGTAAGGCTGACCCGCGGTGTAGCTCACCCGGAACGGCTCGTAGTCCATGCACACGTGGTTGGTGGGCACATAGAACATTTCCGTCTTGGGCGAATAGGCCGCCGGCTGCTGGTCCTTGGTTCCGAGCGCCGCCGGGCAGATGCCGGTCGAGTTCACGTCCTCGCCGTTCTGCTCGGTCGAGTACTGCGCCACGACCTGCGGACGGCCATAGGTGTCGGACTCGGGGTCCATGTCGACGCCGGTTGTCCAGTTCACCACCGGGTCGAACTTCTCGGCCACGAGCAGTTCGCCAGTGATGCGATCCATCGTGTAAGCCAGACCGTTCCGGTCGAAGTGGGTCAGGAGCTTGCGCTCTTCGCCATCGATCTCCTGCTCGGTCAGGATCATCTCGTTGACGCCGTCATAGTCCCACTCGTCATGCGGGGTCATCTGGTAGAACCACTTGGCCACGCCGGTGTCGATATCGCGCGCCATGATGGTCATCGACCAGCGGTTGTCACCCGGGCGTTGCGCAGGGTTCCAGGTCGACGGGTTGCCCGTGCCGTAATAGAACAGGTTTTCGCCCATGTCGGCCGCAAACCAGCCCCAGGTGGTGCCGCCGCCGATCATCCACTGATCGCCTTCCCAGGTGTTGGTGCCGGAGTTTTCGCCGACGGGTTGACCCAGGTGCGTGGTGTTTTCGGGATCGACGAGGATGTCTTCGTCCGGCCCCATGGAATAGGCGCGCCAGACCAGTTCGCCGGTTTCCATGTCATAGGCCGTGGTATGGCCGCGGACACCGAACTCGCCGCCGGAGATACCGACGATCACCTTGTCCTTCACCGGCAGAACCGTTGCAGTGTTGGTTTCGCCGATTGTCGGATCGCCGTTCTGGGCTTCCCACACGACCGAGCCGTCCTCTGCGTTCAGCGCGACCACCTTGGTGTCGGCCTGATGCAGGAAGATCTTGCCGTTGGCATAGGCCACACCGCGGTTCACGGTGTCACAGCACATCACCGGGATGACGTCCGGATCCTGCTTGGGTTCGTATTTCCAGATGATCTTGCCATCGTTCGCCAGGTCGAGGGCATAGACGATGTTCGGGAACGGCGTGTGCACATACATCACGTCGCCAATCACCAGAGGCGAGCCCTCGTGGCCGCGCAGAACCCCGGTGGAGAACGTCCAGGCCACCTGCAGGTCCGCGACGTTCCCCGCGTTCACCTGATCGAGCTCGGAATAGCGCTGGTTCGAGTAGTCGCCCGTCTGGATAGCCCATTGTGCCGGGTTATCCATCTGTTGCACGAGATCGTCGTTTGCGTAAGCCGCACCCGCGGCGCAAAGAGCAATCCCGGACGTCAAAAGCTTCAGCTTTTTCATCAAAGTACCTCCCTTTAGTGCGGCAGGATTGCCGCAAGTGATGACACAGAGCCCGGTACAGGACCCATTGTCAGGTCTTTCCTTCGCGGCCAGCACTCGGCCGGCCGCGCGGGAAATTTCTTTGCCTACGACCCTTCCTCCGTCTCCTCTGCGAAGGTTGCGAGATAGGCGATGACATCCGTGCGCTCTTCCTCCTTGCGGAGGCCGGCGAAGGACATCTTCGTGCCCTTGGCGTAGTCGCGCGGTTTTTCGAGAAATGCTGCGAGCTCCTCCGGCGTCCAGACGGTGCCGTTCGCACCAAGCTCCAGGAAGACATCGGAATAGTTGAAATCGGGCACGGAGGCCGCGGTGCGCCCCACGATACCGTTCAGGATCGGCCCGACCTTGTTCTTTGCATCGGCGCCCACGGCGTGGCACGCCTTGCACTTGCGGAACACCTTTTCACCCTTCTCCGCGTCGCCGGGCAGATCTCCCTCGGCCAGGGCCATGAACGGCACTGCCATCAATCCGGTCACCGCGATGATTTTCTTCAGCATGTTTTTCCTTTCCTGCATATCGTCAGTTCAGTCGCTCAGCGTGCCACGACACGTGATCGCGCGCAAAGCTGCTGACGAAGTAGTAAGAATGGTCGTAACCATCCTGCATGCGTACCTGTCCGGGCTGACGCCGGCGGACCATCATGTCGGCCAGCGCCTCGGGTTTGAGAAGTTCCAGGAACTGGTCTGCCGCGCCCTGATCCACCAGGATATCGCCCTTCCAGCCGTACTCCTGCAGAAGTAGCGTTGCGTCGTGTTCCGCCCAGCTGCTTTCGTCATCGCCCAGATAGGCGCTCAGCTGCTTGCGGCCCCAGTCGGACTGGGTCGGATGCGCAATCGGTGCAAAGGCCGAAAGCGAGTCGAAGAGACCGGCGTTGCGGATCGCGATCGTGATCGCGCCATGCCCGCCCATGGAATGCCCGGTGATGCCGTGCCGGTCCTTCAGCGGCAGCGCATCCAGGACGATGGAACGCAATTCGTTCACGATGTAGTCGTACATCCGGTAGTTCGACTTCCACGGATCGCGTGTGGCATCGACGTAGAACCCTGCGCCCTTGCCGAGGTCATAGGCTTCGTCGTCGCAAACCGCGTCCCCGCGTGGGGAGGTATCGGGAAAGATCAGCGCCAGCCCGTGCTTGGCCGCGTGCTGCTGGAAGCCGCCCTTGGTCATGGCGTTTTCATGCGTGCAGGTCAGCCCGGAAAGATACCAAAGCACCGGCACCGGGCCATGCTCGGCCTGTGGCGGCAGGTAGGCGGCGAACGTCATCTCGCAGCCGCAGGACGTCGACGGGTGGCGGAACACCTTCTGGCGGCCCCCGAAACTCCTGCTGTCCGATACCAGTTCCATATCCGATCAGAACTCCACGACGGCGCGGATGCTTTCGCCCCTGTGCATGAGGTCGAAGCC
>CBDUPF010000186.1:0-8513 GCA_965369035.1 uncultured Aliishimia sp.
CGCCACCGCGCCGCAGATCGGCCAGGCGCCCGTTGCGCAGTGTGAAGAGGAACAGGCCCATTTCGTCGAACCGCCCGGCGCCATAATCGGTGATGTCCCAGCCACAGCGCGCCGCGATGACGTGCCCGGCATCATCCCGGCGTGCGCGGAATTCCTCGGGGGTCCAGTAGGCAAAGGGCGGCAGGGCAAAGCCGTGGCTGCGGATCAGGTCGTCCGCCTCCGCCATGATGGCGTTGATCCGGGAGCGTTTCATGCCGCGCCCGTCCGCGCTTTGGGGATTTCGAAGACCATTGCCGCCGTCCGTTGAAGTGCGCCCCTGCCCGCAGGATCAGCAGGATCAGGCGCTGACCTGTTCGTGATACTCCGCCCTTTCGCGTTTTTCGAGAGGCCGCAGGCGCCCGACGGATATCGCGGGCGATTTTCTTGTCTGCGCCGGTCAGCCGGACCGTTGATGGTCGCCTACGGCGGTGCCAGCACCCGGCCTCCGGCCGCTCGGGTTCGCGCGGCAGGGCCGCTGCACATCTCGAAAAATCTGCGGAACTGATCGTCACGCTGCGTGTTTACTCGGGGAGCGGCCAACCTGGCCACGGCCACAATAGAGAGGGCTCCACCGATGCATTCAATCATCTACCTCGTAGGACTTGTCGTCATCGTCCTGGCGATCGTCAACTTCGTTGCCTGATCCGAAAGGAAGGAAATCTCATGAACACCACCACGACATCCAGCACCGCACCGGGGTCGCGCAACACCGATCCCGAATCCGTGAAATCCGCAGCCCAGTCCATCCGCGACGATGCGGAGGAGAAGGTCCGGAATATCGGCAAGACCGTCGCTGACGAAGCCCACGCGCGGGCCGACAGCGCCAAGCAAGACGTTGCCGACGAGATATCGTCCGTATCCAGCGCGCTGCGCCGGGCACAGGACGAGTTGCGTGACGGCTCGCCGCAGGAACGGACCTTCGGCGCGATGGCCGGCGCCATGGCCGACCTTGCCGACACAGTCCGCGGAAAGGACCTCGGCGAACTCGCCGGTGATCTGTCCGCCTTTGCCCGCCGCAACCCGGTCGCGTTCCTTGGCGGCGCGGCACTGCTCGGCTTTGCCGGGGTCCGGATGGCAAAGGCCTCCGCACGGGCGCGGTCTGCCGATGACCGGAGCGAGGCGGAGGCCTATCACCCCGCGGCGCCGGCCCAAACCCACATCAATCAAGCAGGAGGCGCATCATGACCAGCAAGTCGGATACCAACACGTCGTCCCTGATCGGCGAAGCGATGGCGCATATCAGCTCGCTCGTCCGGTCGGAGGTCGACCTCGCCCGCGCCGAGATCAACGAGAACATCTCGCGCGCCGGCACGGCGATCGGCCTGCTGGTCGCGGCCCTCGTCGTCTCGCTGACGGCACTGAACGTGCTGGTCGGCGCGGTCGTCTCCGGACTCGCCGAAGCGGGGATGGAGCCCGGCTGGGCCGCCTTCCTGGTCGGCGTCATCCTGGCCGCGATTGCCTTCTTCCTTGTGCAGAAGGGCACCAACGACCTGAAACTGTCGAGCATCGCGCCGTCCCGCACCGCGGAGAACGTGAAACGCGACGCTCAAGCCATGAAGGGGACCTCCGATGCCCACTGACACCCGTACACCCGACGAAATCGAACGCGAGATCGAACGCGAGCGGCAGGAACTCAACTCCACCGTCCGCGCCATACAGGACCGGTTCTCGCCCGAGATGATCATTCGCGAAATCACCCGCGGCGTCCGCGACCATGGCGGTGAGATCGGAACCGCCGTGTCCCGTTCCGTCAAGCAGAACCCTGTGGCGCTGGCGCTGACGGGGGTCGGGCTCGCCTGGCTCATGTTCGGCCGGTCCCACGAAGATCCGGCCCATCACGTTGACGAACAGCGCGTCAACGGGGGCACCGCAGGCCGGATCGCCGCACGCCCGGACGCCCACCAGGGTCAGAACGGGGAGAGTGTCGGCAATCTTCGCTCGGCCCCGACGCGATACGCCCCCGCCCAATACCGCGCGGGTCAACCGAATGGCGGCCGCAACAGCCGCGCCGGTCAGTACGCGGCTTACCCCGCCTGGGCGCGACACGAACTGGACGAGTACGATGATCATGCGGGCACACAGGACGACGATGACGGTCGTACTCTCTCCGACCGCGCGTCGGAGGCAGGCTCCGCCGTCGCAGGCGCCGCATCGTCCGCCGCCTCGGGCGCGAGGGGCGCGGCCGCCAAGGTGGCGTCCGGCGCCCGGTCCGCTGGCTCGGGCATTGCCTCCGGGGCATCCTCCGCCGCCTCCAGCGTCGCGGATGGCGCGCGCAGTGTCGGGTCCAACGCCAGCCACGCAGCGCGTGTGACGGCCGACCGCGCCGCACGTGCCCGCGAACGTCTTGCACGCGGCACCGAGGACCTGAGCGAAGCCGCGCGCGAACGGGTCATCAACGCTCGTGCGCGGGCGGTGGAAATGGCCCGCCGGGCGGAAACCGCCGCGCGCCGGAATTATGCCCGCAGCCGCGACTTCACGCAGGACTTCATCGAGGAACAGCCGCTCGTCGCAGGCGCGCTGGCCGTGGCTGTCGGTGCCGCGCTTGCCGGGGCCTTGCCGCGCACCCGTCAGGAGGACGAGTTGCTTGGTGCAACGCGAGACGATCTCTTCGACGAAGCGGAACGCATCTTCCAGGAAGAGCGTCAGAAAGTCGAGCGCGTCGCCCAGGCGGCGGTCGATGAGGCCGGTGCGATCGCACAGGAGAAGCGCGACAAGATCGATGCCGCTGCACCCGGAAGCAAATCGGCCGCAGAAGCCGCCGCCGACGAGGTGCGTGATGCAGGCGAACGCGTGAAGGAAGCCGCACGCCAGAAAGCCGAGGAAGAACGTCTCGGCAATCCGAAGGCGTGAGACGCATGTCGGACGCGACAGGACAATTCGCTGTCCGACCCCGCGACATACCGCTGGGCGGCTGGAAGGAGATCATCCTCCGCGCCTGGCGGGACGTGGGCCGCGACCACGTCGGCCTGATCTCGGCCGGCATCGCGTTCTACGGCCTTCTCGCCCTCTTTCCCGCGATCACCGCGATCATTGCGATCTCCGGCCTGGTCTTCGAGCCGTCGCACATCGCGAACCAGATCGAAACGGTCTCCTCGATCATGCCGCAGGGGGCCGCCGACATCGTTCTTGGGCAGGCGTCCGAGGTGGCCGGGTCGCGTACAGGTGGCCTCGGCCTCGCCACCGCCCTGGGCATCGGTCTCGCGCTCTATTCCGCATCGAAAGGTGTGGCGAGCCTGATCGAAGGCGTCAACGTCGCCTATGACGAGGTGGAAACCCGCTCTTTCGTTCGGCTGACCGCCACCAATCTCGCGCTCACCCTGTTTCTGGTCATCGGCATGATTGCCGGGCTTGGAATGGCTCTTGTCCTGCCAGGGATCCTGTCGATCGTCGATCTCGGGCAGACGACCGAAACGCTGGTAGGCCTGGTTCGCTGGGTCGTCCTTTTCGTCCTGACCATCGGCGGCGTCGCCGTGCTCTACCGCTATTCTCCGGATCGCGCGCCCGCCGAGTGGCGCTGGCTGCTTCCCGGCGCGGTCCTTGCCTGCATCCTCTGGACGGCCGCATCGGTCGGCTTCTCGATCTATGTCGAGAACTTCGGCAGCTACAACGAAACCTTCGGCGCCCTGGCGGGCATCGTGGTGCTGCTCATGTGGCTCTGGATATCCGCCTACGCACTGCTGTTCGGCGCCGAAGTGAACGCGGAGATGGAGGCCCAGGTCAGGACCGACACCACCACCGGCCCGGGCATGCCGCGCGGCCGGCGCGGTGCGGTGAAGGCCGACGAACTGCCGGGATAGTCGGGACAGGAGGCGTCCGGACACAGCCGTCACTGCGATGGTCATGGCTCGCGCCCCCGTCGCGGATCGGATGGCGTCCGGTTCGAATGCCTGCCCGCGACATGCACTCCCCTCCTCCTGCTGGCCGGGGTCCTCCCACCGAACCCGCGGTTCGGGCTCGGGAGCTCATGTTTTCTGGACCGTCACCGCCACATCCAGGGAAAGCAGATCGACATTGGTGCCGAAAAAACTGCCCGTGACGGGCGAGACCTGCTGGATCTTTCTCGCAACGGCAACCGGGACCAGGTTTGCCGCCCCCACGGATCTGTTGGTGGGGTCGAACGGGATCCAGCCGGCCCCGGGAACGAAGATCTCCACCCAGGCATGCGTGGAGCCCGCCTCGCCGGATCCGAGCCGGTCACCCTCGGGATCGAACAGGTACCCCGACACAAGGCGGGCACCCAGGCCGAGCGTCCGGGCCGCCTCCGCGAAGAGGACGGCGAAGTCCCGGCAGGATCCCCAGCCCCTGTCCAGCGTTTCGAGCGGCCCTTGCGTCCCCTCCGTCTCGCGGCTCTGGTAGGAGATGCGGGCCGTGATGCCATTGCTGATATCCTTCAGCAAGGACAACGTATCCGTTGGCCGGGTCATCACGAACTGCTCGACCCAATCCGACAGTCGCCCCGCATCATCGGCATATTGCGGTGCGGCGAGCGCGCCGAGGTCGGTCAGATCGTCCGCGGAATAGACGAATGGAAACGATGTCGCGTCGGCCGCGATGGCGAAGACCGGCCAGACAGGCGCGGTCAATTCGACGGTTGTGCGCGCCCGGATCGACAGCCGGTCCGAGGACCCATCGAAGCTGGCCAGGGCGATGGCATTGCCGGCAACGTCGTGAGACCAGTCGACGCGGGCGGTGGGGGTGATCTCGAGATCGAACGCCGCCAGCGAAAGGTCCCGCGTTTCCCGCGGGCGCAGCATCAGCCTGTGCGGGCCAAGTGCGACCGGGGTCTGGTAGCGATAGGTGGTCTCATGCGTGATGGTGACTGTCGGCATTCCGGACCCCTACCCGTCGAGGCCGCCGCACCGGCGCCTGTCCTGTTCGCCGCTGCCCGGCCCCGCAGCGGGTCGGGTGGTGTCGGGCCCGCGGGCTCCACAGCGGCGCTTGTCAAAGCTGATATGCGTCATCGTCGCGGCCCTTGCATGTCTTTCTGGCGGGCCAGCCCGGCGAGGGCGTGCGTGATCGGCTTCTCCCATAGGCATTTGGCCAAAGCGCGTGCTGCCGGACGACGTGTCAGCGTTCATTCCTCGACGCCGTGATTCGAAACCCTTAGGCGCGACCGCTCAGTTGGAGGCGCCAGCCGCCACCTCTGCCGCCTCGTCTGGCAATTCGTCCGTCCAGACCGTGAACTCCGTCAGCGTATTGGGCCCGAATGTCTGCGTCAAAGGCACATCGGCAGCATCCCGACCCCGGGCGATCAGGATCCTTGCGGTGCGCCGGGTGTTGTTCCGGGGGTCGAATACCCACCAGTGTCCGTCCAGAAACACCTCCATCCAGGCGGCGAAATCGCCGGGCGGATGGGGCTCGGGCTCACCGATATCGCTCAGGTAGCCGGTACAGTACCGGGCCGGAATGTTCATGCAGCGGCAAAACGCGATGGCGAGATGCGCAAAATCGCGGCAGACCCCCTGCCGCCCGGCCAGCGTCTGCGAGGCCGTGCGGGTCGAACTTGCCTGCATGTAGTCGAACGACACGCCTTCGTGGACGTAATCGCAGATCGCCTGCACCCGCGCCCATCCCGGTTCCGTCCGCTCGAACAGTCGCCAGGCTTCGTCCGACAGAAGGTCGGTGTCGCAGTAGCGGCTGCCCAGCAGGTAGACCAGCGTCTCGAACGGCAGGTCCTGCACCGCATGCTGGGCGGCATTCGGCGCCACGGGATCGGGCAGACCGGCATCCCGGAATATCCCGTCGGAGGACAATGTGAACTCGCCGGCGGGCGCGACCATCCGCGTGCACCAGTTGCCGAAACCGTCCCGATAGCTCTCCAGCGGCACGCTTGGCGAGGTGACGAGGTAATCGGCCCGCTCAAGGTCGCCGACTCGTGAGTAGTGCACGTTCAGCATGGCAATAAGCGGAGTGGGCTGTGACAGGGAGTAGCGCAGGCGGAACCCGATGCTCACGCGCATTCGGGGACAGCCATGTGGGGGAATGTAATGTGCTTCATCGCCCGAGTATGCACGCACCGACCGGGAGTTGAAAGCCGCAATCGCAGCGACATCCGACCGAGCCTGGCACCGACCGGGAAAGTTTCGTGGAACCGACGGGGATCGGCCGGGGTTTTCCGGACAACGCTGGCGACAGGGCAGCGTGGCTCACGTTCAGGAGGAACCTGGTTGACGAAGGCGGCCCACTGGCCGGGCGGCCGGAGCGAACCGCGCCACGTGAATCCTGACCCCGAACCCTGTCGGCCTGACCAGAAAAGGACATGGACATGACCAAGCACGACAGCGAAACCCGCCGCGGAAACGGTGGAGAGACCCACCAGGTTGCCGGTGACGAGCACGACACGATGACCACACAGGTCGGCATGCCGATCTCGGACGACCAAAACACGCTGAAGATCGCGCCGCGCGGCCCGCACCTGCTCGAAGACCAGGTGTTCCGCGAAAAGCTCTTTCACTTCGACCACGAGCGCATTCCCGAGCGGGTCGTCCACGCCCGTGGCTATGGTGCCCACGGCACGTTCGAACTGACCGAGTCGCTGTCTGACCTGACGCGGGCCGATATCTTTCAGCGGGTGGGAGAGAAAACCGACGTCTTCGTGCGGTTCTCCACCGTCGCCGGTAACAAGGGTTCCCCGGATCTGGCCCGCGACGTGCGCGGTTTCGCGGTGAAGTTCTACACCAGGGAGGGCAACTGGGACCTCGTCGGCAACAACATCCCCGTGTTCTTCATCCAGGACGCGATGAAGTTCCCCGACCTCGTCCACGCCGCCAAACAGGAGCCCGACCGCGGCTTCCCGCAGGCGCAGACCGCGCATGACAACTTCTGGGATTTCATCTCCCTGATGCCGGAAGCGATGCACATGGTGATGTGGATCATGTCCGACCGTGCCATCCCGCGCAGCTTCCGGTTCATGGAAGGGTTCGGCGTGCACACCTTCCGGCTGGTTGATGCGAAAGGCAAATCGACCTTCGTCAAGTTCCACTGGAAGCCCCGGCAGGGCGTGCAGTCGGTGCTGTGGGATGAGGCAGTCAAGATCAACGGCGCAGATCCGGATTTCCACCGCCGCGATCTGTGGGATGCGATCCAGGCCGGCGATTACCCGCAATGGGATCTCGGCGTGCAGGTTTTCGACGACGACTTCGCCGACAGCTTCGAGTTCGACGTGCTGGACGCGACCAAGCTAATCCCGGAGGAGCAGGTGCCGGTGCGGATCGTGGGCACGATGACGCTGAACCGGATGGTCGACAACTTCTTTGCCGAGACGGAACAGGTCGCGTTCCAGACCGGCAACATCGTTCCTGGCATCGACCATTCCAACGACCCGCTGCTGCAGGGGCGCAACTTTTCCTACCTCGACACGCAGCTCAAGCGGCTGGGCAGCCCGAACTTCAACCACATCCCCATCAACGCGCCGAAATGTCCGTTCGCCCATCTGCAGCAGGACGGCCACATGGCGATGCACAACCCGAAGGGCCGCGCCAACTACGAGCCCAACAGCCACGGTCAGGGCCCGCGCGAGGATCCCGAGCGGGGCTTCCGGTCCTACGGGGCCGAGGAGGCCGGGCCGAAACAGCGGGTGCGGTCGGAAACCTTCGCCGATCACTACAGCCAGGCGCGGCAGTTCTATCTCAGCCAGACAGCGGTCGAGCAGGGGCACATCGCCGACGCGCTGATCTTCGAACTGTCGAAGGTACAGAACCCGGAGATCCGCGAGCGAATGGTCTCTCACCTGCCCAATATCGACAAGGATCTGGCCGAAATGGTCGCCGATGGGCTTGGTCTGGAATCCGTGCCGGAGGCGGCGGTCCCGGCCCGGGACGTGATTGACACCGAACCCTCCCCAGCGCTGAGCATCCTGGCCAATCCGCCCCAAAGCTTTGCCGGGCGCAAGCTGGGCGTGTTGCTGACCGACGGGATCGACGCCAAGTATTTCGACGTGCTGGCCGATGCCGCCAAGAAGGCCGGAGCGACGGTGGAGGTCGTGGCCGAAAAGGTCGGCGGCGTGACGTCGAACCGGGGCCGCAAGATCGAGGCCGACCAGAAGCTCGATGGCGCGCCTTCGGTGCTTTACGATGCGGTGGCGATCATCGCGTCGGAGGAGGGCGCGACCCGGCTGGCGCGTATGCATGGCGCCAAGAGCTTCCTGGCCGATGCGCATGCCCACATGAAGTTCATCGCCCTCTCCGCCGCCGCGCGAGAAAAATTCTGGCCCGCCGCGATCGAGGGCGAGCCGGACGACGGCATCCACCTGCTCGACAAGGCCGATGCAGCCGCGGACTTCATCGAGGCCTGCGCCGATCTGCGCTTCCGGGCGCGCAACGCCTGAGCGATCCCCGCGCCGCAGTGACACAGCGGCGCGGGCGTTTTCTCCACCCGCAACCTGACGGACATTGGCTCAGTTGGGCTGACTGAGCCTCGAGCTACGGGGCCTGTTCGGCTCCCACCACGTCGGCAAGCAGGTCCTTCTCGTCCCT
>CBDUPF010000187.1:0-8456 GCA_965369035.1 uncultured Aliishimia sp.
ACCTACGACCAATTGATTAACAGTCAACTGCTCTACCGCTGAGCTACGCCGGAACCGTGCGGGGCGATATAGCAATGGCTCCGGCCTGCGTCCAGTGGATAATTGAGGATTTTCCATTCTCGGTGAGGACCGGCTCAGGTCAGGCGGAACGCGGCGTCGGCGGTAAGCCTGCCTTGGGGTTCAACGCGCGATTTTCCGTAGAGATCAACCAGATGGGCCAGGACGTTGCGCCTGGCGGCGCCGAGCAGAACGGGCGGCGTGTCGGTGTAGATCGCGCGGGCGAGAGCCTGGGCGGTCGCCGCGCCGCGCGACAACTCCGCGATGATCGCGGACTCGCGGGCGCGCCGGTGCGAGACCAGCCAGTCGAGCCGCGTTGCCGGATCCTCTATCGGCGCGCCGTGGCCGGGGTGGAACACCGACCATCTCCGGGCGGAGAGGCGGTCGCAAGAGGCCATGAAATCGGTCAGATCGCCGTCCGGAGGAGACACCAGCGAGGTCGCCCATCCCATCACATGGTCGGCGGTGAAACAGATGTCGCCCCAGGCAAGGCAGAGGTGGTTGCCGATATGGCCGGGCGTGTGCAGCACCTCGAACCGCCATCCGTCGCCCTCGATGACCTGTGCGTCCTCCAGTTCGACATCCGGGCGGAACGCCTCGTCGATACCTTCGCCACCGCCGATCTCTCCTGCGCCGGCCAGTTCCTGCATCACCGCGCTGCGGCCCGCACCGGCGGTGCCGAACGCCAGGACGGGGGCTCCGGTCGCCTCCGCCAGCGGCCGGGCGAGTGGTGAATGATCGAGGTGCGTGTGCGTGACGAAGACATGGCTGATCCGCTGTCCGGGCTCCAATGCACCCAGGATCGCGGCCATGTGGGCGTCGCTTGGCGGGCCGGGGTCGATCACCGCCAGGTCGCCGGTGCCGACGAGATAGGTGTTGGTGCCGCGGTAGGTCATCGGCGAGGGGTTGGGTGCAACGATGCGCCTGAGGCCGGGCGCCAGCGTCACGGGCTGACCGACAGGCGGGTCGAAATCGTCGGGGGGCGTCATGGCCATGCTTTTCCTTCCCAAGGTGCAGGGGTAGGCTTAGCGCATGTCGTTCAAGTGGCTCAAACGCTATATGCCGCGCGGGCTCTACGGGCGGGCCGCGCTTATCCTCATTCTGCCGGTGTTCGTCGTGCAACTGGTGGTCTTCGTGCTCTTTGCGCAGCGGCATTTTACCGATGTGACCCAGCAGATGACCTGGACGATGATCCGCGAACTGACGCTGGTGTTCGAGACGGTGGAATCGACCCCGGACGCGGCAGACGTCCAGGATCGGCTCATTGACCGGTTGGGCGGGCTGGGGATCGCCGTCGAACTGGTTGACGACACCGAACTGCCGCCCTCCGACACACGGCTCTGGTACGATTTCTCGGGCACCGTCTTTGCGCCGATGTTGCGCGAGGCCTTTCCCGAAATCCGTCGAATTCTGCTCGCCGATGACAGTATCGTCGTGCTCTATGCCGAGACGCGGCACGGGCTTGCGCGGCTGGAGATGGGCCGCAACCGGTTGTCGGCCTCCAAACCGCACCAGCTTTACGTCAACATGGTCTTCTTCGGCGTTTTGATGACGGCTGTCGCCTACATCTACCTGCGCAACCAGTTGCGGCCGATCACCCGGCTGGCCGCAGCGGCCGAGGCGTTCGGGCGTGGGCGCCACATGCCCTATACGCCCGCGGGGGCGGCGGAAGTTCGGGCTGCCGGTACCGCCTTCGTGGACATGCGCCAACGAATCGAACGCCATATCGAACAACGCACGCTCATGCTCTCCGGCGTCAGCCACGACTTGCGCACGCCTCTGACGCGGATGCGCCTGGCCCTGAGCCTGCTGGACGACGCCGAGCGCGAGCCGCTGGAACATGACGTGGACGAGATGCAGCGGCTGGTCGACGAATTTCTCAACTTCGTGCAGGGGGCGGAGGGCAAGGCGGAGCGCGTGGATCCGATCGCCCTGGTGCGCAGCATCGTGGAGGACGCGCAGCGCACCGGGCGGCAGGTGGAACTGGTTTCAGTGGAAGGAGACGGCACCGTCCGCCTTCGGGAAACGGCTATCCGGCGGGCCGTCGACAACCTGATCTCAAATGCGGTGCGCTATGGAACGCGGGCGGAGGTCTCGGTATCATTGTCGGAGAAATCGCTTCGCATCCGGGTGGAGGACGACGGGCCGGGCATTCCCGAATCCCAGAGGCCCGAAGCGCGCAAGCCGTTCGTCCGCCTCGATGCGGCACGCAACCAGGACCGTGGCGCGGGGGTCGGGCTGGGCCTGGCCATCGCCACCGATGTCGCCCGCGCTCACGGCGGTGTGCTGCGCCTTGGGGAGAGTACGCGGCTTGGCGGGCTTTGCGCCGACATCGTGATCGCGCGCTAGGCATCCCGGCCAATCGGCGTCGTTAACCTGTTCTTCACGTATGTATTGCCCGAACGGCGGTGCGGGCTTTATCTCCCTTGTTACGCCCATTTCAGGGAAACGGAATTGCAGTAAGCCGCGCGCGCGATCCGCCCGCGGCAACAGGAACGAGTACCTTCGTAGAGGAGTGACGGAAATGCGGATCTTGACGAGTGTGACGTCGTGGGACGGTGTGCGCATCCAGGCGGAGCTTACTGCGCTGGGCTTTCCCATTACCCCTGCCGATGACGGCATTGCCATCTTCGAATCCCTCGATCTGCTTGGACATCCGGTCACGCTGGTGGAAACCGGTCTGCCGGATCTGCGCTGGACCGTCGCGGTCAAACAGCTGCGCAAGGAAAGCCCGTCCATGTCGATCCTCGTCGTGGACACGGCCGACAGCGCCGAAGACCGGACGCGCGCGCTGAGCCTCGGGGCCGACGACATCATCCGCTCCGACATGCCCGGATCTGAGGTCGCCGCGCGCATTCTCGCCGTGGCCACGCGCCGGGCAGGATACTCCGGTCCGGTCCTGAACATCGGACAGCTGAAGGTCAGCCTCCAGGAACGGCGCGTCTGGTGGGGGGCGACCCCGGTTCACATGAGCCCGACGCAATACAGCATCTTCGAGACGCTCTGCCTGACGTCCCCGGAGCTGGTCAGCAAGGATGACATCCTGGGCGAGATCTATGGTCTGGAGCCGATCGGCGATGCACGCACGATCGACGTGTTCATGGCGACGCTTCGCAGCCGCCTGGCACGGGCCGGCGCGCCGCGCAGCATGATCGAGACGGTACATGGCCGCGGTTACCGCCTGGTCGAAGTCCCGCCGACATCTGTCGAGATGACAGCCAGCCTCGATTTGCCGGTCGAAGACATCGAGAACCCGGTCGACCATCTTCGCCGCGCGGCCTGATCGGTGGGTCGGGAATCGCTCGCGCGCCTCTCGTTCGTGGCGGGTGGTAGGCCCGGCAGGACTTGAACCCGCAACCAAAGCGTTATGAGCGCTCTGCTCTAACCAATTGAGCTACAGGCCCGCCGGAACCGTGGGTATTCCGGGTGGGCGGTCCAGTCAAGCGGGCCTGTTCGGCGGAGGCCCGTTGCACAGGCCGCGGCGATGGTCTACGCCCTCGGGCAAAGCCATGCGGGGACCGAAGATGAGCGTTCGCGAACCTGGAAAGAACGGGATCACCTATGCCGATGCCGGTGTCGATATCGACGCCGGCAATGCACTTGTGGAGCGAATCAAGCCGGCCGCCAAGCGCACGAACCGCCCCGGTGTGATGGCGGGGCTTGGCGGTTTCGGCGGGCTCTTCGATCTGAAGGCGGCCGGGTACACCGATCCGGTGCTCGTGGCCGCGACCGACGGGGTCGGGACCAAGCTGAGGATCGCCATCGATACCGGAAACGTCGACGGTGTGGGCATCGACCTCGTCGCGATGTGCGTCAACGACCTCGTGTGCCAGGGGGCGGAGCCGCTGTTCTTTCTCGACTATTTCGCCACCGGAAAGCTGTACCTCGAGAGCGCCGCGCGCGTGATCGAGGGGATCGCCGGGGCGTGCGAGGCCAGCGGCTGCGCCCTGATCGGCGGGGAGACGGCGGAGATGCCGGGCATGTATGACGGCGCCGATTTCGACCTTGCCGGGTTTGCCGTGGGCGCGATGGAGCGCGGGCAGGATCTCCCGTCAGGTGTCGCCGCGGGGCAGGTGCTTCTGGGCCTTGGCTCAAGCGGCGTGCATTCCAACGGCTACAGTCTCGTGCGCAAGCTGGTCGCGCAGTCCGGGTTGGATTGGGATGCGCCGTGTCCCTGGGCCGAAGGCACGCTGGGCGCCGCGCTGCTGGCGCCGACAACGCTTTACGTCAAGGGCGCCGTCGCCGCGACGCGTGCCGGTGCCGTGCGAGCGCTGGCCCACATCACCGGCGGCGGCTTGACCGAGAACCTGCCGCGCGTGCTGCCCGAGGGGCTGGGCGCGAGCGTCGATCTCGACAGTTGGGATCTGCCGCCGGTCTTCGAATGGTTGGCCCACGAAGGGGCCATGGCGCCGGCCGAGATGCTCAAGACCTTCAACTGCGGCATCGGCATGGTCGCGGTCGTGCGGCCCGAAGATCTGGACCCGGCAAGAGCCGCGTTCGAGAGCGCGGGTCACAGTGTGGTGCAGATCGGGCAGGTGACCGAGGGCGGCGAAATCACCTATTCCGGCACTCTGATTTGACGAAGCGCGTTGCGATCTTCATTTCCGGCGGCGGGTCGAACATGCGTGCGCTCGTCGCCAGCATGGTGGGAGATCATCCGGCCCGTCCGGCCGTTATCCTGTCCAACAACGACTCTGCCGGCGGGATCGCCTGGGCCCGGGCGCAGGGGCTGGCGACGGAAATCGTCGACCATCGCCCGTTCGGCGCGGATCGCTCGGCGTTCGAGGCGGAACTGGACCGCGTACTGGCTCCACATGCGCCCGACATCATCTGTCTTGCGGGGTTCATGCGGGTCCTCACGGCCGGATTCGTCACGCCGTGGATGGGGCGGATGCTCAATATCCACCCGTCGCTTCTGCCCAAGTATCGCGGGCTGAACACCCATGCCCGCGCGTTGGCGGCAGGCGACAGGCAGCACGGATGCACCGTGCACGAGGTGACGCCGGAACTCGATGACGGCCCCATCCTCGGCCAGGCGCGCATTCCCGTCCTGCCAGACGACACCGAGGAGACGCTTGCGGCTCGGGTGCTGACACAGGAACATGTTCTTTACCCCGCGGTGTTGGCCAGGTTCGCCGCAGGTGACCGTACGCCGCTCCTTCTGGGTTGAACTCTGGTCATTGCTTCGGCGATGGTCTACGCGTGTTCAACCAACAGAAACGCGGAAAAGAGCAGCCGCTGATGCGCACACTCACGACGACCCAGGACCTTTCCGAATTCTGCGCACAAGCGGCCCAAGCTCCCTACGTCACGATTGACACGGAGTTCCTGCGCGAGCGCACGTATTACGCCAGACTTTGCCTGGTTCAGATGGCCTATCCCGGTGATGGCAAAACCGATGCTGTGCTGATCGATCCGCTGGTCGCCAGCATCTCGCTGGAGCCGCTGTACGATCTCTTCCGGGACCCGTCGGTGGTAAAGGTCTTCCATGCCGCGCGGCAGGATCTGGAGATCTTCTTTGTCGAGGGCGGAGTTTTTCCCGAACCGCTGTTCGACACCCAGGTCGCGGCGATGGTCTGTGGCTTTGGCGATCAGGTCGGTTACGAGACGCTGGTGCGTCGGATCGCAAAGGCGAAGCTCGACAAGACCTCGCGGTTCACGGACTGGTCGCAGCGTCCGCTGTCGGAAGCGCAGAAGACCTATGCGCTGGCCGACGTGACGCATCTGCGCAAGATCTACGAGGTCCTGTCGCGGCAACTGGAGAAAACGGGCCGCGCCAAATGGGTGCAGGAGGAGCTTCAGGTCCTCACCAGCCCCGAGACATATCGGACCGAAGCGCAGGATGCGTGGATGCGGATCAAGACGCGGACCAATTCGGCCCGGTTCCTGGGTCTGGTCCGGGAATTGGCGGCATTCCGCGAAACCTATGCGCAGGCGCGGAATGTCCCCCGAAACCGGGTCATGAAGGACGACGCCCTGTTGGAACTGGCCTCGTTGAAACCGTCCAATCACCAGGAGTTGAACCGCGCGCGGCTGCTGCTGCGCGAGGCGCGCAAGGGCGAGATCGCGGACGGGATCCTGGCGGCGGTGGCGCGTGGGCTCGAATGCCCGGCGGACGATTTGCCGGAGGTCGACAAGAGCCGCGACAAGCTGCAGGTCAATCCGGCGCTGGCCGACCTGTTGCGTGTGCTGCTGAAAACCAAGACCGAAAGCTCCGGCGTCGCGCCGCGCCTCATCGCGTCGGCGGCGGAACTGGATGCGATTTCGGCGGGCGAACGCGACCTGCCATCCCTGCGCGGCTGGCGTGCGGAGGTGTTCGGGGACGATGCGCTGCGTCTGTGCAACGGGAAGATCGCGCTTTCGGCCGAAAGCGACGCAATCAAGATCGTGGAACTGGAAAGTTAACGCCGGACGGCGAGGGCGTTCTGCGCGGCCGCAACTCGGATGCTGCGCACGCCGCGCAATTGCTGGTCGGTGAGCTTGCGGGCCACGATGACTTCGCGGGTCTGAACCGGGCCGACCGGGCGCGCGCCTTCGGGGCGCTGGCGTTCGAAGGTATAGGTCAGCACGCCGTCCACCGGCAGTTCTTCGTCGTTTTCCGGGACCAACCCGGCATTGAAGGCCCCCTGCATCTGGTCGACCCCGGTCGCCCGAATGATCGCGCCCCCCGGCACGCGCTCCACCGTAAGGTTGGTGATGGAGGCGATGGGCGAGGTCAGGTCCCGTTCCAGATAACGCTGGCGCGAGTTCCCGAAGAGCCCGCCGCGGCTCGGGATCAGCGGGTTCGCCGCGGCCGCATCTTGCTCCATCGCCACGGGCTGTGCCTTGCCGAACCAGTTGAACGGGTTCAGCCGGCTGTCTCGAACGGATCCGCATCCGGTCAGCAGAAAGCTCGCGATCAGGACAGTTGTAAAGATTTTGCGCATGCTGCCCCAAGGCCTTTGACGTCGTTTTTCCAGCAGTTAACCCATCCCGGCCAAGCTTGCAAAGCCTCAATCTGGGGGGTGGACCTGCCGCACCGCTGTCATTACGTGCTGTTCAGTGAACAGAAATGAGGGAAATCGCATGGCCAGTGCCGCCTTTGAGGAAATCGTGGAGGATTTCGAGTTCCTCGACGACTGGGAGGACCGGTACCGTTTCGTCATCGACGAGGGCAAGAAGATGCAACCGTTGCCCGACGCGCTGAAAGTCCCCGCAACCAAGGTCGATGGCTGCGCAAGCCAGGTCTGGTTGCATCCGGTGATCGAGGACGGCGTGTTCCGATTTGACGGTGAAAGCGACGCGATGATCGTGCAAGGGCTGATCGCGCTGCTGCGCAAGCTCTACAACGGTCTGCCGGTGCAAGAGGTGCCGTCGGTGGACGCGCGGGCGGAGATGGCGCGGCTGGGGCTCAACGACCACCTTTCGGCGCAACGGTCGAACGGATTGCGCGCGATGATCGAGCGTATCCGCAAGGTGGCACTGGAAGCGGCCTGACGCGCGCAGGTCTCAAAGCCGGGCGAGCGTCGTCTCCAGGTCGCCGTAGCCGGTGAAGCGGCGCTCGAACGCCAACCCCAGCCGTTCCGCGCATTTGCGCGCTTTCTCCGTCAGCTCCGGATCATCGGTCTGCGCCTGGTAGACCAGTTTCTCGTAATTGCCGAAATACATGTCCCGCAGATCGGGATGCCGGTCGAGCCCCATGGGCTTCCACACGAAGGCATCGAACTGCCGGACCAGGAAATCGGTCAGGTAGAAGGCGGTGCACTCGTCGTCCGCATGGGCGGCGAAGCGGTCGTTGCCTTCGAAGAAACTGTAGCAATGGGGCCCCGCGACCATCTCCACCCCCATCTCCTCGCAGGCCATCTGCAACAGCCCGCCCGTCCCGCAATCGGCGTAGACAACGAAGATGCCCTCGTATTCGGCCCGGTGTTTTTCCACCGTTGCCCGGACCTCTCCGGTGATCTTCTCGGGGTAGAGGTGCAGTTTCGCGGGCAGGCAGGTCAGGTCCATGTGGGACCAGCCGTTGGCGCGCTTCAGGTCGAGGATTTCGCGCGCCAGCGCCCCGCAGGCGATGAGCAGGATGCGGCCCTGGCCGATCTGTTCCAGCCCCTCTTCGGCGAGCGTCCTGTCGCTGGGCAGTTTCACGCCGCGCCGCCTGTCCATGAACTCTGGTCTCCGCCGGGCAATCCACGCGGAACACGTGCGATGAGCGACATTCTCAGCACCTCCCTTGGCCAAGGTAGTCACGCCGGGCGCAAAACAGAACGGCCCCGCGCGGAACGGAGCCGTCCATTCCGCGCACGCTTGCCGCTCAGGCGTTCATGCGGTTGTGCTTGCGGCTGATGAAATCCTTGGCGGTTTCCACGGCAACGGCGGCGTCGCGGCAATAGGCGTCGGCACCGATCGCCTTGCCGAATTCC
>CBDUPF010000188.1:0-8439 GCA_965369035.1 uncultured Aliishimia sp.
GGACGAGGCGCAGGCCGCCGGCCTCGTGTCCGAGGTGCTGCCGGATGAAGATGCGCTGCTGTCCCGCGCCGCCGAACTGGCCGCTCAACTGGGTGGGATGGCGCCGCTGACCTTGCGCGCCACCAAGGAGGCGATGCGCCGGAACCGTGCGGCGCTGGCGGTCGAGGACGCCGACCTGATCACCATGTGCTACATGAGCCAGGATTTCCGCAACGGGCTGGAAGCCTTCCTGGCCAAGCGTCCGCCAGACTGGACCGGCACATGAGCGGCAGGGGCCCGCTGGCGGGGATGAAGGTGGTCGAACTCGCCCACATCATGGCGGGGCCGGTCTGTGGCATGATGCTGGCCGACATGGGCGCCGATGTGATCAAGGTGGAAAAGCCCGATGGCGATGACAGCCGCCGGTTCCTGCCGCCCGACATCAACGGCGAAAGCGCGGCCTTCATGATGATGAATCGCAACAAGCGGGGTATCGCGCTGAACCTCAAGGCGCCTGAGGCCGTCGAGGTGCTGCGGACGCTCCTGTCCGACGCCGACGTGCTGATCGAGAATTACCGCATCGACACGATGGACAATCTGGGTATCGGGTATGACACGCTGCGCCAGATCAACCCGAAGCTCGTCTATTGCGCCATCTCGGGCTTCGGTCGGACAGGGCCTTATGCGACCCGCGGCGGGTTCGACCTGATCGCGCAGGGCATGTCGGGGCTGATGTCGATCACGGGCGAGGGGCCGGGACGCCCGCCGGTGAAGCCCGGCGCGCCGATTTCCGACATCACCGCCGGAATCCTGGCCGCGATGGGCTGCATCGCGGCCTATTCCCACGCCCAGCGGACGGGGGAGGGACAGACAGTCGACACCTCGCTTTTCGAGGCCGGGATCACGCTGACCTACTGGCAGTCGGCCATCGCCTTCGCCACCGGTCTGGCGCCTGAGCCCTTGGGTTCGGCCCATCCGCTCAATGCGCCCTACCAGTCGTTTCGAACGCGGGACGGCTGGATCAACGTGGGCGCCGCGAACCAGCGGAACTGGCTGCGCCTTCTGGACGTGATCGAGGCGCCGGACCTCGGCGACGACCCACGGTTCGCCACCAACCGCGACCGGATGGAAAACCTGTCTGCGCTCGTGCCGCTTTTGGAAGCACGGCTGACCACGCATTCGACCGAGCACTGGCTGACGGCGATGGAAGAGGCCGGCCTGCCCGCCGGCCCGGTGCTGACGATCCCCGAAATGCACCGCGATCCACAGGCGCAGGCGCGCGGGATGATCGTGGAGACCGAGCATCCGGTCGCCGGGCCAACGCAGGCCATCGGATTGCCGGTCAAGTTCGGCGCGACGCCCGGCGGCGTGTCCCGGCCCGCGCCGCTGCTGGGGCAGCATGGGCGCGAGATCCTGGCAGAGCGCGGCTACGACGACCGCGCGATCGAGAGGCTGATCGCCTGCGGCGCCGTCATCGAGGAGCGGGCGGCATGAGCCCGGTCCACGGCCACCTGATCGTCAGCGGGCGCTGGGACGACAACGTCGCCATCGTGGATCTCGACCGCGCGCTGGATCCCGCGAATGACGGCACCTCGGGCGCCGTCATCTCCCGGCCGAGGGTAACGCCGGACCTCGACCTTGACGGCGACGGCGTGGCCGAGGCGCGGGCCAGCGGACAGCCGGTCGCGGTGACCGTGGATGCCGAGGGGCGCCGGGCCTATGTCGTCTGCCATTCTGGTGACGCGACGCCGGATGCCGCCAGGGCCTACCAGCACGGGCACCCGGGAATTGTCACCGTGCTCGATGTCGCGCGGGCGCTGGATCCGGCGAACGACGACAGCACCGGCGCGGTGATCGACTTCGTGTCCACCGGACGGACGGGCCCCGTCGGATGCGCGCTGACGCCGGATGGCAGGCACCTCCTGGTGAATTGCGGCGAGGCCGCGGGCAGCGAGGACGGCGGCGACGAGGTCACGGTAATCGACGTGGCGACGCGCAAGCCGACGGTCCGCATCCCGCTGGCGCTGAACACGGATCACCCGTCGCGAGAGCCCAGCGGCCACGACAGCCCGCATCCCAGCTTCGGGCGCTTTCCGAACCCCACGGGGCTGGTGATCTCGCCGGTCGCGGGCGGCACCGTTTTCGTCGGGAACGGAGGCTTTGCCGATGTATCGGTCCTGACCCTCGAGGCCGCGCTCGCGGGTGCGCCGGACGCGGAAGTCACCCGCGTGCCCGTTGAGACCGGCCCCTTCGGCATGGCGATGGGGCGCGACGGGGCGCTGGTCGCGGTCGCCGCACGCGAAAGCATGTCGGAGCCCTGTGAAGGCGGCACCGTCTCGATCATCGACGCCGCACGGGCCGCGGCGGGCGGGACGGATGCAGAGGCGGCCCGCGTGGCAGTCGGCGCAACCGCCGAAACCGACCGCAGCCGGCCCTTCGGCGTGGCCTTTTCCGAGGACGGCAAGCTGCTGATTGCCTCGTGCTTCCGGACCAACGTGATCTCGATCCTCGACGTCGACGCGGCCCTGGCCGGACGGCCGGCCGAGGTTCACCGGATCACCCCGAGCGCCCCCAACGGCGGTCCGGCCCGGCCCCGGGGGATCGCGGTGCAGGGGCGTCATGCCTGCGTCATCGGTGGGGCGAAGGGCGGCCCGGGCAGCAGCCTTGTCTGGCTGGTCGATTTGGAACGCGGCACGGTCGCGGCGACGGTCACAGGGGTGGGCAACGAATCCTACTTCCTCGCCGGAGTGCCGCCCCGTGCGGCGAAAGCTGGAGGAGAGCGGTAGGGCAGACACGAGCAGGTCGAGACGGAAAGTCGTATCTGGTTCCAAGCGTTCGGCCCGGAACGGGCCAAGCCATGCCGGAACTCAAAAGGGAGGAGAGACCCATGTTTGCAATCAAGAGACGGGATCTGATCGGCCTCGCGGCCGCAGCACTGATCTGCGCGGGCCCGGCCGCGGCGCAGGATCCGCTGGAGCTGCGGCTTTCGGTGGAGAGCACCCCGGGCGCCTCGACCCAGCAGATGCTGGCGGCGTTCCGCGACGCGCTGACGGAGGAAATGGGCGACGCGGTCGACATCGAGTATTTCGACAGCGGCACGCTGGGCGACGAGATCGTCCACATGCAGCAGGTCCGCACCGGGCAACTCGACGTGGTCCCGATCGGGTCGGACGCGGTGCAGCTTGACCCGAAATTCGCGGTCTTCGACATTCCGTTCCTGTTTTCCAGCCGTGAGCAGGTCTCGCAGGTTCTCGACGGGCCGATCGGCGACGAGCTGGATCAGTCCTTTCAGGAGAACGCGGGCCTCAAGGTGCTGGGCTTCGGCGAAATCGGCTTTCGGCACATCACCAACAATGTCCGCCCGGTGGTCACGCCCGCCGACCTCGAGGGCCTGAAACTGCGCACGCCGGGCAGCAAGACGCGGATCATGTCGTTCGAGATGCTCGGCGCCTCGCCGATCAAGATGAACATCGGAGAGGTCTACCTCGCGCTGCAGCAGGGCGTGATCGATGGGCAGGAAAACCCGTTCGGCAACATCGCCAAATGGTCGTGGGACGAGGTGCAGGACTACATCTCGCTGTCGCGTCACGTCTACACGCCGATCACGCTGGTGATGAACCTTGACCGCTACAACAGCCTGACCGACGCGCAGCGGGCCGCGGTGGATGCGGCGGCGCGCAAGGCGGTCGAGTCCAGCCGCGCCTACGGAGCTGCGAACGACGCCTCGCTCGAGGCGGTGATCCGCGAGCGGTCGCCGGACGTGGAGTTCAACGAGATCGATGCGGCGAGCTTCCGGGAAATTGCGGCCAACATCGGTCAGGAGATCGGCAAGATCGCTGGCGCCGACTTCGCCGCGCGCTTCGTCGCCGCGGCCACCGGGCAGTAACCGAACGGCTCTGCGGCGCGGGTCATTCCGCGCCGCAGACGGACCCGCGAGCGCCCGACGCGTTCTACTGGAGGACCCCTCATGTCGAACAGCGATGATAACGGTCCCGGTTCAGGCTCGGTTGCCGAGGAGATCGACAGCACCGCGCGCAGGCTCGAACTGTCCAACCCAGACCACGGTCTGGGCCGGATCGACCGCGCGATCAACGGGGTCGTGGAACTGATCGGGGTACTGGCGCTGACGTCGATCGTCGCCGTGGTCTTCGCCAATGCCACGTCGCGTTACCTCCTCGGCGGCAGCTTTTCCTGGGGCGAGGAGATGGTGCAGATGACGATCCCCTGGCTTGCGATGACCGGCGTGTTCCTCTCGGTCCGGCGGGGCACGATGATCCGGATCGATTTCTTCATCGAGAAGATGCCAGAGCGGCTGCGCGGCCTCGTCGCTCGCGCCGGGCTGGCCTTCAACGCGGCGGTCCTGGGGCTTCTGGCCTGGGTGTCGCTCGATTTCGTGCGCCTTTTCGGCGGCGACATGGCGCTTTACGTCGGGCTGCCCATGGGCGTGTCCACATCGGCGCTTGTGTTCGGCTCTGCGGGTGCGGCGATGGCCTTTGCCGCCAGGCTCGCGGGCTCGCTTGTCGGCCGGGGAGAAAGCCCATGACACCGCTCCTTGGCGCGGGCCTCGCGATCGTCCTGCTTTGCGGTCTCCTGGTCTTTCGGGTGCCGATGATCGTGGCGATCATGGCCACGGTCTTTTTCAGCAACTTCTATTCCGGCGCCTGGCTACTGACCCTCCCGCAGACGATGATGTCGGGGATGGGCCGGTTCGTGCTGGTCGCCCTGCCGCTGTTCGTGCTCGCGGGCGGGCTGATGAACGCGGGCGGCATCTCGGGGCGGCTCTTCGAGTTCGCGCGCGCGCTGGTCGGGTCCCTGCGGGGCGGTCTGGCACATGTCAACGTCGTCACCAGCATGTTTTTCGGCGGGATGATCGGGTCGTCCACCGCGGACCTCGCTGGGACCGGTTCGATCGTGATCCCGGAAATGCGAAAAAACGGCTATCCGGCGGATTTCTCGGCGGCGTTGACGGCCTCGTCCGCGGGGATCGGGCCGATGATTCCGCCGAGTTCTCCGATGATCCTCTACTCGGCGATGACCGGGGTTTCGCTGGGGGCGCTGTTCCTGGCCGGCCTGATCCCGGGCCTTCTCCTGGGGCTCAGCCAGATGCTCATTGTCGCCTGGCTGGCACGGCGCCGGGGATGGCTGCCCTATTCGGTCTTCTCGCTCGACGAGGTGGCGCGTACGGGGCGCCGCGCGATCCTGTCCTTCGGCATGCCGATGATCATCGTCGGCGGGCTGGTGGCCGGCGTCTTCACCCCGTCCGAAGCCGGTGCCTTCGCCGTGGTTTACGCGCTGATCCTGGCGATGATCGTCCATCGCGTGCTGTCGTTCCGGGGGCTTTACCGGGTGCTCGCGAACGCGGTCCAGTTGAGCGGCGAATTGCTCGTCATCGTCGGGCTGTCCTTTGCGCTGGGCTCGGCGCTGACGAACGCCCGCGTCCCGGAATTCCTGGTCGAGTTCATCGACCTCGCCACCGTGATCGACAGCGCCTATCTGCGGCTTTTGCTGCTGCTGGTGCTCGCGATCCTGGCTGGCATGATCCTCGACCCGCTGATCCCCGTGCTGATGCCGATCATCCTGCCGACGCTTCTGGCCTACGACGTGGACCTGGTGCATTTCGGGGTGCTGATGGTGATCGCCGTGGTGATCGGACAGGTCACGCCACCCATGGCCATCGCGCTGATCATCGCGGGCAAGATCGCCAACGTGGATCAGATACGGGTGATGAAGGCCAACACGCCATTTTTCCTCGGCATCGTCGGGTTCCTGCTGATCGCAATCGCGGTCCCGGGCCTGGCCACCTGGCTTCCGGACCTGCTGCGCGGCCCTTAGACCGAACGCGATCGGCCCGCCCGGCTGGTCGCCATCGGATGCAGCGTTGTGGCGGCAAACGCGGCCGAGGTTTGGTCACCTGCGGTCTCCCCTCCGACGCTCGACACTCAAACCCGACCGGAAGATTCTGGACCGGCGCGACCCCAACCGCGTAGAATGTTTGAAGGAGGCATCCCCGATGCGGACCGTTCTGTTGATTTTTGCGCTGGTTCTGGCTGCGGCCGGACCGGTTGGGGCGGACAAGACCAGCTATGTGGATCTGGCGCGCCGGGGATGGAATTATGAACTGCGCACAACGATGCTGGGGCGCGATCTGACCATCCCGGTGCATATCAACGGCCGCGATTTCAGCGGGTCCAGCCTCTGTCTCGTGGGCGACCGGCCGCACCAGCAATCGCTCGAGATCATCGATGCGTTCCGAGGCCTGGTGCGCCACGTCTTCGGCAAGCCGGTGCCGATGCGCTACGCCGGTCGGGCCGCCAGAAAATGCGGGTCGGGGCGGGTCATCGTGCTGCGGTTCTATTCCGGCTTTCCACCGCATCGGGACCTCTCCGCGGATCTGCGCTGGATGGATCGCATCTATCAACTCGGCCTGCCGGCGCGGCTTGACTTCGCGGCCGCGTCCCCCGCCATGGCACAGACCTTCTTCGGGCGGCGCGGGCAGGGAACACACATCCTGGTCAAGCAACCGACGGAGAAAACGCCGGACGCAATGGAGGCTGCCTTCTACAAGTCCATCCTGATCGAGGAGTTGTTCCAGACGTTCACCTTCGGCATGGATATCCTGCATCTGGACCGGACTGCGGGGTTTCTGTCCAAGCTGCAGGAGACGCCGACCCGTCTCGATCGCCTGTCTTGGGAGTCCAGCGATTTCATGCGGGCGATGCTGCGGTCCAATCCGGCGGGGCTTTGCGCCTTCGACGTGTTCATGCTGCATGCCGTGGCCGAAGCGCCGGTGGACCAGACAACCGATCCGGATTTCATCGACTTCATAGATGGCGCCTACGATCACCTTGCGGAACGTGCGGAGGAGACCATGCAGGACACTCGGTTCGCCCGTCTCCTTGCGCCCTCTTGCCTGCGCGGTGCGGACTGACAGGGTTCGGGCTGTGAACGGCAAGTAATACCAACGACGGTATTTGCGCGGTCGGGATCTCCGGCTAGCGTCGGTCCCACGTCCGCCGCGCGCGGCAGGGAGGAACCATGGACACCAGGTCGGACACCCCGCAATCCGGCGTTGCGGCGCTGTCGGCGCATCTGGCGCAGGGGATCGTCGGGCAGACGGACCTGATCGAACGGTTGCTGATCGCACTTCTGGCCGAGGGGCATCTGCTGGTCGAAGGGCCGCCGGGGCTGGCCAAGACACGCGCGGTCAAGTGGCTGTCGGACGCGCTGGAGGGGACCTTCGCCCGGATCCAGTGCACGCCGGACCTGATGCCGTCCGACCTCACCGGCACGCCCGTCTACCGGCCGCAGGACGGAAGTTTCGAATTCGTGCGGGGCCCGGTCTTTCACAACCTGGTGCTGGTCGACGAGATCAACCGCGCGCCGCCCAAGGTGCAATCCGCGCTGCTGGAGGCGATGGCCGAACACCAGGTGACCGCCGGAAACGAGACCTACGCGCTGCCCGACCCCTTCCTCGTGGTGGCCACGCAGAATCCGATCGAGCATGACGGCACCTTCCCGTTGCCGGAGGCGCAGCTCGACCGCTTCCTGCTGCACGTGGTGTTGAAGCTGCCCGACATCGACACCGACCGGCAGATCCTGGACCTCGTGGAGGCGGAGACGCAGAGCCATCCGGCGCCGGTCTCCCGCATGTCGCTGGGCGATCTGGCGGCGGTGCAAGCCAAGGTGCGCGCGGTCCATGTGGCACCCGAATTGCGCGATTACATCGTGCGGCTGGTGATGGCCACGCGGGACGGTCCCCACGCGCAGGATATCGAACACGCCGTCTCCCCGCGCGGGTCGCTGGCGCTGGCCGCCGCGTCCCGGGCGCGGGCGGTTCTGCAGGGGCGCGACTACGCGGTGCCGGAGGATGTGGCGGCACTTGCCCCTGACGCGCTGGCGCACCGCATGGTGCTGAGCTGGCGGGCGGTCGCGGACGGGCGCAAGCCGCGTGACGTGATCGCCGATATCCTAGATGCGGTGGACCCGCTGTGACGCAGGCGCTCGAGGCTCCGGGCGTGGCACTCGCCTCCGATGCCCTGATCGCGCTGCGCCGTGTCGCCCTGAACGCCGTGGCGACCACGGTGCTTGCCGCATTGCCGGGCGGGTTCGCCACGCGGCGCAAGGGCCACGGGCTGGAGGTTGCCGACATGCGCGAGTACGTGCCGGGCGACGATATCCGTCACCTCGACCGCGGCACCACGGCGCGCACCGGGCGCCTGCACGTGCGCCAGTTTCAGGAGGAGCGCGACCGGGTCACGTTGCTGGTCGCCGATTTCCGGCCGTCCATGTTCTGGGGTCTGCGTCGCGCGTTCCGCTCCGTGGCCGCGGCGGAGGCCCTGGCGCTGATCGGCTGGTCGGTGGTCGAGACCGGCGGGCGTGTCGGGCTGCTGGCCGTCACGCCGGGTGCGCCGGTGGTTGTGCCCCCGCTCGGGCGGACCCGCGGAATGCTGGACGTGTTCG
>CBDUPF010000189.1:0-8379 GCA_965369035.1 uncultured Aliishimia sp.
CATTGGAGGAGGTGCGCAAAGCGGCCGAACTGGCGGCGGCGGGCGGCGGTGAAAAAGCCCGGCAGCGGCACCTGGACCGCGGCAAGATGGCGCCGCGGGAGCGGGTGGCGAACCTGCTCGACCCCGGCGCTCCGTTTCTGGAGATCGGGGCGACGGCCGCGCATGGCATGTATGACGGTGCGGCCCCCTGCGCGGGAATGATCGCCGGGATCGGGCGTGTCGCGGGGCAGGACGTCATGGTCGTCTGCAACGACGCCACGGTGAAGGGCGGCACCTACTATCCGATGAGCGTCAAGAAGCACCTGCGCGCGCAGGAGATCGCGGAGCAGAACCATCTGCCCTGTGTGTATCTTGTCGATTCGGGCGGCGCGAACCTGCCCAACCAGGACGAGGTGTTTCCCGACCGCGACCATTTCGGCCGCATCTTCTACAACCAGGCGCAGATGAGTGCCAAGGGCATTCCGCAGATCGCGGTCGTCATGGGCTCCTGCACTGCCGGTGGCGCCTATGTCCCCGCCATGTCGGACGTGACGATCATCGTGAAGGAGCAAGGCACGATCTTCCTGGCCGGCCCGCCGCTGGTGAAGGCCGCAACCGGCGAGGTAGTGACGGCGGAGGAACTGGGCGGCGGCGACGTGCATACGCGGCTTTCCGGTGTGGCCGACTACTTGGCCGAGGACGACGCGCACGCGCTGGCGCTGGCGCGTCGCGCGGTCGGGGGGCTGGCGCGCAGCGGTGCAAATGGTCCCCCGCGCGCAACGCCCGAACCGCCGGCCTACGACCCGGCCGAGATCCTGGGTGTCGTGCCCGCCGATCTGCGCACGCCCTACGATATCCGCGAGGTGATCGCGCGGGTCGTGGATGGCTCGCGCTTCGACGAGTTCAAGGCGCGGTTCGGGGAGACGCTGGTCTGCGGGTTCGCCCATGTGGACGGCTGGCCCGTTGGAATCGTCGCCAACAACGGTGTGCTGTTTTCCGAAGCGGCCCAGAAGGGCGCGCACTTCATCGAACTCTGCTCGCAACGGTCCATTCCGCTGATCTTCCTGCAGAACATCACCGGCTTCATGGTTGGCAAGCGCTACGAGAACGAGGGGATCGCTCGGCACGGCGCCAAGATGGTAACGGCGGTGGCCACGACCTCGGTGCCGAAGATCACGCTTCTGGTCGGCGGGTCGTTCGGTGCCGGGAATTACGGCATGGCCGGACGCGCCTATTCCCCGCGGTTCCTGTGGACCTGGCCCAACTCGCGGATTTCCGTCATGGGCGGGGAGCAGGCGGCGGGGGTGCTGGCCACGGTGAAGCGCGACGCCATCGAACGCGGCGGTGGGACGTGGAGTGCCGAGGAGGAGGCCGCCTTCAAGCAGCCCACCATCGACATGTTCGCGCACCAGTCCCATCCGCTCTACGCCTCCGCCCGTCTTTGGGACGATGGCGTGGTCGATCCGCGCAAATCGCGCGAAGTTCTGGCGCTGTCGCTTCATGCCTCGCTGAACGCGCCGATCGAGCCGACGCGCTTCGGCGTGTTCCGGATGTGAGGAGAGTTCCGATGCATCGCAGCCGTATCCACACGGTCCTTCCGCTGTTTGCCGGGCTGATCGACGCCAGAGATGCCGCATTCAGCTCCAGTACGGGTTCCGAACGGAGAGACACGCATGTTTGACACCATCCTGATCGCAAACCGGGGGGAGATCGCCTGCCGGGTGATGCAGACGGCGCAGGCGATGGGGGTTCGCTGCGTGGCGGTCTATTCCGATGCGGATGCGGGTGCCAAGCATGTGGCAATGGCGGACACGGCGGTGCATATCGGCGGGTCGGCGCCGGGGGACAGCTACCTGCGGGGCGATGCGATCATCGCGGCGGCGAAGGCCACGGGCGCGCAGGCGATCCATCCGGGCTATGGATTCCTGTCGGAAAATCCGGGCTTCGTGGAACAGCTGGACGCGGCCGGGCTCACGTTCATCGGACCGTCGGCCGATGCGATTCGCGCGATGGGTCTGAAGGACGCGGCCAAGGCGCTGATGGAGGAGGCGGGCGTTCCCGTCGTGCCGGGCTATCACGGCAAGGACCAAGACCGGGACATCCTGGCGGCGGAGGCGGAGCGGATCGGCTACCCCGTGCTGATCAAGGCGGTTGCGGGCGGCGGCGGCAAGGGAATGCGGCTGGTCGAACGCGCAAGGGATTTCGACGACGCACTGGCCTCCGCGCAGGGGGAGGCAAAGACCGCCTTCGGCAACCCCGACGTGCTGATCGAGAAATACGTGACGCAGCCCCGTCACATCGAAGTGCAGGTTTTCGGCGATGGCACACATGCCGTCCACCTGTTTGAGCGGGACTGCTCGCTGCAGCGCCGCCACCAGAAGGTGATCGAGGAGGCACCCGCGCCGGGGATGACGGCGGAGATGCGCGCGGCCATGGGAGAGGCCGCGGTCCGCGCGGCGGAGGCCATCGGCTACAAGGGCGCGGGGACGGTGGAGTTCATCGTCGATGGCTCGAGCGGGCTGCGGCCGGACGGATTCTGGTTCATGGAGATGAACACACGGTTGCAGGTGGAACACCCGGTGACCGAGGCGATCACGGGCGTGGACCTGGTCGAATGGCAACTCCGCGTGGCCTCCGGCGAGCCGCTACCCGCGCGGCAGGAGGATCTGCGGATCAGCGGCCACGCCTTCGAGGCGCGGCTCTATGCCGAAGACGTGCCCAAGGGCTTCCTGCCCGCCACGGGGAAGCTGACGCATCTGGAGTTTCCCGACACGGCGCGGATCGACAGCGGGGTTCGGGCCGGAGACGAGATCAGCCCGTGGTACGACCCGATGATCGCCAAGGTGACGGTGCACGGGCCCACCCGGGAGATCGCGCTGAAGCGGCTGTCCCAGGCGCTCCGACACACGCAGGTCGCCGGATCGATCACCAATCTCGCGTTTCTGGGCGCGCTGGCCAGACACGAAGGTTTCGCGGCGGGTCATGTCGATACGGGCCTGATCGCCCGCGATCTCGACACCCTGGTCGTTGCGCCGAAATGGACCGCGGTCCAGGCAGCCGCCGCGGCGATGGCCGTGGCCGGTCTCGACACGCCGCGCCCCAAGGACGGGTTCTCTCTCTGGCAGCCTTTGCGCCGGGCTCTGCCGCTTGGCCGGGACGGGGAGACGATCGACGTCCATGTCGAGGTTGTTTCGCCGCGCGTGCAGGACTGGCAGGTGGGCGAGGATACGTTGCGTGCGGTCTTTGATGGCGGGATCTGGACAGTCGATGGCGCGCCACTTCCGCCGGTCGTGGTGACTGGCGGCGAGGTGACCGTCTTCGACGACTACGGAATCACTTTCGACGTGATCGACCCGCTTGCCCGGGACGCCGCCGCCTTCGGTGACGCAACCCTGATCGAGGCGCCGATGCCGGGGATGCTGAAGCAGGTCTTCGTCAAGCCCGGGCAGGCCGTGGCGAAGGGTGACCGGCTGGCGATTCTCGAGGCAATGAAGATGGAGCATACACTGACCTCCGCGCTCGACGGGACGGTGGCCGAAGTGCTCGCTGCGGCAGGAACGCAGGTCGCCGCCGGAGATATCCTCATCCGGCTGGAAATGGACGAAACCGCATGATCACGTTGCACCATTGTCCGCAGACGCGGTCGATGCGCACGCTGTGGTTGCTGCACGAGCTGGATGTCGATTTCCGGGTCCAGATCTATCCGTTCGACAAGACCCTGCGGCATCCCGAGTTCCTCGCCCTGTCGCCGGCCGGTCGCGTTCCGGCAGTCGAGATCGAGGGTGAGCGCATGTTCGAATCCGGCGCCATCGCGCAATACCTGTGCGAGCGGCACAGTCCCGACCGGCTGGGGCGGCGGCCGGAAAGCCTGGACCGCGCTGCCTGGCTTGTCTGGATGCATTTCGCGGAGACCGTGAGCCAGCACGTGGCCGCGCTGACCCAGCAGCACCTCATCCTGCGCGAGGACTGGATGCGGTCGCCGATGGTGATGAAGCTGGAAGCCGCGCGGCTCGTCAAGTGCTATGACGCGATCGAGGCGCGGCTGTCGACCCCGGTGGAGAACCGTGACTACCTGCTGACATCGGGGTTTTCCGCCGCCGACATCTCCGTCGGTCAGGCGGTCTATTTGGCGCGGCATTTCGCGCGGCTCGACGACCATCCGGCCGTGGCGGATTGGTACGGACGGATCACCGAGCGCGCGGGGTTCCAGGCCGCGTTGCCGCCTGCGGACCAGGTGCTTTACACGCGCGATTTCTACGCTCCGTGGCCGGTGGAGGACCCGGATGCAGGTTGAGATTTTCGAGGTTGGCCCGCGCGACGGGCTGCAGAATGAAAAGCGGGAGATCCCGGTCGCGGAAAAGGTCGCGCTGGTCGACCTGCTGAGCACCGCCGGATTCCGGCGCATCGAATGCGCCAGCTTCGTCAGCCCGAAATGGGTGCCTCAGATGGCCGGCAGCGCGGAGGTTCTGGCCGGGATCGCCCGCGCGCCGGGCGTCTCCTATGCCGCGCTCACGCCGAACATGCGCGGGTTCGAGGATGCGATGGCCGCGGGTGCCGACGAGGTGGCCATTTTCGGATCGGCGTCCGAAGGGTTCAGCCGCGCAAACATCAATGCCAGCATCGCCGAGAGCCTCGAGAGGTTTCGTCCGGTAGTCGAAGCGGCGAAGGCGCGCGGCGTGCCCGTGCGCGGATATGTCAGCTGCGTCATCGAATGCCCCTATGACGGTACGGTTGCACCGGAGCAGGTCGCGCGGGTCGCCGGCGATCTGCGGGACATGGGCTGCTACGAGATCAGCCTCGGCGACACTATTGGCCGGGGAACGCCGGAGACGGTCTCGGCGATGCTGGACGCCGTGCTGGACGATACCAACGGTCGCGCGCTCGACAACATCGCGGCGTCGCTCGAGAAGGGGCTGCGCGTCTTCGACGCCGCGGTGGGCGGCCTGGGCGGTTGCCCTTATGCGCCCGGTGCCGCTGGCAATGTCGCGACGGAGGCAGTCGCCGCACGGCTGGACCGCGACGGGTGGGGGACCGGCCTCGACCACGAGGTGCTGGCGCGCGCGGCGGTCATGGCACGCGAGATGCGTGGCTGAAACCGGCCGACACGGGGAAGAACGGGGAGACAGGCGATGAGCTACGAGACGATTTCACTGGCGACCGATGATCGCGGCGTGGCGACGCTGATGCTCGACCGGGCGGAGAAACGCAACGCGATGTCTGGTCAGATGCTGGTCGAACTGGCGGATGCGGCGGATGCCCTGGCTTCGGATGCGGGGGTGCGGGTCGTGGTTCTGACCGGGGCCGGCGACACGTTCTGTGCGGGCGGCGATCTGGCCTGGATGCAGCAGCAGCGCGAGGTGGATGCACAGACGCGCGGCAGAGAGGCGCGCAAACTGGCGGAGATGCTGCAGAAGCTCAATACCCTGCCGCAGCCGGTGATCGGCCGGGTACAGGGCAACGCGTTCGGAGGTGGTGTGGGGATGGCCTCGGTCTGCGACATCGCGATAGGGGTGGAAAGCCTGAAGATGGGCTTCACCGAAACGCGTCTTGGTCTGATCCCGGCGACGATCGGGCCGTATGTTCTGGCCCGCATGGGAGAGGGGCGTGCGCGGCGGGTGTTCATGAATGCGAAGATCTTCGACGCGGCCGAAGCGGTCGACCTCGGCTTGCTGTCGCGCATCGTGCCCGCGAGCGAACTGGACGCGGCAATCGAGGAAGAGGTCGCCGCTTTTCTCGCCTGCGCACCGCAAGCCGTCGCGGCGGCCAAGTCGCTGACCCGCTACATGGGCGTGAAGATCGACGCGGCCGTCATCGACCACTCGATCGGAGAACTTATCGCCTGTTGGGAGCGGGACGAGGCCGAGGAAGGAATTTCGGCGTTCTTCGAAAAGCGAACGCCGGCATGGCGCAGCTGAGCGCCAGACGATCCGGCCGCATGCCGTGACTGGGACGAGTCGCAAGTGACTGAATCAAAACCGGGTTCCGAAAAACCGCGGAACCCGGATCGGTCATCCGGCGCCGGAGCGTTCGGTTGCCCACTACGAAGTTACAGATCCGTTCCGTGCGCCGCCTCGTGCCAGGCCAAAGGCACCAAGTGCTACGACCAGCAGTGGCAACCCGGCCGGAAGCGGCACAGGCGAGACTGGCGAGGTCGAGGTCACAAAATTGCCGAACATCTCGTTGTCGATGCCGCCCACGGTCTCGCGAATCTCGATCCGGTCGAACGCCGTGGCATTGCTGTAGCCGATGAAATCGAGGATCTCGTTGTCGGGCTCGAAGGTGATGGTGTCGAGAATGCTGCCCATGGACAGGAAGGTGATCTCGAACGTGGACTCGACGCAGGTCGCGTTGCAGCCGTTGAAGGTGGCCATGGAGGCCTGCGGCTCGTAGACATCCATGCCGAAGCCGTAGACCGCGCTGGCGAACGTAACCACCGCGTCGAAGTTTTCCCGATCGTTGATGACAACGTACGGGTTCGGCGCGAACTTGTCGGTGAAGAGCGAATAGCTCGTGTTGATCGACGAACCCAACGCCCCGGTGATGTTGAAATCCGTGGTCAGGTCGGTGTGTTCGACGAACGTCCCGGACTGCGCAAGGAACGTGGCGCGGTCGTTGAACGTGGCTGCGGTTGCGGCGGTCGATGCGGCGAACAGAATGGCGACCATGCCTGGAACAAGATATCTCACGAAGTAACCTCCCGAAGTTTAACAGCTACCTAAATGTCTCAATGGTTAATGCTAGTGCGATTCACCCCCGCCGATCAAGTCTTGCGGCTGGTTGCCGGTGACGCTTCGAACGGGCGGGGTGAGCCCGGCACTGGTCGAATTCGACTATCGGAATAGGTAGCACGAAGGATCGCGGGCGTCGGCGTCGTGACTTCCACGACCATGCGTCTTGTCGAGAGTCGTCATGCGGCGAAATCACCCGCTTGCAGCGACGAGAGGACACGGCGAGGTTTGTTGACCCTTGCCGCGCGGCAGCGTAGGAACGGCGTAATTGGTCCTGCGGCCCTCGGGCACAAGCGAGGACTGTCCTGACGGGAAAGGAGCCTACATGGAAGAGATGCTGCGGGAGTACCTGCCCATTCTCGTCTTTCTGGCCGTTGCGATCGGCCTTGGTCTTGTCCTGATCCTCGCCGCTGTCGTGCTGGCCGTCCGAAATCCCGATCCGGAGAAGGTGTCGGCCTACGAATGCGGCTTCAACGCGTTCGATGATGCGCGGATGAAGTTCGATGTGCGGTTCTACCTTGTGTCGATCCTGTTCATCATCTTCGATCTCGAAATCGCGTTCCTGTTCCCTTGGGCAGTCGCCTTCAGGGATATCAGCGATGTGGCGTTCTGGTCGATGATGGTGTTCCTGGCGGTACTGACGGCCGGTTTCGCCTATGAGTGGAAGAAGGGGGCGATGGAATGGCAGTGAATCAGGATCCCATGGTCACGGCGACGCAAGGCGAGGGTGAACAGTCGCCCCGCGTGAAAAGCGGCCCGTCCAGCATGGCGCCGCTCGAAGCCTACGAGCCCGACAACCAGCGCGAGATCGCGACCCAGACCCTCAATCGCGAGTTGCAGGACAAGGGGTTCCTGCTGACCTCGACCGAGGACATCATAAACTGGGCGCGCACCGGCTCGCTCCACTGGATGACGTTCGGGCTGGCCTGCTGCGCGGTGGAGATGATGCATACCTCCATGCCGCGTTACGACCTCGAACGCTTCGGGACCGCGCCGCGCGCGTCGCCCCGACAGTCGGACCTGATGATCGTGGCCGGTACGCTGACCAACAAGATGGCCCCCGCGCTGCGCAAGGTCTACGACCCGATGCCCGAGCCGCGCTACGTGATCTCGATGGGCTCCTGTGCCAATGGCGGCGGGTACTATCACTACAGCTACAGCGTCGTTCGCGGTTGCGACAGGATCGTGCCCGTGGATATCTACGTGCCCGGCTGCCCGCCCACGGCAGAGGCGCTTCTTTACGGGATCCTCCAGCTGCAACGCAGGATCCGCCGGACAGGGACGATCGTCAGATGAGCGATGCACTCAAGGAACTTGGTGATTTGATCGCCACGACGCGCAGCGAATGCGTGCGGGACTGGGATGTGTCGTTCGGCGAACTCAACATCGACGTGACGCTGAGCAATATCGTGGCCTTCGTCGAATTCCTGAAGACCGATCCGAACTGCCGCTTTTCCTCTCTGGTGGACATCACGGCGGTGGACTACCCGGGCCGGCAACGGCGCTTCGACGTGGTCTACCACCTGCTCTCCATGTACCAGAACCATCGCGTAAGGCTGCGCGTCGCGGTGCGGGAGGAGGACATGGTGCCTTCGATCACGCGCGTTCACCCCTCGGCCAACTGGTTCGAGCGCGAGGTGTTCGACATGTTCGGCATCCTCTTTTCCGGCCA
>CBDUPF010000190.1:0-8369 GCA_965369035.1 uncultured Aliishimia sp.
CCCCGAAGGTATTTGAAAACCCAAAGAAGTCAGGAAGCGAGAGCCGTCGCGGCCCGGTCGAGGCGGGCGACGGCTTCGCCGATCTCCTCCTCGGAAATGGTCAGCGGGGGCAGGATCCGGATGACGTTGTCGCCGGCCGGGACCGTCAGCACCTCCGCATCGTAGCCGGCTGCGACGACATCGGTGTTGGTCTGTTTGCACCTGATCCCGAGCATGAGGCCCGATCCGCGCACGCTCTCGAACACGTCCGGATGCGCCGCCACCAGCCCTTCGAGCCGCTGGCGGAACAGCGCGGACTTTCGGCTGACCTCCGACAGGAAGGCAGGATCGGCCACGATGTCCATCACCGCGCTGCCCACCGCACACCCGAGCGGGTTGCCGCCATAGGTCGACCCGTGGGTGCCGGCGGTCATCCCCGCGGCGGCCTCTTCGGTGGCAAGTACCGCACCCAGCGGGAAGCCCCCGCCGATGCCCTTGGCCACCATCATGATGTCGGGCGTCACGCCGGCCCATTCATGGGCAAATAGTTTCCCGGTTCGTCCCATGCCGCACTGCACCTCGTCGAGGATCAACAGCGTTCCGGTCTGATCGCAAAGCTGGCGCAATCCTTGCAGGCAATGGTCGGGAAGCGGAATGATCCCGCCCTCCCCCTGCACCGGTTCGATCAGGATCGCGGCGGTCTGCTCGGTTACGGCGGCGCCCAGCGCATCGTGGTCGCCCCAGGCCAGATGCGTGAAGCCCGGCAGCAACGGGCCGAACCCCTTGGTCATCTTCTCGGACCCGGCCGCGGCGATCCCGGCAGAGGACCGGCCATGGAACGACCCGGTGAATGCGATGATTTCCACCCGGTCGGGATGTCCCTTGTCGTACCAGTACTTGCGCGCCATCTTGACCGCAAGTTCGCAGGATTCCGTTCCGGAATTGGTGAAGAAGACGGTATCGGCGAATGTCGCATCGACCAGCTTGTCCGCCAGTTTCTGCTGCTGCGGAATCTGGTAGAGGTTGGACGTATGCCAGAGCTTGTTCGCCTGCTCCGTCAGGGCCGCGACAAGCGCCGGGTGTGCATGGCCCAGCGCATTGACCGCAATGCCCGCACCCAGATCGAGGAAGCGTCGCCCGTCACCGTCCATCAGCCAGCAGCCCTCGCCCCTCTCGAAGGCCATGGGCGCGCGGTTATACGTCGGCAGAACGGATGGTATCATCTTGGGTATCCTTCGATCGGGCCGGAACAACGAAAGCCATGATGGCCAGAGCGGTCCGGGCGGGTCAACGACTTTGAGGGAGAATGCGCCGACATGGACGCACGGGGATCACGGTCGCGGGCGTCAGCCGCGTCGGGTCCGTCGGATGTTCTCGAGCGTGATCATGCGCGTGTCCTTGCACCGGATCGCCATCTTGCGCAAGTATCGTTTTCGTTCCGTCCCGGGCTGTCGGGGAATTTCGAGTGCACCCGATGCGGCTCGTATGCATCTGCCGCGCGTCATGTCCGCGACCCGCCGCCTCCGGTGGCGCGTGTGGAACACTTGACATCGCGTCTGACCGGTATCCGGCGGTGAGGTCTGGAAATCGCGCTGCCGTGATTATATAGAGCACCGAAGCGTCCGCTGCATCGCTGCGCCCCAAAGAAACCGACAAGGAACGCCCCATGTCCTGGACCGAAGAACGCGTCGAGAAGCTCAAGAAGATGTGGGGGGAAGGGCAATCCGCCAGCCAGATCGCCAAGGAACTGGGCGGTGTGACGCGCAACGCCGTGATCGGCAAGGTGCATCGTCTGGGCCTGTCGAACCGGTCCGGCGGCACCGCCGCGCCGAAGCCGGAGGCAAAGCCGAAACCCGCGGCGAAAACCGAAGCCAAGCCCAAGCAGGTCAAGACCAAGACGCCGGAACCGGCGGCACCCCCCGTGCCCGAGCCGCGCCCGACTCCGCCCGCGCGCAAGCAGATCATTCCCGCGGGCCAGCCGTTGCCGCCGCAGCCCTCGGCCAACGAGATCAGCCCCGAGGCGCTCGCCAAGGTCTCCGAGATCGAGAAGAAGGCCAAGAAGCTCACCCTGATGGAACTGACCGAGCGGACCTGCAAGTGGCCCGTGGGCGACCCGGCGACAGAGGATTTCTGGTTCTGCGGCCTGCCGGTACAGCAGGGCAAACCCTATTGCGAGGCGCATGTGGGCGTTGCATTCCAGCCAATGAGTTCGCGCCGCGACAGGCGCCGCTGACCGCCCGGCCCATTGCGGTGCGCCGTCCGTGCTCACTTGCGCTCGCCCGATCCGCGTGACACGAAACGCGCCATGACCTCCGACACGATCCGCGCTGCCGATGCCGTGGCCCGCCGTCTGTTTGCCGCCGGGTGCCGCCACGCATTCGGGATGCCGGGCGGGGAGGTCCTGACACTGGTCGATGCGCTGGAGACCGCGGGCATCCGCTTCATCCTCGCCAAGCACGAGAATGCGGCCGGTTTCATGGCGGAGGCCGCGTGGCACCGCACCGGTGCGCCCGGCATCCTCGTCGGCACCTTGGGACCGGGCGTCCTGAACGGTGTCAATTCCATCGCCAACGCGCATCAGGACCGCGTGCCGCTGATCGTACTGGCCGGCTGCGTCGACGCCGATGAAGCGGAGACCTATACCCACCAGGTGCTCGATCAGCGCGCGGTTCTGCGACCGATCACCAAGGCAGGGTTCACGCTGACGCCCGATGCAGCGCATGTGATTGCCGACAAGGCCGTGAGCATCGCAATGGAAGGCCGCATGGGGCCGGTGCACATCGATGTCCCGATTTCCGTGGCCGATGCGTCAGTGCCTGCACTGGCACCACAACCTCGCGCACCGGGGGCGCCGACCGCCCCTGCGGGCGAGGCTCTTGCCACCGCGCGGACCTGGCTGACGGAGGCTCGTCGGCCGCTGATGATCGCCGGCGTCGACGCGATGAACGAGGGGGCGGCGCCGCAGATCGCCACATTCTGCGCGGCCCACGGCGTGCCGCTCCTCACCTCCTACAAGGCGAAAGGGACCCTGCCCGAGGATCATCCGCTGAGCCTCGGCGGTGCCGGGTTGTCGCCCCTGGCCGACAGCCACCTTCTGCCGCTGGTCCGCCGCGCCGACCTCGTGATCTGCGCGGGCTACGACCCGATCGAGATGCGGACGGGGTGGCGTGACCCGTGGGACCCGACGACGACGCGTGTGATCGACATCATGCCGGAACCCGCGCATCACTACATGCATCAGGGCACGCTCAACATCACCACCGCCACCGGCCCGAGCCTCAGCGCGATCTCGACCGGCGTCGCGGCGCGGGACACCTGGGCCGAGGGCGAGCCTGCCGCCTGCAAGGCCGCGCTGGCCCAGGCGTTTCCACGAAACGAGACCTGGGGGCCGGGCGCCATCGTCGATGTCTGCCGCACCACGCTGCCGCGAGACACGCTCGCCACCGTCGACAGTGGCGCGCACCGCATCCTGTTGTCACAGCAGTGGGAATGCCTTGAGCCGCGCGGGTTGGTGCAGTCCACCGCGCTCTGCACCATGGGCTGTGCGGTGCCGCTCGCCATCGGCCTCTCCATCGCGGAGCCGGACCGGACAGTGGCGGCCTTCACCGGCGATGCGGGCTTCCTGATGATCGCGGGGGAGCTGGCCACGGCGGCGGAACACCGGCTGCGCACGATCTTCGTCGTCTTCGTGGACGGCTCGCTCGCGCTGATAGAAAAGAAGCAGCGGGAGCGCCAGCTTGGCAACGCCGGCGTGGATTTCGCGACCCATGATTTCGCCGCGATCGGACGCGCCTTCGGAGGTGCGGGTCACGACGTGCATGATCGCGACGGGCTTCGCGCCGCGCTGGATGCCGCCATGGCGGCAAGCACTTTCACCGTAATTGCGGCACATATCGAACGGGGGGCATACGATGGCCGGATCTAAAGGCGCGCTCGACGGGCTCTTCGTCCTCGATCTTTCGCGCATTCTCGCGGGCCCGACGGCCACGCAACTGCTGGGCGACCTCGGTGCGACCGTCATCAAGGTCGAGAACCCGAAATCCGGCGGCGACGACACGCGGGCCTGGGGCCCGAACTATGCCCGCAACCCGGACGGCTCGCACACCGACCTCTCGGCCTACTTCATGGCCGCGAACCGCAACAAGCAGTCCATCGCCGTCGATATCTCCACCGAGGAAGGGCAGGACATCGTGCGCCGCCTCGCCGCGCGAGCCGACGTGGTTCTCGAGAATTACAAGCCTGGTGGTCTGAAGAAATACGGGCTCGACCACGAGACGATGCTCGCCGCCCATCCCGGCCTCGTCTACTGCTCCATCTCCGGCTTCGGACAGACCGGACCCCACCGCGAGCAGCCGGGCTATGACCTGATGGCGCAGGGCTATGGCGGGATCATGTCGCTGACCGGCAATCCGGATGGGCCGCCGATGAAGGTGGGCGTGGGCATCGCGGACGTGATGTGCGGCATGTACGCCTGCGTCGGGATCCTCGCAGCACTTCGTCACCGGGACGCCACGGGGGAAGGGCAGCATATCGACCTCGCGCTGGTCGATTCGCAGATGGCCTGGCTGATCAACGAAGGCGTGAATTTCCTGACATCGGGGAATGAGCCCGTCCGGCGCGGCAACGCGCATCCCAACATCGTGCCCTATGACGCCTTTCCGACCAGCGACGGGTTCTTCCTGCTGGCCGTCGGCAATGACAGCCAGTTCGCCCGCTTCTGCGACGCCTTCGGGCTGGGACACCTGGCCGAAGACGACGCCTACCGCACCAATCTCGCCCGGATCGAAAACCGCGTGAGGCTGACCGAAATCCTGTCCGACACGCTGGGCAACCTGCCCCGCGAAGAAATCCTGCGGCGCTGCCGTTCGGTCAAGGTTCCGGCCGGGCCGATCCACACGGTCGCCGAGGCGCTGAAGTCCGACCAGGCGGAGGCGCGCGAAATCGTGCGCGATGTCGCGCGGCCGGATGTCGCTGGCGGCCACGTGAAACTCCTTGCCAATCCGCTGAAATTCTCGCGCACACCGGTGCAGTATCGCCGCCCGCCACCGCGCTTTGGCGAGGACACGGACGCGATTCTGGCAATGCTGAAGCAGGACGATTCCGACGACGTCTGACCCGGCGCCGGGCGTTCTCATCGCGCGAACGGGCCGAACTGGCGGAACTTCGCCGGTTTTGCAAAGCACTGCATGATTTTCGCTCACGTTTGTAACGCCGGGTATCAAAAGGGCGTGTTTTCGCCGATGCCGGCATAGGGGACGGCAGCACGCTGGGGTAATCCGAAGTCAGACGCTTCTCAAAGAAAGCCTGACATGACCGAAGATCTGAGCGGCTGTGCCGTATCCCTGTCGAGCCCCGTCGCGGTCGAGGCATGGAACGACATGACCCGGGCTTTCCTCGCCCATTCCGCCACGACCCCCGGGCATCTGGGAACGGTCCTCGAAACCGAACCCGACTTCGCCATGGGGTTGGCGGCCAAGGGGCTCTTTTCCATGATGCTGGGCCGGCGCGAGATGGTGGGCGTGGCGCGCGAGGCGCATGCCGCCGCCCTGGCACTGCCGACGCCGCACCTGCGCGAGCAGCTCTGGGTGCGGGCGCTTGGCGAATGGCTGCGCGGGTTTCCGTCCCGGTCGGTGGCCTGCATGGAAGACGCGCTGCGTCACAATCCGCGTGACACGCTGTCGGCCAAGGTCAGCCACGCCATCCGGTTTTTGCTCGGCGATGCGAAGGGCATGCGCCGGTCGGTCGAGTCGGTTCTGGACGCCCATGGCGAGGATCACCCGCTGCGCGGATACCTTCTTGGCTGTCATGCGTTCGCGCTGGAGGAAACGGGAGCCTATGACGCGGCGGAGGTGACGGGGCTCCAAGGGCTCCGCCTCGCGCCCGACGACGCCTGGGGCCTGCATGCGGTCGCCCATGTCCACGACATGACCGCCCGCCCCGACCAGGGCATCCGGCTGATCGAGGGCCACCGAAGCGCTTGGGATCACTGCAACAATTTCCGCTACCACGTCTGGTGGCACAAGGCGCTGCTGCATCTGGACCGCGGCGAGGTCGAAACGGTGTTGGAACTCTACGACCGGCAGATCCGCCATGACAAGACCGACGACTATCGCGACATCGCCAATGCGACCTCCCTGCTGATGCGGCTGGAGCTCGAAAACGTGGCCATCGGCGACCGTTGGGAGGAGTTGGCCGACTACGCCGAGAACCGTACCGCGGATGGCTGCCTCGTCTTCGCCGATCTGCACTACATGATGGCGCTCGGCGCGGCCGGGCGGTTCGGTGCGGCCGGCGAGATGGCCCTGCGCGTCACGGGCCACGCGCGCCAGTCCGGCGACATGGCCGCACGCTACGCCGATCCGGGGCTCGCCGCCATTGCCGGACTGCACAGCTTTGCCGAGGGCCGGTTCGATACCGCCTTCCTGAACCTCGACACGGCGCGCGCCCGGCTGGGCAAGATCGGCGGCAGCCACGCCCAGCGCGACGTGTTCGAACGGATGGCCGTAGATGCCGGAATGCGGGCCGGCTACTTCGAACGGGTCGAGCGGATTCTCGCCGAGCGACTCGGCCAACGTGGCGGGCACGAGGACCGATTCCACGCCTCGCGCATGTCGGTGCTGACAGAGGCCCGGCGGATTCCAGCGCAGTAGAACCGGGGGCGTCTTGTCAGTAATTTCAACCCACTACATAGAGTGCGCATGACATTCGCGGATCCGACTCGCACCGATCACGGTGCCCCGACAGCGCAGAGCGCCGCGACCCTCGCAAGGGTCGCGGGCGCGCCGCGCGTGCGCGATCTGCGGCTCGACTTCTTCCGCGGGCTGGCGATGTTCATCATCCTGTTCGCGCATACGCCGGGCAACCTGTTCGCCTTGTGGATCCCCGCGCGGTGGGGCTTCTCCGACGCGACCGAAATCTTCGTCTTCTGCTCCGGAATGGCCTCCGCCATCGCTTTCGGGCGGGCCTTCGACACGGTTGGATGGCGGCTCGGCACGGCGCGGGTCGCGTTTCGTGTCTGGCAGGTCTACTGGGCGCATGTCGGGCTGTTCTTCGCGACGCTGGCGCTGACCGTTTTCCTCACCGATCTCGATGGGTCCACGCGGAACTACTGGGGCCAGTTGAACCTCTGGCCGGTCTTCGTCGAAAGCGACAAGTGGGAGAATTCCAACATCCTGCTGAGCTTCATGACGCTGCGCTACGTGCCCAACTATTTCGACATCCTGCCGATGTATATGGGCGTGCTGATGGCGATGCCGCTGATCGTGGCGCTGGGGCGGGTGCACCTGGGCCTCGTGGCCGGGTTCGTGATCGTCGTCTGGCTTTTCGCACAGGACAGCCTCACCAGTGCGCTCGGATTGCCGCATTTCGCCTTCCCGGCGGAGCCCTGGACCGACCGCAAATGGTTCTTCAACCCGTTCGGCTGGCAGCTCATCTTCTTCACCGGGTTCGCGTTCATGCGCGGGTGGCTGCCGCGTCCGCCGGTGCATCCGGTCCTGATCGGCCTTGCACTGCTGGTGGTGATCGCCAGCGTGCCGCTCTCCAGCATCGGCGTCCGGGAACTGGAGCTTGGCTGGGCGAAGGAGTGGCGCGAGATCAATGCCGCGTGGTTCGACAAATCCGATTTCGGCATCCTGCGCTACGTCCATTTCCTGAGCCTCGCCTATCTCTTCTGGGTGGCGGCGGGTGACAAGGGCGACCGGCTGCTGACCAGTGGCGCGGGGCTTGCGGCGCGGGTCTGGCGGACCATGCTGACGGTCATCCTCAAGGTCGGGCAGCAATCCCTTGCGGTTTTCGTGGTCTCGATGTTCATCGCCCGTTTCATGGGGTTCGTCATGGACGAGCTGGGCCGCGATGTCTTGACGACGTTCGCCGTCAATTTCGCGGGCGCCGGCGTCCTGGTGGCAACCGCCTATTGCGCCGGCTGGTTCAAGTCCCAGCCCTGGCGCGCGGGGAGGGAGGCGTGATGCTCCGCCGTGACATCCTGAAATCGCTGGCCGCACTGACCGCCCTGCCCGGTTCCGTGCTGGCCTCGAACACCGAGGGCGAGGAGCCCGGCCTGCAACTGGGGGCGCCCGAACCCTTCGACCGCGAGGCGCTGATCGCCCGCGCCGAGGCCATGGCCGCCGAAGCCTATGCCCCGCGTCCGCAGGTGCCCGAGGACTGGCGCAATCTCACCTACGACCAGTATCGCCAGATCTGGTTCGACAGCCGCAACGGCCTCTGGGAAGGCACCGACCTGCCCCAGCGCGTCGACGCATTCCCGCCCGGCCTCTATTTTCCGCGCCCCGTCGCGGTCCACGTGGTCGAGGGCGGCTCCGCGCGTCCGGTCCTGTTCGACATGAGCGTTTTCGACACCACCGACCAGTTTCCCGACCTGACCATCGATGACA
>CBDUPF010000191.1:0-8344 GCA_965369035.1 uncultured Aliishimia sp.
TCATCGACGCGCCTGCCCATCCCTACACCGCCGCGCTGTTGGCAAGCGTGCCGCGGCTGGTGGTGGCGGATGACGAGCTTGTCACCTTCCGCGCCATAGAGGGCGAGATCCCCTCGGCCCTGGCGCCGCCGCCGGGCTGTCACTTCGCTCCGCGCTGTCCGCTGGCCGGCGACCTGTGCCGCCGGGAGGTTCCGCCCCTGACCGTCTCCGGCGGCGGGGAGCGGCGCGCGGCCTGCCATTTCTCCGACCGGCAACTGGCGATTTCGCTGGGCACAGACGCCCCGGGTTGACCCGCTGGCGGAGCCGGGCGGGTCAATCCTGGATCACACGCTGAACCACGGCCGTCCCGCTCACGAGGTCCGCGGGCGGGTAGAGCACCACGCGGTCGCCGTCGCTCAGCCCCTCCAGCACTTCCGCGTCCTGCCCGTTATTCGCGCCGATCACGATCTCGCGCTGAACGCTCTTGCCCTCTTCGACGACGAAGACCGCGCTGCGCGCGCCAGCCCGAAATACGGCGCTGGACGGCACCTTGAGCACGTCGGGCTCCTGCCAGATCACGATGCGGACGTCGACCGAGAACCCATGGCCCAGGCCCGGGCGCCGGTCCGGCGGGGTGGCCAGATCCGCGACGACGGTGACGCGCTGTTCCTCCACGCCGAGCGCGGAGACCTTGGTGCGCGCGAACGGCTCGATACGGTTGACCAGCCCCGTCATCGGCGCGTCGCCGCCCCAGTTCTCGATGATCACCGGATCGCCGCGCCCGACCTTCACCGCGTCGGAGGAGATCAACTCGACCACGACCTCCAGATCCTCGCGGATATCGCCGACCTCCAGGATCGGGGAGCCGGCGGCGAGAGTCGTCTCGTCCTCGTGGATCACGCGCAGGATCACGCCGCTGGCGGGTGCGTAGATCGGCATCTCGTCACCGAGCTGGCTTTCGAGCGCGTTGAGCAGGCCGCGGTCGTCGAACCCGATGAGCTGCGCCTGCGCGCTCTGCAGTTCCGCCTTGCGCTGCTCGATCGCGGCGCGCGCGGTGTTCAGCCTTGCCCGGGCAGAACGCGCTGCCCCTTCGGCCCGGTCCAGCGCGGCACTGCTTACCGTGCCGCTTTGTGCGAGGCGTTTCGTCCGGGTGAGTTCGGATTGGGCCAGATCGGTATCGGCCTGGGCGGCCTCGAAATCGGCCTCCGCCACGTGCAGCGCGGCTTGCGCCGCCTCCACCGCCGCCAGAGCCTGTTCGCGCGTGCGGACGTCCAGCGCCGCGGGGTTCGACGGCCGCATGCGGGCGACGACGGTGGCGCGTTTCTCCACCGGGTCGCCCGGTTCGACCTCGACCCGCAGCAGCCGGCCGTCGATGGGCGTGGAGACAACGAAGGCATCGCGCACGCGGGTGCGGCCTTCCTCGTCGATGGTCAGCATCATTTCTCCGCGGGTCACCTCGCCGATGTCCACCATCGTCGGCCGTGGCCAGAAGGCATAGGCGAGCCCGCCTGCCACCACGGCCAGCGTGAGGGCGATAAGGACGGGTCTGGAAAGCTTCTTGCGGGTCATGGGTCAGTCTCTTGTCTTCAAGACGGAAATCAGGTCGGCGCGGTCCAGGTCACGCTTCACGAGCAGGCCGGAGACCGTGGCCGCCGCCAGCACGAACATCGCCGCGAAGCCGTGGCTGAACGGATCGAAGGCGGTCGGGATCTGGTAGAGTTCGGAGGAGAACCCCTTCGCGATGGCAAAGGACAGCCCGTATCCGGCCAGCGATCCGACGGGAATGGCCGCGAGGGTGATCACCGCCATTTCGCCCAGAAGGATGAATGCGGCTTCCCCCTTCGAGAACCCCATGACCCGAAGCGAGGCCAGATCCCGGGCCCGTTCGTTGCTGGCGATCCGGGCGGCGTTGTAGACGACCCCGAATGCGATGACGAAGGCGATCGCCCCCATGATGTAGCGCGCCGAACCCGCCCCCTGGTCCATCAGCTTCTGCAGCGACTCGCGGGCATTGGAGCTGACGGTCACGGCGGCGACGGTCGGCATGTCCTTGAGTTCGCGGTAGATGGCGTCGGCCCGGGCCGCGTCCACCCGCAGATGCGCGCCGGAAATCCGCCCCGGTTCGGACATCGCTCGGTTGAGCGCGTCCAGTTGCATGTAGGCCGGGGCCCCGATCAGGCTGCGGGCGATCCTTGCGACCGGCACCTCCAGAACCGGGCGGCGGCCTTCGCGGGCCTCGATCCGCAGCGTGTCACCGGCAGAAATGCCAAGAATCTCCGCCAGCGGTTCGCTCAGCACGATGCCCCGCTCGGGTATGGTGATGGGGGCAAAGCGGTCGTCGATGGCGCGTGTGATTTCGGGCTCGGGGATCATGCCGGACACGCCGCCGCGATAGCTGTTCAGCCCGTTACGGAAGACGGCCGCGACATCGCGGAACGGCTCCACCGCGATGACGCCGGGAATGCGCGCAAGTTCATGCGCCGCCTTTCGACCCAGCGCCTGGGTGAACACGACCGTCGCATCCGATCGGTCGATCACGGTGAAGCTCAGGTCCATCATCTTGTCGAAGGAGCCGTAGATCGTCGTCATGCCGGAGGCCAGCGCCATGCCGCCCGCGATCCCCGACGACAGTGCGGCGGCACGCCACGGCGCGCGCGCGATTCCGCGGATCACCATCCGCGTCGGTTGGTCGAGCAGCCGGTCGGCCAGCCCCCGGAACGACACCGTGCGTGAAAAATCGGCCGGGGCCGGGGGCCGCATCGCCTCGCTGGGTGTCAGCGCAAAGACCCGGCGCAGCACGAAGAGGCTGCCGGCGGACGCCGCGGCCACGCTGGCCGTCACGCCGATGGCGAAGGAATGGGGATCGGGGCGGAACACGAGGAACGGGAAGTTGTAGAAGGTGGTGTAGATCGGGATCATCGCGCGGCCGGCAAAGACACCCAGCAGGCAACCCAGCCCTGCACCGGCAATCGCGATCATCAGCACCAGCTTGGCATAGTGCCAGCCCACCTCGACGTTGGTGTAGCCGAAGGCTTTCAGCAGCCCGATCTCTTCGCGCTCGGTCTGCACCATCCGGCTGACCACGATATAGAGGAGAAAGGCCGCGACCGCGATGAAGAGCGGCGGCACCGCGCCCGACATGGTGCGCAGCCCGTCGATCTCCTCGCTCACGAACCGGTCGGACAGCAGATCCGCGCGCCCGTAGGCGCCCGTGCCGCCCCAGGGCTCCAGGATCGCGTCGACGGCATCGATGACCGCATCCGGCAACGTGTTCCGCGACAGCGCAACCAGCACATCGTTCACCGCGCCCTGCATGTCGTAGGCGGCGGCGAGGGAGTCGCGGCGCATCCAGATCGCCCCGTAACGTGCGGGGTCGGGCACCATCTCTCCCGGTGCGGCAACGAACAGAAGCTCTGGCGACTGCGCGAGCCCCGCGATCTGCAGGGTTCGACGCCCGCCGTGGATCGTCGCGTCGATCGTGTCGCCGGGCGCATATCCGTGGGCGCTTGCGAAACCGCTCAGCAACAGGATCTCGTCGCGGCGCCCCGGTGCGGGCATGCGGCCATCGGTCAGAAAGACGATGTTGAAGAGCTGCTCCCCCCGGTCGGGCAGGGACATCGCCCGGGCCTGGATCGGAACGCTGTCGCCGGGCACGTCGATCAGGGCGCCGCCGGCAACGCGGCCTTCGATGCGGGCGACGCCCGGGATCTCGGCAAGACGGGCGAGAACCGGGTTCGGCACACGATTGGCGGTGACGAAGATATCCGCCAGGCGATGACGCTCGTAATACGCGCGGCGGGTTTCGGTCAGCGACGCGACCAGACCGGACATCATCACCTGGAGCATGACGCCGACCGCGATCACCGCCACGATGGCCAGCACCTGCCCGCGGATCCGGACAAGGTCGCGGAACAGTTTCCGGTCGAGCGGGCTCACCAGTGGATCTCCGCCGGCGCGGCGCGTGTCTCGTTGACCGTGATATCGCGCAGGGCTCCGTCCGCCAGCCGGATCACCCGGTGCGCCATGTCGGCGATGGCGGCTGCATGGGTCACCATCAGCACCGTCGCGCCCAGACGCGCGTTCACCTCCGCCAGCACATCCAGCACCTTGCGGCCGGTCTCGCTGTCAAGCGCGCCGGTCGGCTCGTCACAGAAAAGCACATCGGGCTGTTTCGCGATGGCCCGCGCGATGGCCACCCGCTGCTGTTCGCCGCCCGAGAGCTGGGAGGGGAAATGATCCATCCGCGCTTCGAGCCCGACCAGGTGCAACGCCTCTTCCGGCTCCATCGGCCGGGCGGAGATTTCGGTGACCAGTTCCACATTCTCCCGCGCCGTGAGGCTGGGCATCAGGTTGTAGAACTGGAACACGAACCCGACATGGTCGCGGCGGAACCGCGTCAGTTCCGCATCCGTCAGGTGGGTGAGCTCGGTGTCGCGGAAATGCACGCTGCCCCCGGATGCCCGGTCGAGACCGCCGAGAATGTTCAGAAGCGTCGACTTGCCGCTGCCCGAGGCGCCCAGCATGACGACGATCTCGCCTTCGGGGATTTCCAGGTCGATCCCGCGCAGCGCATGGACCGCGGACCGGCCATGGCCATAGGTCTTGGTCAGATCTCGCGTGACAAAAGCGTGGTTCATCCGTTGCTCCGCTTCACGGTCGCTGTGCCGCTCTCCCTGCTGTGTGGGGTCATTCGCATGAACCGCGCCTGTGCGCGTTGACCTGGATCAGGCGGCGGTGGCGCCATTTGCCGTGGCGATCAATTCTCCAGCGACGCGATATAGGCGACCATGTCGTCGATGTTTTCCCCGATCATGTAGTCCTTGTACTTCGGCATATCGTCGTGGAACGGTCTCAGGATATGTACCCTGATCTGCTCCTCCGTCCGGTAGATGGCGATCGCGGTGAAGCTTGGAGGGTCCTGCTTGAAGGCGCCGTTCGGGCCGACATCGTGGCATGCGACGCAGTATTCGTACGCGATATCGCGGCCCATTTCCACGTCCTGGGCCGTCGCGCCACCGGCGATGAGCACCGCCAACAGAGCAGCCCTGGCTGGTCTTGCTGCCTGGCCGAATCCGGTCATTTGCCGATCCTTTCGTCTCGCTCTTCGCGCAACATTAACGTGTTTGGGATGTTGCGACACTCCAAATCCTTGGGGCGACAGACGGCGAGAGCGTGCGGCGCGCAACGCGGAATGCCTGGCGAACTCCCGATCCGACCTTTCCCGTGGGCCAGGTTTTGCGCCATGATCGCGGAATGACACGGCACATCTTTGGGTATCTCGGAGCAATGACCCCGCCCGGTCCGGTGCGTCCGCCGGGGCGTGCGGCAAGCCGGGCTGGCCAACGAATGCGGACGGGGATCATCGCGCATGCCTGACGAAGGGACAGACAGCGGGGTGCCGCGCGAATCCTGGGCCGCGCAGATGTTCGTCGGGCTGGCCCGCGACATGCGCTGGTCGTACCTGCCGCCGCTCATGGTGTATTTCGCCGCGGGAGTTTCCGGTCTGACTTCGGTTGTCGGCGCCTTCTTTCTCAAGGAGTACCTGGATCTTTCGGCCGCTTTCGTCGCCGGGCTGTCGTTCTGGGCCGGGCTGCCCTGGATCCTCAAAATGCCCATCGGCCACGTCGTGGACCTGTTCTGGCGGTGGAAGGCGGTCTTTGTCCTGCTGGGCGCCGGTCTCATCACCTGCTCGCTGGTCATCATGTACGGGCTGGTGACCCACCCGGCCGAGATGCGCGCGGTCATGCCGCTGGGGTCATGGTACGTGGTGGCTTTGCTTCTTGCACCCTCGGGATACGCGATCCAGGACGTGGTGGCCGATGCGATGACCGTCGAGGCGGTGCCGAGCGTGGATGCGGAGGGCAAACCGCTGACCAAGGAGGCGTCCCGGGCGCTTCACACCACCATGCAAACGTTGGGGCGCATCGCCATCATCTCCGGTTTCGCGTTCGTGGCGGGGGTCAACATCTGGATCTTCTCCGGGACCGAGGATCTCGCCCGCCCGGATCGACTGGCGCTTTATGGTCGTGTCTACCTCGTTGCCCTCGCGATTCCAGTGATTTCGGTGAGCGGCATCGCGCTGCACGCGCTGATGCTGCGGCATCGCCGCCGCAAGGGTCAGATCGTGCAAGGCCCGGACGCGGAGACGGAGGTGAACTGGCAGATCCTCGGCGGCGGGCTGGCCTTCGTGCTGTTGAGCGTGGGACTCGGCACCTCGGACCTCGCCTATGCACAGGAGCTGGTCTTTGCGACCTCCTTCACCGTGATCCTGTTCCTGATATCGCGGCTGGTCCGAGAACTCGATCCGGACGCGGCCCGGGTGCTGATCGGCACCGCGACCATCATCTTCGTCTTCCGTGCAGTGCCGCTGCCGGGGTCGGGCCTCACCTGGTTCGAAATCGACGAACTTGGCTTTGACGAGCAGTTCCTGTCGATCCTCTCGTTCATCACGTCACTGCTGGCACTTGTAGGGCTGATCCTGTTGCGGCCCTTGATGGCGAACAGGTCCATCGCGCATATCGTCGTGCTGCTGACCATCGCGTCGGGGATACTGTCCCTGCCAAACATAGGGCTCTACTACGGCGTGCAGGAGTGGACGGCGGCGCGGACCGGCGGGGTGGTCGACGCACGCTTCATCGCCATCCTCGACACGGCGATCGAGTCGCCGCTGGGTCAGATCGCCATGGTACCCATGCTGGCCTGGATCGCGCGCAACGCGCCCTCGCACCTGAAGGCCACGTTCTTTGCCGTCATGGCGTCGTTCACCAACATGGCGCTCTCGGCGGCGAGCCTTGGCACGAAATACCTCAATCAGATCTTCGTCGTCTCCCGTGCCGCGGTCGACCCCGTGACCGGTGAGACCGTGTCGGCGGCGGACTACAGCCAGCTCGGGACGCTTCTGATCGTGGTCGCGGTCATTTCGGTGACGGCCCCGTTGCTGACCATCTTCGTGGTGCAACGATCGCGCTTCCGCACGGAGGAATGACCCGCGCTACTGCGACGGTGGAAGCCGCAAGAGCTCCTGCAGTTCGGAGACCGGGACGCCGATGTTGGAGCCGCCGAATTCTGGCAAGATCGCCGCGTTGACCGCCACCACGCGTCCCTCGGTGTCGAGCGCGGGGCCGCCGCTGCCGCCCATCGTCGTCTCCGCATCGTAGACGACGGCGGTGCTGCTGACCTGGGCCACGATCCCGCGGCTGGCCAGCGGCCGGATCCGGTCCTGTTCCGCCAGGCGCTGCGCGATGTTCCAGAACCCGGCTTCGCCCGCCGTTTCGAGCCCCTTGAGGAACTCCGGACCGGCCTGCGCCAGCAGGGCGCGCAGCCCCGTGGGATAGCCCATCAGCACGACCTCGTCCCCGGCCCGCGGCAGCGTCGGCGCAAGCTCCAGACCGCGACCCGCGCCGAGCGCCTCCCCGATCTCCAGAATGGCGAGGTCGGAGCCGTCACTGACCCGGACCAGCCCAGTCTCGAACGCAGTGGTGATACCGGGGAAATAGGCCGCAAGTCTCAGGATTTCCGGCGCCAGCCCGCCGTCCTCGAAGGTCTGCATCCTGTTCCCGGTCGTCCATGGCAAGGCGACGTGGCGGTTCGTGACGAGCTGCGTTCCGTTTTCGAGCAGGAAGCCGGTTCCGGTGAACTGGATCTCCGCCGGCTCGCCGGTTCCCTCCGGGTCGATCCAGGGCTGGCCATAGGGCGTCTTGAGCCGCTGGCCGTCCGACCCGACCATGTGGCGCAGGAGTTTGCCGCTTTCGACGTGCCGCAGCACGTAGGAGCCCTGCAGGAAAGCCACGGATCGCGCCGACGCCTCGATGATCCGCGACGGCGCTTCGGTACGCCGTTCCAGAGACGCGACCCGTTCGGTGTTTGTCGTCACCTGCAGTTCCAGTTCCGCGCGCAGCGCCCCGAGGTCGTTCGGTGTCAGCGCGTCCTCCTGCACCTGCATCAGCGCCGCGGTGAGCGCCTCGATGCGCCGGATTTCATGGCGCAGGGTTTCCTCGAAATTCCTGTCGTTGGAATAAAGCACGTAGCCGAAAGCAGCCAGCAGGCCGAGCGACAACAGCACGGTCACGCGAAAGAAGATGGTGGTCTGCACGGCCATCCTGCGCCCCGTTTCGCGCATTGCGTTCGACATCCGCGGGATGAGCGGCCGGCGGCTCGTTCTGGCATAGGCGACGGCGTCGCTCACGATCTCTTCCACGGTCCAGTGTGCAGGGAAGAAGCGTTGGCACAGGCGAAACCGCGACATCGGCCCGCGTTCGCCGAATTCGATCATGTCACCATGTGCCAGCGGGGACACGGTCACCTTCTTGCCATTGACCCAGAGGTGGCCGTTACCGATTGCCTCGATCCGGAAGCTGCCGTCGGA
>CBDUPF010000192.1:0-8215 GCA_965369035.1 uncultured Aliishimia sp.
AACCGGTTCGAGGTGGTAGAATGCGTCGCGGCGCTTGAGGCCGCCCGGGCCGGAGAGCTCGACGGCGATCCGCGCGGGCGGGGTCCGCGCGACGTGCTCTGCCAGCACATCCTCATCACCGCGGCGGCCGGGCCGTTCGACGCCGACGCGCTCTATGCCGAATTCACCACCGCGGGGCCGTATGCGGACCTTGCGCGCGACGAGTTCGACGCCTGCCTCGATTTCTGCGCCACAGGGGGCTACGCGCTGCGCGCCTACGACAAGTGGCGGCGGCTGATCCAGCGACCGGACGGACTCTGGCAATTGCGGGACCCGCGCGCGGCGCAGCGTATCCGCATGAATATCGGCACCATCCAGGACACCGACACGCTGAAGGTGCGGCTGAAACGGTCCCGCGGGGGCAAACCCCTGGGCGAGGTCGAGGAGGGGTTTGCCGCCTCGCTGACGCCCGGTGACACCTTCCTGATCGGCGGGCAGATCGTGCGCTACGAGGGGCTGAACCAGATGACCGTGGAGGTCACGCGCAATGCCGCCCGCAAGCCGAAGATCGCCACCTTCATGGGCACGAAATTCGCCACCTCCACGCAGCTTTCGCAACGCATCCTGCGCATGTTCGGACAGGAGAGCTGGCCCGACTTGCCCGCCCACACCGCCGACTGGCTGGCGCTCCAGCGCCGCTTGTCGCGTTTGCCCGAACCGGGACGCCTGATGGTGGAGAGCTTTCCGCACGACGGGCGGGAGAACACGGTCGTCTACGGCTTCGCGGGGCGCAATGCGCAGCAGACGCTGGGGCTTCTGGTGACCAAGCGTCTGGAGGAGGAGGGGCTGAACCCGTTGGGCTTCGTCTCCACCGACTATGCCACGCTGATCTGGGGGCTGAACGACGTGCCCGACCCGGTGCCGCTTTTCGATATCGACGCGCTGCGCGCGGGGCTGGACCGGTGGCTCGCCGGGAATGCGGTGATGAAGCGCACGTTTCGCGCGTCGGCCACCATCGCCGGGCTGATCGAGCGCAACACGCCGTCCGCCCGCAAGACCGGGCGGCAGGCCACCTTCAGCTCCGACATCCTCTATGACACGCTGCTGAAATACGACCCTGACCACCTGATGATGCAGATCACGCGGGAGGAGGCGATGCGCGGCCTCGTCGATTTCGGCCGGATCGAAGAGATGGTTCGCCTGACCCGGGGCCGCATCGATCATGTCCGGCCGGGCCGCATCACGCCGCTTGCAGCGCCCCTGTTCCTCGAACCCGGGCGCGTGCCGATCAAGGGCCTGGCGGAAGAGCGGCTGCTGGCGGAGGAGGCCGATAGGCTGCTGGAGGAGGCAGGCGTGACGGCCCAGACCGTAACCCGGCAATGGCGGGTTCCGTTCTGAGGTATTCCGACCGCACATGCATTACCGCCGAAACCGAGATTGTCGAGTTGACCCCTCTTGCGCCCGGCGCCCCGTTGCGCAATGAACAAAGCATGAACGGTCACTGTATCACCCTGTGCGGCGCAACCTTGACCGCCCTGCCCTCCGGCGCCCTCTGGTGGCCGGACGAGCGGCTGTTGTGCGTGTCGGACCTGCATCTTGGCAAGTCCGAACGATTGGCCCGGCGCGGCGGCGCGACGCTACCGCCCTATGAAACGCGCGATACGCTGGACCGGCTGGCAGCAGACCTCGACGCCACCGCCGCGCGCATCGTCGTATGCCTGGGCGACAGCTTCGACGATCTGGATTCCGCGCTTGGCCTCGACGAAGATGCCCGGTTGCAGATCGCGCGCTTGCAGGCTGGCCGTCGCTGGATCTGGATCGAAGGCAACCATGATCCCGGCCCCGTCGATTTCGGCGGCACGCATCGCGATCAGTTGACAGCGGGCCCACTCACCTTCCGGCACATCGCCGTACCGGGCGCGGTGGGAGAGATTTCGGGCCATTTCCATCCCAAGGCCCAAGTGCGCACCCGCGCGCGCACGATCTCCCGGCCCGCGTTTCTCTGTGATGCGGTGCGGGTGATCCTGCCGGCCTTCGGCACCTATACCGGCGGGCTCGGCAGCCACACGCCGGTCCTGGCAGGGCTGATGGGACCGGAGGCGCGGGCAATCCTGACCGGCCGGCAAGCGGTGGCTGTCCCGATGCCACGGTGAGCTTGCCTGCGGGCGAGCCGCGCTCTAGCCTCGCTCGACCCAAACCAAGGACGTGACCCGTGCCACAGACCCTCGCCGACCGCATCAAGGCCAGCTTCGACCGGCAGAGCCTCATGGTTACCTTCGGCGCCAGTATCGACGATATCGCACCCGGCGCCGTGACGATCCGGGCGCCGATCGGTGACGGCGCGCGTCAGCAGCAGGGTTTCGCCCATGCCGGGCTCACGTTCGCACTGGGGGACACTGCCGCCGGCTATTCCGCCCTGACGTTGATGCCGGAGGATCAGGAGGTTCTGACCGCGGAGATCAAGATCAACCTGCTGGCGCCCGGCGCGGGCGATCATCTGCTGTCGCGAGGCCGCGTCCTGAAACCGGGGCGGCGGCTGGTCGTGGTGGCCTCGGATGTCTTTGCGGTGGCAGGTGACGGAACGGAAACGCATATCGCCGCGCTGCAAGGCACAATGGTGCCGGTCCGCGCATAGGGGAGACGCTCAGGGCTCTCTTTCGGGCGCGCACGGGAACATCGGATCGCGTGGCGCAGCTTGCGCGCCGGCGCGGGACGGTGGTTCAAGTCCCGCGGGCCAGGACGCGGGCACCTGTCGTCTCAGGCCGTCAGCCCCTCCGGCTCCGGCAGGCCATTCGCGCGGCAGCATGCGGTGACCGTGTTGGCAAGCAGGCAGGCAATGGTCATCGGCCCGACCCCGCCCGGGACCGGGGTGATCGCGCCCGCCACCGCGGCGCAGCTTTCATAATGGCAATCGCCCACCAGTCGGGTCTTGACGCTGCCATCCTCGTTCATGCCCCGCTCGGGCGCCTCGACCCGGTTGATGCCCACGTCGATCACGGTTGCCCCGGGCTTGATCCAGTCACCCAACACCATCTCCGGCCGGCCGACCGCGGCGACGACGATATCCGCGCGCCGGACGACGCCGGGCAAGTCCTTCGTCCGCGAATGCGCGATGGTGACCGTGCAGCTGTCGCCCAGCAGGAGTTGCGCCATCGGCTTGCCGACGATATTCGACCGGCCGACCACGACGGCGTCCATTCCCGACAACGAACCGTGGTGATTGCGCAGCATCATCAGGCAACCCAGCGGCGTGCAGGGCACCATGGACTTCTGTCCCGTCCCCAGCAGCCCGACATTGGAGATGTGGAATCCGTCCACATCCTTCGCCGGGTTGATCGAATTGATCACCAGGTCCGAGTTCATGTGCGTCGGCAGCGGAAGCTGGACCAGGATTCCGTGAACCGCCGGATCCTCGTTCAGCCGCTGGATCAGTGCGAGCAGATCCTTCTCCGATGTGTCGGCGTCGAGCTTGTGCTCGAAGCTCGCCATGCCCGCCTCGACCGTCTGCTTGCCCTTGGAGCGGACATAGACCTGAGAGGCCGGATCCTCGCCCACGAGGACCACGGCCAGACCGGGCGTGATCCCGTGATCGGATTTCAGCATCGCCACGTGCCGGGCGACTTTCCCTCGCACCTCCGCCGCGAACGCCTTCCCGTCGATTACCGTTGCTGCCATGTTCCTACGCCCCTCTTCCCCCGAGTCCAATCACGCCCACCGGCACCCGGCGGGACGGTGGGCGGGGCGACGACGCAGTCGAGCGCCCGCCCCGTTCCGCAGTCAGAACAATCCTTCGATCTGGCCCGCTTCGTTCAACCCGATGGTCTCCGCCGCGGGCACCTTGGGCAGCCCGGGCATTGTCATGATCTCGCCGCAGACGACCACGACAAAGCCGGCACCGGCCGACAGCCGGACCTCGCGGATCGGTACGGAATGACCGACCGGGGCGCCACGCAGGTTCGGATCGGTCGAGAAGGAATACTGCGTCTTTGCCATGCAGACCGGAAGGTTCCCGTAGCCCTGCGACTCCCAGAGCCGCAACTGATCGCGGATCTTCTGGTCCGCCAGAACCTCGTCGGCGCGGTAGATCCGCTTGGCCACCGTCTCGATCTTCTGGAACAGCGGCATGTCGTCGTCGTAAAGCGGCGAGAACTGCGACCGGCCACTGTCCGCGATCTCGGCCACACGGGTGGCCAGGTCCGCCGACCCTTCGGAGCCCAGCTCCCAGTGGCGCGACAGGATCGCCTCGGACCCGTGGGTCTTCACGAAATCCTTGACCGCCTGCACTTCCGCATCGGTGTCGGTCACGAAATGGTTGATCGCCACCACCACCGGAACACCAAACCCATGCAGGTTCTCGATATGCCGGCCCAGGTTGGCGCAGCCCTTCTTGACCGAGGCAACATTCTCCGCGCCCAGATCGGCCTTGGCGACACCGCCGTTCATCTTCATCGCGCGCACGGTGGCGACCAGCACGACGCAGTCGGGGGCAAGACCCGCCTTGCGGCACTTGATGTTCATGAACTTCTCCGCGCCCAGGTCCGCACCGAACCCGGCTTCCGTCACCACGTAGTCGGCAAGCTTCAGCGCGGTCGTGGTAGCGATGACCGAATTGCAGCCATGCGCGATGTTGGCGAACGGGCCGCCATGAACGAAGGCCGGGTTGTTCTCCAGCGTCTGGACCAGGTTCGGCTGCATCGCGTCCTTGAGCAGCACGGTCATCGCGCCGTCAGCCTTGATGTCGCGGCAGAAGACCGGCGACCGGTCGCGCCGATAGGCCACGATCATGTCGCCGAGCCGCTGCTGCAGGTCCTGGAGGTTTTTCGACAGACACAGGATCGCCATGACCTCGGAGGCCACGGTGATGTCGAACCCGTCCTCGCGCGGGAAGCCGTTGGACACACCGCCCAGGCTCGACGTGATCTGGCGCAGCGACCGGTCGTTCATGTCCACCACGCGCCGCCAGGTCACGCGGCGCACGTCGATCTCCTGAGCGTTGCCCCAGTAGATGTGGTTGTCGATCATCGCCGACAGCAGGGAGTGCGCCGAGGTGATCGCGTGAAAATCGCCCGTGAAATGGAGGTTCATGTCCTCCATCGGCACCACCTGCGCATAGCCGCCGCCCGCGGCCCCGCCCTTCATCCCGAAGTTCGGGCCGAGCGATGCCTCGCGGATGCAGACGCAAGCCTTCCTGCCGATCCGGTTCAGCCCGTCGCCCAGACCCACGGTCGTCGTGGTCTTTCCTTCGCCGGCCGGCGTCGGGTTGATCGCGGTCACCAGGATCAGTTTGCCGTTCGGGCGGTCTTGCACGGAATTGATGAAGTCCTGGCTGACCTTCGCCTTGTCGTGGCCATAGGGCAGCAGGTCGTCTGTGCCGATGCCGAGCTTCTCTCCGATCTCCTGGATCGGGCGCTTGGTCGCCTCGCGTGCGATCTCGATGTCACTCTTGTAGGCCATGGGGCTGTCCCTCCAGGTCGGATTCTGTCGGGCTCTGGATACAAAGCTGTTTCGGCCTGGGGGACCAGCATTTCCGACACTTCCCGCGATCAATGCGGCGCATGGCAAGAACGGCGTTTCGTTTTGGAAATTTTGGGCCGCCGTGGAGACCTCGGACGGCACACTGCATCCTGCGTTCAGGTGCTCCCCGGCGCCCTGGCCGCATCCAGGTGCGCCCACGCTGCCTGATCCGGGACATGCAGCACGATGCCGTCACCCCGTTCAACCGGCCCCGGTCGTTCGACCCACGCCGTGACCCCGCGCCGCCCGACTGCGGCGGCCTTGAATGCCCGGCCGTGGCCGGGATGGTCGCTCTCGATCTCCCGTCCGGGCAACACGCAGGGGCGATTCTCCATGTCCACCGTGATGGTGGCACCGCTGTCGAATTGCAGGCGTGACGACGGCGGAAGGCGGGTGAGGTCCGGAATGCCCGCGATCACCATGGAGGCCCCCAGCAGCCGCGGGTCGAGGCAGTCGAGACCGATCTTTTGCGCGATCTCCGCAATCTCCTCGGCGGAGAGAACGGAGAGCTGGCGCACGTTCCGGATCTGTGTCCCGCGCGGATATTGCACAAGGACGCGGGAACAGGATTCGCGCGTCGCACCCCCGTGGCGCTCGCCCTCGATCCCGTCAAACGTCAGGTCGGCGCGCTCGAGCGCTTCCGAGCGCAGGCTCTTGCCGGTGTCTGCCACGCGTCCCAGGAAAACGACCTGCCCGGCGAAAGCCGTTTTCTTCAATGCCTGCATCCGGCCCTCCGTCCTGCATCAGGGACGTTGCAGCACGAAAAACACCCGCCGAAAAGGGAAAAGGACCGACCCGTCCTCGCGGAGCGGATAGGCCGTGGCCATCGCCGCATCATAGGCCGCCTCCAGCGCCGCGGGATCGTCCGCAGCCTCGATGAACGGACGGCCATAGGTGGACGACGTGAAGATGCGGACCGGATGGCCCTCGGCGCTTGGCGGCAGGTCCTGGTAATACCGGGTCTCCCAGACCCGCGCGGTGCCCAGGGGTGCCAGTATCTCCGCATAACGCTCGGGCGTCTCTATTCCCGCCGCGCCCGCATGGCCCGTCAGCTCTCGCCAGGTCGCGTGCGAAGGCTCCGCATTCTGACCGGGCATCTGCACCGCCATCCAGCCGCCCGGACGCAGCCAGCCTGCCAGACGCGGCAACAGTCTTGCGTGATCCGGCAGCCAGTGCAGCGTTGCGTTGGAAAAGATCAGCGCGGGTGGATCCTGCGGTTCCCAATGGGCGATGTCGATCTCGTCCAGCCGATCGTAACGTCCCGTCTCCCGGGCCTGCGCCAACATCGTGCGCGAACTGTCCACACCGATCAGGCGGCGCCCTTCGGCATGGAACCGGACGGCAAGTTCCCCCGCCGCCGCGCCCGATCCGCAACCAAGATCCACGATGTCGCCGTAGGGCAGCGACCCGACAGCCGCCATCAGGTCCAGCGCCGGGATCAAACGAAGATCCCGGAACCTGTCATAGGCCCCGGGATCCCAATCCTTCACGATGTCCGGCACGTGTTACGCCGGTTCGGGTTCCGGATCGCCGGACCCGCCGGGCTTCTTCTTGCGCGTCTTCGGAATCGCGGCGACCGAGGCGGGCGCATTGCCCTCGTCTTCCGGCTGGTCGTCTTCCGGCGCCTGCGGCGGATCGCCGTTGATGACGCGCTTGATTTCCTCGCCGGTCAGCGTCTCGTACTCCAGCAGACCCTGCGCCAGACGTTCCCAATCATCCTTCTTTTCCTCGAGGATCGAATAGGCGCGCTCATAGGCTTCCTGGATGATCCGCTTCACCTCGCCTTCGATCAGCTCCTTGGTGTGGGCGCTGACCGAGAATCCGGCCGTCGAACCCTGGTAGCTCTCGTGTGCCTCGGTGTAGTCGATGTTGCCCACCTTTTCGGACATGCCCCAGCGCAGAACCATGGCCCGCGCCAGAGCGCTGGCCTGCTGGATGTCGCCCGCGGGGCCGTTCGACACGTTGTCGGGGCCATACTTGATGATCTCCGCGGCCTTGCCGGCCATGGTCATGGCGAGCTTTTCCTCGCATTCCGACTTGTGCCAGTTCAGCCGGTCGATCTCCGGCAGGCTGACCACCATGCCCAGCGCGCCGCCCCGCGGAATGATCGTGGCCTTGTAGACCGGGTCGCATTGCGGGAGGTTCATCCCGACGATGGCGTGACCGGCCTCGTGATAGGCGGTCTTTTCCTTCTGCTCGTCGGTCAGGACCATGGAGCGCCGTTCGGCCCCCATCATCACCTTGTCCTTGGCATTCTCGAAATCGATCATGGTGACGAACAACCGACCGACCCGCGCCGCCATGAGTGCCGCCTCGTTGACGAGGTTCGCAAGGTCGGCGCCGGAGAAACCGGGCGTTCCGCGCGCGATGATCCGCAGGTCCACATCCGGGCCGAGCGGTGTCTTGCGCGCGTGCACGTTCAGGATCTTTTCCCGACCCTTGATGTCGGGGTTGGGCACGGTCACCTGGCGGTCGAACCGGCCCGGGCGCAAGAGCGCGGGGTCGAGCACGTCCTTGCGGTTGGTGGCCGCGATGATGATGACGCCTTCGTTGGCCTCGAACCCGTCCATCTCGACCAGCAACTGGTTCAACGTCTGTTCGCGTTCGTCGTTGCCGCCGCCATAGCCCGCACCACGATGGCGGCCCACGGCGTCGATCTCGTCGATAAAGACGATGCAGGGCGCGTTCTTCTTGGCCTGCTCGAACATGTCGCGCACGCGGC
>CBDUPF010000193.1:0-8177 GCA_965369035.1 uncultured Aliishimia sp.
GAGCGGCGTCATCAGCTCCGGATCGTTCTTGTCGGTCGCGCAAGCGTTGCCCAACGCGATATCGATCCAGCACTCGGCCCAGTGACCACCGCCGGGTTCCATGGCGATGGAGGTAACGTTCGTGTTGTTCGCCGCATTGAACGCTGCAAGTCCTAGCGCCCCTTTGTAACTGGTGGCACCACCGGCATTTTCCAAAAGGTTGTTCCCGAACTCGCCGAGTACGTCAGTGCTGAAGCCGAGAGCGTGACCGATCTCGTGGATTGCCGAGTCCAGGAAGAGGTCTTCATCCGATGCCCACTCGCCACCCGGCCCGAAATCAGCAGAATCGAATTGCATGTAACCGTCAACGGCACGATAGAATGTGCCTTCCAAAATGACGGTGTTCGCGGCTGCGAAGGCAAGGATTTCACTCGGCCCGTCGGCGACCGTCATATACGCCTCGATGTTGTAGACCGCATCCATACCCTGGAATCCGGTCAGAACCGATTCCCAGAACGTCTCTGCGGCGCCGAAGAGTTGCTTCTGCCTGTCGGTGAAGCTGATGGTCAGCGTGGGGTTGTCGACGTTATCTTCGCTTCCGTCCTTTGGCACCCCGGCCGCAGTGTAGTTCACGATAATGTCAAAGGTTGACGCACCGACCGGCGCGGTGGCGAGCGCAACAGCAAAGGCGGCGCTTCCTATAATAGCAAAATTTTTCACGTTTCTTCTTCCCTGGTCTAACTGTCCCAACGACGGTGGTTACACTTCGAAAAACGGTCGTTTCCCGTCAATAAGCGATAGGCCAATCGGCGCCGGCTTGTCCGACCATTTCACGCCAAAGTTGGGCGTCGTGCGGAAAAGAATCGTGCGGGTCCGGGGAGCGCTCAACTCTTGCCTGCGTTGAACAGGGTGCGGCGGTACTCCCGCGGTGACAATCCGGTGACGCGCCGGAACGCGCGGCTGAAATGTTCCGGATTCGCGTACCCGACGGCATAGGCAACATCGATGATTCGGGCCGTCGGGTCGGCCAGAAGGTCACAGGCGATCTGGTGCCGCGCTTCTTGCACCACGTCCTTGTAGCTACGCCCTTCTTCCGCCAGCCGACGTTGCAGTGTGCGCACGCTCAGGCTCGACAATTCTGCGGCGTCCTGCAAACTGACCGTCCGGTCGATCATGTACGGACGAATAAGATCGCGTATGACGGTGGTCGTGGTCGGTGCATCATTTCCTTCGTCGTTACCGGTCGCCGGCGGCCAGGCTGCGGCGACAAGCTCCTTCTGGAAGTAGACGGACGTTATCTGACCGCCGGCCATCACGGAGGCAGACGGAAACATGCGACGGACTTCGTCGGCAAGTTCCGCATAGTGGATCAGGCCGACCTTCGGCGGCATCCAGTCCGATCCGCCAAGACGTTTTCCCGCTCCCACCAGAACCAGGAAAGTCTGCCACTCCGACCCGACATGCAACGGATGATCCGACAAGCTGTCATAGGTGGCGGTGGCAATCACATGGTCATCATCGAATGCGATGGCGGCGTCGAGCGTGCTGTCATCCCATCGGCAATGTCGCACCATGGCTCTGAGCGCATCGAGGCCAGTGATCGCCGACGCCACAGCGGCCTGCCCCTTCGGATTCGTGCTCTCGAACCGGGAAACCTCCGCCACACGTTGGACGAACTCGACCACCGAAAGCTCCCGCGCAATTCTGGCGGAGAAGTCGAATGCGAGGGGCAACGACACCAATCCGTTCGGGTTTTCCAGAACACCGGGCGGTATGCCGACCTTTTCCAGCTCGACTTCCGCCCTGGTCCTGCTGATTCCACTGGCGGCAATGTCATCGATTAGCCATTGCACACGCGTGACTGTCGGACGCCTGCCTCCCGAGGTCATGAACATCAACCTTCAATTCGGTTCTTACGAATATCGCGCGACATGCTATTCGCGCGACGTGGCCGCAATAGGGTTCAGCTGAATTCCGCGATACGCTCGCTTTAAAACCACACCTCAGGTTGTAACAGGAGTTCTTCGTGCAAAAGGAGGCTTTTCCGCGAGCCCGCGTCCTTTCGCCACAGCCGGCATTCCCGCTGCCAGCAAGGCTCTTGTAGCCTTGCTCCTCGCTTTCGCCCGCATGGACCGATAGCCTCGATACGGCGGCACGGTTGGAGTGGCGGAACTGCGTGGCGATGTCTGCATGTTTTACATTCGACAGGTCGATTTTGTGGACCGCAAAACGCAGGATCGCGGCCGTCCTGGTTGGTGCCGCGCGAAATCGCTTTCTCCGCGCAGCGGAATTCCGAGATGTCTCGCTCCGGGCCGGAACAAGGGCACGATCCACCGGCATGATATCCGTGGACAGGTACGGTGTGGTTACGCCGCCCGTGCCAACAGAGGCGGGTGAGCGGCCGTCATTCGTTCGCCCCGCCGAACCCGACTTTCAAGGTGATCCGCGGAACAGAAAGCGGCTTCGGACGCCAGCGCCATTCCGGGGCCCGACATGTTCGGTGTGCTGCCGCCCTCAGAGCGCGACGATCTTGCCCGGATTGAGGATGTTCTTCGGATCGAGCGCCCGCTTGATGTCGGCCATGAAATCGGTGGCCGCGCCCAGTTCCTTGACCAGATAGGGCATCTTGCCCTGCCCGATCCCGTGCTCGCCCGTGCAGGTCCCGTCCATCGAGATCGCGAGATCGTTGAGCCAGCCGATGAACCCCTCGGCCCGTTCCATTTCCGCGGCATCGTCCATGTCGACGAGGATCAGCGTGTGGAAATTGCCGTCGCCGACGTGGCCCACGATCGGCGCGATGAAGCCCAGTTCCTCGAGCTTGTCCTGCGCCTGGCCCACGCATTCGGCCAGGCGTGAGATCGGGACGCACACGTCGGTCGCCATGCCCTTGGCCCCCGGACGCAACTGCAGCGAGGCCCAATAGGCGTCGTGCCGCGCCTTCCACAGGCTGTTCCGCTCCTCCGTCGAGGTGGTGGCGGTATAGCCCTGCCCGCCGAACTCGCCGGCGATGGCGTTGAACATCTCCGCCTGTTCGACCACGCTCGCCTCGGAGCCGTGGAATTCCAGCAGGAGCAGCGGCTGTTCGGGCAGATCCAGGTGGGAATAGGCGTTCGAGGCCCTTACCTGCAGCGTGTCCAGCAGTTCGATCCGGGCGACGGGGATGCCGAACTGGATCACCTGGATCACAGTCTCGCAGGCCGCGCGGATGGAGGGGAAGGAGCAGCGCGCAGCGCTGATCGCCTCGGGAATGCCCTGCAGGCGCAAGGTGAGCTCGGTAATCAGTCCGAGCGTGCCTTCGGACCCCACCAGCAGCCGCGTCAGGTCGTAGCCTGCGGCGGTCTTCTTGGCCCGTGACGCCGTGCGGATCACGCGACCGTCGGCCATGACCGCCTGGAGCGAGATCACGTTCTCCTTCATCGTGCCGTAGCGGACCGCGTTGGTGCCCGAGGCGGCCGTTGCCGCCATGCCACCGAGCGATGCGTTGGCGCCCGGGTCGATCGGGAAGAATAGCCCCTGGTCACGCAGATGGGTATTCAGATCCTCCCGCGTGACACCGGGCTGCACCACGCAATTGAGATCGCCCGCGTTCACCGCGAGCACGCGATTCATCTGGCTCATGTCGACACAGACGCCGCCACCCGGCGCGTTCACATGACCCTCCAGCGATGTGCCGGTGCCGAAGGGAATGACCGGAACACCGTACTCGGCACAGATTTGCACGATCTGCGCCACCTCCTCCGTCGATTTCGGGAAGATCACCGCGTCCGGCGCCTGAGTCGTCAGCCAGGTCGTTGTATGCCCATGCTGTTCCCGCATGGACTGGCCGGTCTGAACCGCCTCGCCGAAGGTCTGCTTGAGAACGCCCAGCGCGCTGGAAATCCCGTCCTCGTTGCGTTTCAGAACCGTGGCCTGACCCATTCTCTTCTCCTCCCCATTTCGCCGGTGCGCCTCTGGCGCGAAAGGCTGCCGCAACCTCGAAACCGATTGCTCACAGCATCGACGGCACAACCAGATCGGGCGGGCGGTGCCCGTCATCGAAGGTCTTGATGTTGATGATCACCTTCTCGCCCATTTCGATGCGCCCCTCGCGCGTCGCCGATCCCATATGCGGCAGCAGAACCACGTTGGGCAGCTCGCGCAGGCGCGGGTTCACCTCCTCGGTCTCGTAGACGTCGAGCCCGGCCCCGGCGATCTCGCCGTTGCGCAGCATGCGGGTCAGGGCGTTCTCGTCGATCACGTCTCCGCGCGCGGTGTTCACGATCACCGCGTCAGGCTTCATCAGCTTCAGCCGGCGCGCGTTCATCAGGTGAAAGGTCGAGGGCGTCGACGGGCAGTTGATCGAGATAACGTCCATCCGGGCGACCATCTGGTCCAGGCTGTCCCAGTAGCGCGCGCTCAACTCCTCCTCGATGCCGGCATGGAGCCGGCGGCGATTGTGGTAGTGAACCTGCATTCCAAAGGCATTCGCCCGCTTGGCCACCGCCTGCCCGATATGTCCCATGCCGATGATACCGAGCCGCCGCCCGCTGATCCGACCGCCCAACAGCGCCAGCGGCGACCACCCCTCCCAGGCACCGCTCTGCATCACGGCCAGACCTTCGGGAATGCGTCGCGTGACGGCCAGAATCAGCGCCATCACCATGTCGGCGGTGTCGTCGGTCAGCACGCCGGGCGTGTTCGACACCAGAATGCCACGCTGCCGCGCGGTGGCGACATCGATGTGATCCACGCCCGAGCCGTAGTTGGCGATCAGCTTCAGCCGGTCGCCCGCCTGCGAGATCAGCGGGTTGTCGATGATGTCGGTAATCGTCGGTACCAGCACATCGGCCGCCTTCATGGCCTCGCCAAGTTGCGCGCGACTCATTGGTCCATCGCTGTCGCGCAGTTGCACGTCGAACAGCTCGCTGAGCCGCGCTTCGACCTCCTCGGGCAACCGTCGCGTTACGACAACACTCAGGGCAGGTTTTGCCATGGATGATTCCTCTGCTCTTTTCCGATCCGGTCGCGCGTGGCATCGTGGCGCAAAGGCGGGAGTGGCACAAGAACCCCTCCGCCGCCAGTGGTCAAGAAGCCGAGCAGTCAGGCGGACATGTTGAAACGCAAGAGCGGAATCGCGCTGGCGATCGTTATGACTCTGATCGGAACGCTGGTCGCGGCGTCCGAGCGTGGCCCCGTGACCAATCTGCCGATTCCCCGCTACGTCTCGCTCAAGGCCGCCGAAAGCAACGTGCGGCGCGGCCCCTCCCTCAGTCACCGCATCGACTGGGTGTTTCAGCGCCGCAACATGCCGTTGCGAATCACGGCCGAGCACGGGCACTGGCGGCGTGTGGAGGATCGCGACGGTTTCGGCGGGTGGGTGCATTACTCCCTGATTTCGGGCAACCGGACCGTGTTGGTGGAACGCGACATGCTGCCGCTCTATACCCGCCCCGACCCGGGAACGCCGGTCGTGGCCGCGCTGGAAATCGGCGTGATCGCGGAGCTGGGCGAATGCGGCCCGGAATGGTGCCGCCTGCGGTCGGGCGGCTATCGCGGCTGGGCGGAGAAATCGGCACTCTGGGGCGTGGAAGCGGACGAAATCCGCGACTGACCTCAAGGCGAGGGACTGGATGCCCCTTCGCCGCTCCGGGGTCTGGGGCTGGTCGGTTTTGGGTAGCGTCAAGCCCGGATGGACCTTTCCGGTGACGTGTCTATTCTGGTCGCGCAACGTCAACAGGAGCCTGTCCATGCGCGCCATCGGGTATTCGGCATTCGGCCCCGCAGCAAGTGTGCTGAGTCTGCATGATCTGCCCACACCCAGCCCGGGGCCGGGTGAAGTGCTGGTGGAGATGCAGCTCTCCGGCGTGAACCCGTCCGACGTGAAGGCCCGCGCGGGAAACCGTCCGGGGGTGACCGAACCGCCCTACCCGCTCATCATTCCGCACAGCGACGGCGCGGGGATCATCGCCGCTGTCGGTGCAGGCGTGGATCCTGCCCGCGTAGGCAGGCGCGTCTGGATCTGGAACGGCCAGTGGCGGCGCGCCTTCGGCACATGTGCGAGCCACATCGCGTTGCCCGCGCAGCAGGCCGTGGACATGCCGGACGACGTCACCTTCGAGACCGGCGCGCAGCTGGGCATTCCCGGGCTGACCGCCGCGCACGCTGTCTTTGCCGCCGGTCCGGTCGCGGGAAAGACCGTTCTGGTGCAGGGCGCCGCCGGAACGGTCGGGCACCTCGCCACGCAGCTTGCAGCCTGGGGCGGTGCGAAAGTCATCGCCACGGCGCGGGGCGAAGGGCTCGACCGAGCCCGCGCGGCGGGTGCGGCAGAAGTTGTGGATTTCACCGGAGACGACCTCGCCCAGCGCATCGCGCAAGCCGCCGGCGGTCCCGTCGATCACATCGTGGAGGTCGAATTCGGCCGCAACGCGGACACCGACGCCGCCGTCATCGCCGAAAATGGCACGATCAGCGCCTATGGATCGGCGCTCGACATGGCGCCGGTGATGCCGTTCTACCCGCTGATGTTCAAGGCCGTGACCCTGCACATCGTGCTGATCTACCTGCTGCCCGAAGCCCCGCGCGACGCTGCCATCGCAAGGCTGCACCAGGCATTCGCCGAAGGGGCGCTCGACTGCCCGGTGGCGCAGGTTTTCGATCTGGCCGACACCGCGACAGCCCATGAGGCGGTCGAAGCCGGGAAACGCGCGGGCGGAGTTCTGGTCCGGTGCACCTGACGTCTCCTGCATTCACAATGCGTCTTCTGGCGTGCCTCGCCCTTGCGGTCTGGGCCCTCGCCGTCCCCGCGCAACAGACCGACACGCAGCCCACCAGCACGATCACCGTGGAGGACAGCGCCGAGCGTGACGCCCGCATCGCGGTGCGCATCCGCACCATCCTTGGCGAGTTGGAGGGGTTCGAGCATGTCACCGTCACCGTGACCTCCGGCATCGTCACGCTGCGCGGAACCACGGCGGACCAGGCCCGCGCCGCGCAACTGAGAGAGCTGGTGGCCCGCGTCGAAGGCGTGGTCGCGATCGAGAACGAAGTGACCCAGACCACCGATGTGGTCGAGCAGCTCAATCCGGCGATGCAGCGGTTCAAGAACCGGATGTGGCAGCTCGTCACCTACCTGCCGCTGGCCGCCGTGTCGCTGGCGGCCTTCCTGCTGGTCGCAAGCTTCGGGTTCGTGCTGGCCCGCATGCAGAAGCCCTGGGATCGGCTCGCGCCCAACGCCTTCATCGCCGACATCTACCGTCAGGTGTTGCGGCTCGCCTTCATCGTCGCGGGCGTGGTGGTGGCGCTTGACATCCTCAACGCCTCCGCGCTGCTCTCCACCATTCTGGGTGCGGCCGGCATCGTCGGCCTCGCCATCGGTTTCGCCGTGCGCGACACGGTGGAGAACTTCATCGCCTCCGTCATGCTGTCCATCCGCCAGCCCTTCCGACCCAACGACACGATCGAGATCGATGGCGACATCGGCAAGGTCATCCGCCTGACCTCCCGCGCCACCATTCTGCTCAGCTTTGACGGCAACCACATCCGCATCCCGAACGCGACCGTCTTCAAGAGCCGGATCGTGAACTACACGCGCAATGACACGCGCCGTTTTGTCCTGGACCTTGGTGTGGCTTACGATACCGACCTCGTCGCCGCGCAGGCGCTGGCGCTGAAGACCGTGTCGGACCTGCCCTTCGTGCTGCCCGATCCCGCCCCCTCGGTCTGGATCGAAACCCCGGGCGACAGCGCCGTGATCCTCCAGGTGGCGGCATGGATCGCGCAGCAGGACACGAATTACGCCGCAGCCCGCGGCGAAGCCTACCGCATGTGCTTCGCCGCCTTCGAGGCCGCCGGAATCGAGATGCCGGGTCCCACCTACACGGTCGTGGGACTGCCCGGCCCGGAGACACAGACCCGGACCGAGACGCGCAGCGAAAGGCCGAAGCCCGCCCCCCAGCCCGAACGGCTCGAACCGCAGGACGTCGATGCGCAATCCGACCAGCAGCTTGAGCGGATCATCTCCGAAGAACGCGAGGCCCAGTCCGAGGGCGATCTTCTCAACCGCTCCGCCCCCGAGGAGTGACATCGGGCAACGCTTTGCTAACCATTTTCGGGCAATTGGGGACTTGCACACCGTGCCCGCCCGGACTAATTAGCGCGGCACTGCTGGGGTGTAGCCAAGTGGTAAGGCAGCGGTTTTTGGTACCGTGTACCGTAGGTTC
>CBDUPF010000194.1:0-8112 GCA_965369035.1 uncultured Aliishimia sp.
GATCGCCCACCAGCAGCGGGTTGTTCTTGCGCCGGCGGCAGAGCACCTGGATGCAACGCTCGACTTCGTGCTCGCGCCCGATCAGCGGGTCCACGTCGCCCTCGCGCGCCTTGGCGTTGAGATCGACGCAGTATTTGGCAAGCGCTGATTCCTTTTTCTCGCCTTCGGTCACGTTCTGTGCCTCTTCTTCGGGCTCGGACGCTCCCTGCACCGGTCGGCTTTCGCCGTAGGAGGGATCCTTGGCCACACCATGCGCAATGAAATTGACTGCGTCGTAACGCGTCATGTCCTGCTCCTGCAGGAAGTAGGCCGCGTTCGATTCGCGTTCGGCAAAGATCGCAACCAGCACGTTGGCCCCGGTCACTTCGGTTCGGCCGGAGGACTGAACGTGGATCGCCGCGCGCTGGATCACGCGCTGGAAGGCGGCCGTGGGGACCGCCTCGGATCCGTCGATTTCGGTCACGAGGTTCGCGAGGTCCTCGTCGATGAATTCCACGAGTGTCTGGCGCAATTCCTCCGAATCCACGCTGCAGGCCTTCATGACCTTCAGCGCGTCCGGCTCGTCGATCAGTGCCAGCAACAGATGTTCCAATGTAGCGAACTCATGTCTGCGTGCATTCGCCAGCGCGAGTGCCGCATGAATTGCCTGCTCAAGTGTTGTCGAGAATGAAGGCACGATGCGTGCTCCTTCTGATCTGGGTTGGCGGGGGCGTGGCGATCGCTTGCAGAGGCCCCAAGCCAGATGTCGGCATCACCAACCATGGCCTCATAGTGTTAGAGTTTGGTTGATAGCGCGGCGGCTTCAAGTTTTTTCTTGAGAACAGACACGTGTTTTTGTTTTGGTCGCCTGATTCTTGAGCCGCGGCCACCACTAGAAATTGTCCTTTCGGGTACGGATCTCAGCAAACACATCGGCCGCGTCTTCTCCCTGCATGCCCAGATGTGCGGCGATGGCCGGATCGTCGGCACGCAGGAACGGGTTGGTGGCGAGTTCCTCTGCCAGCGTCGAGGGAACGGTGGGCTCGTTGCGCGCGCGCATCTCGTTCACCTTTTTTGCACGCGCCTGCAGCTTCGGATTGTCCGGGTCGATGGTCAAAGCGAACTTCGCGTTGGCCGCCGTGTATTCATGCCCCGAACAGACGATGGTGTCCGGGGGCAGGGCGGCGAGCTTGGACAGGCTTTCCCACATCTGCGGCTTCGTGCCCTCGAAAACGCGTCCGCAGCCGAGAGCCATCAGGCTGTCGGCAGTAAACACTACGCCGGTTTCGGGGAAATGGAAAGCGAGATGCCCGACCGTGTGGCCGGAGACATCGATGACGGTTCCCGTCTCGGTCCCGATCGTCACGGCGTCGCCTTCCTCCACCTGCTCGTCGAGATTGGGCAGGCGGTGAATGTCCGCCTTGGCGCCGACGACCCGCGCGTCGTGCTTGGCCAGCACTTCGTTCAGCCCCTGGATGTGGTCGGCGTGATGATGCGTTATCAGGATCTGATCCAGCGACCAGTTGCGCGCGGAGAGTGCGGCGAGAATCGGCTTGGCCTCGGGAACGTCCACCAGCGTGGTGTCCCCGGTTTCTTCGTCGTGGGCGAGGAAAGCGTAGTTGTCCGACAGGCAGGGGATCGTGACGATCTCGAGGGGCATGGTCATTTGTCTCTGGCTTGTTAGTTTACATATCAAAGGTGGTGCGAACCGACTGCGAGCACAAGTGGACACGAAAAACGGAGCCGGAGGGCCCTGAATGCATCTGGATGTGCAGGACCTGCGCAACTTCTATTACCGCAACACCCTGGGCCGGTCGGTCCAGGCGAGCCTGCGGTCGCGTGTCCTGGAACTCTGGCCCGAGGCGCATGGGCAGACGGTGGTCGGATTCGGCTTTGCCGTTCCGCTGCTGCGCCCCTACCTGGAAGACGCGCGGCGCGTCGTGGCGTTGATGCCCGGACCGCAGGGGGTGATGACCTGGCCGTCGAACCGTCCCAATGTCTCGGTGCTGTGCGAGGAGACGCGCTGGCCGCTCGAGACGGGGCATGTCGACCGGTTGATCATGCTGCACGGGCTGGAGACGTCGGAACATCCGTCCTACCTGCTCGAGGAAGCGTGGCGGGCGCTCGGCCCCGGCGGCAAGGCGCTCTTCATCGTGCCGAACCGGGCCGGGCTCTGGTCGCGTCGGGATGCGACTCCGTTCGGCTTTGGCCGGCCTTATTCCATGAGCCAGCTCGAGACGCAGTTGCGCAAGCACCAGTTCCTGCCGGAGCGGCAGCGCGGCGCGCTCTACCAGTTTCCCTCCAACAGCCGCCTGTGGATGAAATCGGCGCGGCTGTTCGAGCGGGTGGGGCGCCAAGTGCCCGCCGTGATCGCGGGCGGCGCTTTCGTGGTCGAGGCTTCGAAACGCGTCTACCCGCCCAAGGGACGGATCCAGCGCGTGCCGGAGCGACGCACGATCCCCGTGCTGGAGGGGATCACCAAGCCGGTCGCGGGTCGCGTGACCGGCAGCGTGATGCAAAAGCCGCGTGTCACGTCGGGCTGAATTTCGCGCAAATCCGGGACATGCACTCCGCACCCGCGCCGCGTCGAACCGGCGAAATGGCCGGTTTTCGGTACCTGCATCGAACGTGCCGCAACCTTCGCCACCGGACGCCTGCATGCCGAGCTTGCCGGTGCTGAATCGCCCGAACCGTGCGATTGCAGCAACGATTTCTTAGGAATTCATTGCGCGCAATCGGTCGCAGTTTTGCTAGCGCCTTGAAATCCTTGGGAAAGGCTACAAAAGGCGCGGAATTTCCTGTGTTGCGGGCTGTAAAAGCCTCTGCTATGCCGCGCTTGATTTTGCGGCCGGTCCCTTTCTGGTCGCGTCTAACGACCCCGGCAGACGTTGACTTTGCGGCTGGATACCGGGGCAGAGTCATGAAGGGATGGATGTGTCCGAACCAGCTTCGATTTCCACCGGCATTGCCGCGCGTTATGCGACCGCTGTTTATGATCTGGCCATGGACGACAAGGCCACGAAAGACATAGAGACCGATTTGCAGTCTCTTTCGGCCGCGCTGGCCGAAAGCGCGGATTTCAACGCGCTGATCGCCTCGCCGATCTACTCTCGTGCACAGCAGCGCGATGCCATAGCCGCCATTGCCCAGAAAATGGGCCTGTCATCCATAATGACGAATACGCTGAACCTGATGGCGTCCAAGCGCCGCCTGTTCGTCCTTCCGCAGCTTGTGGCCGCCCTGCGCGCCCGGATCGCGGAGGAGAACAACGAGGTGACGGCCGACGTGGTCAGTGCCAAGCCGCTGACGCAGAAACAGTCCGAAAGCCTTGCCGAAACGTTGAAGAAGACCACCGGCAAGACCGTTTCCCTGAATGCGACCGTCGATGAAAGCCTCATCGGCGGTCTGATCGTCAAGGTGGGCTCGAAAATGATCGATACCTCGATCCGCTCGAAGCTCAGCTCCCTCCAGAATGCAATGAAAGAGGTCGGATAAATGGGTATCCAAGCAGCAGAGATTTCTGCGATCCTGAAGGACCAGATCAAGAATTTCGGTCAGGAGGCGGAAGTCGCCGAGGTGGGCCGCGTGCTCTCCGTCGGGGACGGGATCGCCCGGGTCTATGGCCTCGACAACGTGCAGGCAGGCGAGATGGTCGAGTTTCCGGGCTCCATCATGGGGATGGCGCTGAACCTCGAATCCGACAACGTGGGCGTCGTGATCTTCGGCTCCGACCGCGACATCAAGGAAGGCGACACCGTCAAGCGCACGAATTCCATCGTGGACGTGCCTGCCGGTGACGGGCTGCTTGGCCGTGTGGTCGACGCGCTCGGCAACCCGCTCGACGGCAAGGGGCCGATCGATGCCGCCGAACGCCGCGTGGCGGACGTGAAGGCGCCGGGCATCATCCCGCGCAAATCCGTGCACGAACCCATGGCGACCGGCCTGAAAGCCGTCGACGCCATGATCCCGATCGGCCGTGGTCAGCGGGAGCTGATCATCGGCGACCGTCAGACCGGCAAGACCGCCGTGGCGCTCGACACGATCCTGAACCAGAAGAACTACAACGATGCCGCGGGCGACGACGAGTCCAAGAAGCTTTACTGCATCTACGTCGCCGTGGGTCAGAAGCGCTCGACCGTGGCCCAGCTGGTGCGCCGCCTCGAAGAGACCGGCGCGATCGACTATTCCATCGTCGTGGCCGCAACCGCGTCCGAACCGGCGCCGATGCAGTTCCTCGCACCCTACGCCGCGACCGCGATGGCCGAGTTCTTCCGGGACAATGGCCGCCACGCGCTGATCATCTACGATGACCTCTCCAAGCAGGCCGTGGCCTATCGTCAGATGTCGCTGCTGCTGCGCCGCCCGCCGGGGCGTGAAGCCTATCCGGGCGACGTCTTCTACCTGCACTCGCGGCTGCTGGAACGCTCCGCAAAGCTCAACGAGGACAATGGCGGCGGATCGCTGACGGCGCTGCCGATCATCGAAACCCAGGGCGGCGACGTGTCGGCCTTCATCCCGACCAACGTGATCTCGATCACCGACGGGCAGATCTTCCTCGAGACCGAGCTGTTCTTCCAGGGCATCCGCCCGGCCGTGAACACCGGTCTGTCGGTGAGCCGGGTGGGTTCTTCGGCCCAGACCACATCGATGAAGTCGGTCGCCGGTCCGGTGAAACTGTCGCTCGCCCAGTACCGCGAGATGGCGGCCTTCGCGCAGTTCGGCTCCGACCTCGACGCATCGACGCAACGGCTTCTGAACCGGGGCGCGCGCCTGACCGAACTCATGAAGCAGCCGCAGTATTCGCCGCTGACCAACGCGGAAATCGTCATGGTGATCTTTGCGGGCACCAACGGCTATCTCGACAACGTCGCGGTAAAGGACGTGGGCCGCTGGGAGCAGGGCATGCTGAACCACATCCGTGGCAAGCATCAGGATCTGCTCGACTGGATCACCAACGAGGATCCGAAGATCGCCGGAGAGGCGGCGGACAAGCTGAAGTCCGCGCTGGACGAATACGCCAAAGATTTCGCGTAAGGAGGTAGGCGCATGCCTTCTCTGAAGGATCTGAAGAACCGGATCGAGTCGGTCAAATCGACCCGCAAGATCACAAAGGCCATGCAGATGGTGGCCGCCGCGAAGCTGCGGCGGGCACAGGAGTCGGCCGAAATGTCGCGGCCCTACACCGAGCGGTTCAAGTCGGTGATGGCCGGGCTCGCCGCGTCGGTGGGCGATAACGACAGCGCGCCGCGGCTGCTGACCGGCACCGGCAGCGACCAGACCCATCTGCTGGTGGTGATGACCGCGGAACGAGGCCTCTGCGGCGGCTTCAACGCGAACATCGCCAAACTGGCGCGGGCGAAGGCCGAGGAACTGGCCGCGGAAGGCAAGACCGTCAAGATCATGACGGTCGGCAAGAAGGGCCGCGACCAGTTGCGGCGCGACTGGAAGGACAACCTCGTCGAGCATGTCGACCTGAGCGACGTGAAGCACGTGAGCTATGGCGACGCGCAGGGTGTGGCGCAGAAAGTCCTGGACCGGTTCGACGCCGGCGAGTTCGACGTGGCGACGATCTTCTATTCGAACTTCATCAATGTGGTGACGCAGGAACCCGTGGCGCACCAGGTCATCCCCGCGACGTTCGAGGATGAGGCGGACGAAGGGTCGGAATCCGTGGTCTACGACTACGAACCCAGCGAGGAACAGATCCTGGCCGACCTCCTGCCGCGTTGGGTCGCAACGGCGATCTTCGGCGGACTGCTGGAGAATGGCGCCTCCGAACAGGGTGCGCGCATGTCGGCGATGGACAACGCGACGCGTAACGCGGGCGACATGATCGACAAGCTGACCATCCAGTACAACCGCTCGCGTCAGGCCGTCATCACCAACGAGCTGATCGAGATCATATCCGGCGCGGAAGCGCTGTAAGAGACCGGAGACGATAGACATGGCCAAAGCAAAAGGCAAAATCACGCAGATCATCGGCGCTGTTTGCGACGTGCACTTCGAAGACCATCTGCCGGCGATCCTGAACGCCCTTGAAACAGACAACCACGGCAAGCGGCTGGTTCTGGAGGTGGCACAGCACCTGGGCGAGAACACGGTGCGCTGCATCGCGATGGACGCGACCGAAGGGCTCGTGCGCGGTCAGGAAGTGACCGACACCGACGGCCCGATTTCGGTTCCGGTGGGTGACGCGACCCTGGGCCGGATCATCAACGTGATCGGCGAGCCGGTGGACGAAGGCGGCCCCGTGGACGCCAAGGAAACCCGCGCCATCCACCAGCCCGCTCCGGAATTCGACCAGCAGTCGACCGAATCCGAGATCCTGATCACCGGCATCAAGGTGGTGGACCTGCTGGCGCCTTACTCGAAAGGCGGCAAGATCGGCCTCTTCGGCGGCGCCGGCGTGGGCAAGACGGTTCTGATCATGGAACTGATCAACAACATCGCGAAGGTGCACTCGGGCTACTCGGTGTTCGCCGGCGTGGGCGAGCGGACCCGCGAGGGTAACGACCTCTACCACGAGATGATCGAATCCAACGTGATCAAGCCGGACAACCTGCCGGAATCGCAGGTTGCCCTGGTGTACGGTCAGATGAACGAGCCTCCGGGGGCGCGTGCGCGCGTTGCCCTGACCGGCCTGACGCTGGCCGAACAGTTCCGCGACCAGTCGGGAACGGACGTTCTGTTCTTCGTCGACAACATCTTCCGCTTCACGCAGGCCGGCTCCGAAGTGTCGGCGCTGCTGGGCCGGATCCCGTCGGCGGTGGGCTACCAGCCGACACTGGCCACCGACATGGGCACGATGCAGGAGCGCATCACGTCGACGAAATCCGGATCGATCACCTCGATCCAGGCCGTCTACGTGCCTGCGGACGACCTGACCGACCCCGCGCCGGCCACGACCTTCGCCCACCTCGACGCGACGACCGTTCTCAGCCGCGCGATCTCGGAACTCGGGATCTACCCGGCTGTGGACCCGCTCGACTCGACCTCGCGCCTGATGGACCCCGCCATCGTCGGAGAGGAGCATTACAAGGTCGCCTCCGACGTGCAGCAGACGCTGCAGCGCTACAAGTCGCTGCAGGACATCATCGCGATTCTCGGCATGGACGAACTCAGCGAAGAGGACAAGCTGACCGTGACGCGGGCCCGCAAGATCCAGCGTTTCCTCAGCCAGCCCTTCGACGTGGCCAAGGTCTTCACCGGCTCGGACGGCGTGCAGGTCCCGCTGGAGAAGACCATCGACAGCTTCAAGCGCGTCGTGGCGGGCGAATTCGACCACCTGCCGGAAGGTGCGTTCTACATGGTGGGCGACATCGACGATGTGATCGCCAAGGCAGAGAAGATGGCCGCCGACGCGGCCTGAGGAGGCCAATATGGCAGACAGCATGCAATTCGATCTGGTGAGCCCCGAAAGGCTTCTTGCGTCTCTCGAGGCGACTTCGGTGCTCCTCCCCGGGTCCGAAGGCGACATGACCGTGATGGCCGAGCACGCGCCGGTCATCACGACGCTGCGCCCGGGCATTCTGAAGGTGGAGGCCGGCGGCGAAACGCAGGACTATGTCGTCACCGGCGGCTTTGCCGAGATCAATGCCGCGGGCGTCTCCGTGCTGGCCGAAGTGGCCGTGCCGCGCGGGGAAATGACCCAGGAGCACATGGACCGCATGTTCGAGGAGGCTCAGGCGAAATACGACCGCGCCAAGGAGACCTTCAAGAACGAGCCGGGCCCGGTTGACGATGCCGCCAAGCTCCTGGCCGACATGGTCGCCATGGGCGGAGAGATCGGCCTGGGGACCAAGCAGCCGAACCTCTGACCCACTTCCAAACGTGACGGATCGGGCCCTGCCAAAAGGTGGGGCCTTTTTCGTTGGTAGGGCTGTCCAGGGGACGCGTTGGCCGGGAATCAAGAAGGCCGGATTTCGCGTCCGGAGCAATTCAACGGGGCACCGATGAGGTAGGACGCTGCTTTTGCTCCCGCTCAAGGCGGATCGCGGATCAGGAGTCGCGTCGGCGGAGATCAGGCCGCCGCGGGGTCGGATCTGATCACTTCCCCTGGAACGCGTGCTCGGTAAAGCCGCGCGCTCTACTCCGCGGCGTAGAGCCCGTCGTAGATCGGGTTCAGTGTGTCGG
>CBDUPF010000195.1:0-8031 GCA_965369035.1 uncultured Aliishimia sp.
CCGGCGAGGCCGAGCCGCGCGAATTGCGTGACCAGGCCGCGGCTCTCGCGGCCGTTTTTGCCGCACTGGAGACGCAAGGCATCGGGATCGAGACGCTTGGCGCTGCCGGTCACCGCGTCGTGCATGGCGGCGACCGGTTCACGGCATCGGCCGTGATCACGCCAGACGTCCGCGACGGCATCGAAGCCTGCAACCGGCTCGCGCCGCTCCACAATCCGCACAACCTCGCCGCCATCGACGCGGTCAGCGCACTTGCGCCCGACCTGCCGCAGGTCGCCGTTTTCGACACAGCGTTTCACGCCACCAACCCGGAGGTCGCGCGCGCCTATGCCATTCCCGCAAGGCCCGAGACCGAGGGGATCCGGCGCTATGGCTTTCACGGCACCAGTTTCGCGGCGATGACCCACACGCTGCCCGAGCGGACCGGCGCGGCGCTGCCGTCGCGCCTGCTGGCGCTTCATCTTGGCAATGGCGCGTCGCTTTGCGCGATCCGGGACGGGCAATCGGTCGCGACCACCATGGGCTATTCCCCGGTGAGCGGGTTGACCATGGGCACGCGCAGCGGCGATATCGACGCCACGGCCGTGCTGGAGATCGCCCGCCGCACAGCTATCGACGGCGCCGCGCATCTGCTGAACCACGAAAGCGGCCTGCTCGGCCTGTCGGGGCTCAGCCACGACATGCGCACGCTCGACGCAGCGGACACACCGGCCGCGAAATTCGCCATCGAGCATTTCTGCTATTGGGCAGTGCGCCACTCGGGTTCTATGATCGCGGCCATGGGGGGAGTTGACGCCATCGCCTTCACCGGCGGCATCGGAGAAAACGCAGCGGGGGTTCGCGCCCGCATCGTCGACGGGTTGGCCTGGGCCGGTCCCGTGCCGGTTCATGTCGTGCCGGCCGAGGAGGAACGGCATATCGCGCGGGATACGCTCGCCTGTGTCAGCGAGGGGATGGCTCATGGCGCATAAGGAACCGGATCTCGACCTGTCACCACATGTCTCCGACGAGGTGCGACAGACGACCTGCTACATGTGCGCCTGCCGTTGCGGGATCAACGTTCACATGAAGACCGGGGCCGACGGCAGAAAACGCGTCGCCTACATCGAGGGCAACCGCGATCACCCGGTCAACAAGGGCGTGCTTTGCGCCAAGGGCTCGGCCGGGATCATGCAGGTCAACGCGCCCTCGCGCCTCCGCGCGCCCATGAAACGCACCGGCCCCCGCGGCTCGGGCCAGTTCGAGGAGATCACCTGGGAGGAGGCGCTGCAGATCGCCACCGGCTGGCTCGCCCCGATCCGGCACGAGAACCCCTCCAGGCTCGCCTTCTTCACCGGCCGCGACCAGTCGCAAAGCTTCACCGGCTTCTGGGCGCAGAATTTCGGCACGCCGAACTATGCCGCGCATGGCGGGTTCTGCTCGGTCAACATGGCGGCCGCCGGCATCTACACCATGGGCGGCGCGTTCTGGGAATTCGGCCAGCCCGACTGGGACCGCACGAAGCTTTTCATGCTCTTTGGCGTGGCCGAGGATCACGACAGCAACCCGATCAAGATGGGCATCGGCAAGCTCAAGGCCCGCGGCGGCCGGATGATCGCGGTGAACCCGATCCGCACCGGATACAACGCCGTGGCGGACGACTGGGTGGGGATCACGCCCGGCACCGACGGGCTCTTCATCCTGGCCTTGGTGCATGTCCTGCTCAAGGCGGGGCGGATCGACCTCGACTATCTTGCGCAATTCACCAACGCGCCGGTGCTGGTCAACGGCGACCCCGGCAGTGACGAGCACGGCCTGTTCCTGCGCGACGAGCAGGGGCGCGAACTGGTGATCGACCGCCGCACCGGCAAGCCGGCCCCGTTTGACCAGCCGGGCGTGCAGCCCGACCTCACCGGATCGATCCGACGCGCCGGGGCGACCCACCGCACCGTCATGGCACTGATGGCGGAAAAATACCTCGACCCGAGTTATGCGCCGGAGGCGGTCGCCGACCGCTGCGGCATCCCCGCCGGCCGCATCCGCGCCATCGCGGGCGAACTGGCGCGGGTGGCCTTCGACGAGGCGTTCGAGATCGACCAGGAGTGGACCGATTTCCGGGGCGAGACGCACCCCACGATGACAGGGCGCCCGGTCTCCTTCCATGCCATGCGCGGGATCTCCGCCCATGCCAACGGGTTCCAGACCTGCCGCGCACTGCACGTGCTTCAGATCCTGCTGGGCACGGTCGAGGTTCCCGGCGGCTTCCGGTTCAAGCCGCCCTATCCCAAGCCCGCCACGGCACACCCCAAACCGCACAGCCGGGTGACACCCGACACCCCGCTCGACGGCCCGCACCTGGGGTTCGTGCAGGGGCCGGACGATCTGCTCCTGAAGGACGACGGCACGCCTGCGCGGATCGACAAGGCGTTCTCGTGGGAGAACCCGATGTCGGCGCACGGGCTGATGCACATGGTGATCTCGAACGCGCATGCGGGCGATCCCTACAAGATCGACACGCTGTTTCTCTACATGGCCAACATGTCGTGGAACTCGTCGATGAACACCGGCGGCGTGATGAAGATGCTGACCGACACCGACGAGAACGGCGACTACGTCATCCCGCGGATCATCTATTCCGACGCCTACAGCTCGGAGATGGTGGCCTATGCCGACCTGATCCTGCCCGACACGACCTATCTCGAACGCTACGACTGCATCTCGCTGCTCGACCGTCCGATCTGCGAGGCGGACGCGGCGGCCGATGCGATCCGATGGCCGGTGGTCGATCCCGACCGTGACGTGCGCGGGTTCCAGTCGGTGCTCTGCGATCTGGGCGCGCGTCTGAAGCTGCCCGGTTTCACGAACGAGGACGGCTCACAGAAATACGCCGACTACGCCGACTACATCGTGCATCACGAACGCAAGCCCGGCATAGGCCCGCTTGCCGGACACCGGATGGGACCAAACGGGTTGGTCAACGGACGCGGCGGCGTCAACGAGGGCCAGATCGAAAGCTACATCAGGAACGGCGGCTTCTTCGTCGAGCATGTCCCGGACGAAGCACGGTTCTACAAGCCGTGGAACATGGCCTACCAGGACTGGGCGGTCGGCATGGGGTTCTTCGATGCGCCGCAGCCCTACCTCTTCCAGCTTTACGTCGAGCCGATGCAGAAATTTCGGCTGGCCGCGGAAGGCAGGGGCAAACGCACCCCGCCCGCACACCTGGCCAAGCGGCTGCATCGGGCGATGGACCCGCTGCCCGCATGGTCCGACCCGTCCGGCGACAACATGGGCGCGGACTACACCGTGACCGCCCTGACCCAGCGCCCGATGGCGATGTATCACAGCTGGGGCAGCCAGAACGCATGGCTGCGGCAATTGCATGGCCACAACCCGCTTTACGTGCCCACCCGCCTGATGCGCGAACACGGGCTTGCAGATGGCGACTGGGCGCGCGTGACCTCGCCGCACGGAGAGATCACGGTCCCGGTGCGTGAGATGGCCGCACTCAACGACAACACGGTCTGGACCTGGAATGCCATCGGCAAGCGCAAGGGTGCCTGGGCTCTGGACGAGGACGCGCCGGAGGCCACGCGCGGGTTCCTTCTGAACCACCTGATCCACGAACTCCTGCCGCCCAAGGGCGACGGGCTGCGCTGGGCCAACTCGGACCCGGTGACCGGCCAGGCGGCATGGTTCGACCTGAAGGTCCGGATCGAGAAGGCCGACGCGCCATCCGAGGCACAGCCGGCGTTCCCCCCGATCGACTCGCCCGTCGGCAAGGGGCCAGATGAACTGGCCTGGAAGGTGGGCGAATGACCACAGGGACATATCCGCGAAACCCCGGCCCGACACCCTTCGTTTCCAGCCGGCCACACCAGAACACCGACGCGATCGCATGACCGACCTCCCCGCCTCCACCACCCGCAAGCTGGGCCTCGTGATCGACCTCGACACCTGCGTCGGCTGCCACGCCTGTGTCATTTCCTGCAAGGGCTGGAACACGGAGAATTACGGCGCGCCGCTGTCCGACCAGGACCCCTATGGCGCGGAGCCGTCAGGCACGTTCCTGAACCGCGTCCACAGCTACGAGGTGCAGCCGGAGACGGGTGCCGCGCAAATCGTCCATTTCCCGAAATCCTGCCTGCATTGCGAGGATGCGCCCTGTGTCACCGTCTGCCCCACCGGGGCCAGCTACAAGCGGGTGGATGACGGGATCGTGCTGGTCAACGAGAGCGACTGCATTGGCTGCGGCCTTTGTGCCTGGGCCTGTCCCTATGGCGCGCGCGAACTGGATCAGGCGGCCGGCGTGATGAAGAAATGCACGCTTTGCGTCGACCGTATCTACAACGAGAACCTGCCGGAGGTCGATCGGGTTCCCGCCTGCGTGCGGACCTGTCCCGCAGGCGCCCGCCATTTCGGCGATTTCGCGGACCCCGAGAGCGATGTCTCGCGCCTGACCGCCGAACGCGGGGGGATGGACCTGATGCCCGAACAGGGCACGCGGCCGGTCAACAAGTACCTGCCGCCGCGCGCCCGGGATCGCGGGCCCGAGATCGACGTGCTCGCCCCCTTCCTCGAGCCCGTGGCCGAGGATGCCAATGGGCTGCTCGGCTGGATCGACCGGCAGCTGGGGAGGTTCTGACTTGCATCCGGCGCCGTCCGTCATCCTTTTCACGACCTTCTCGGGCCTGGGCTTCGGGCTTCTGGTCTTTCTCGGGCTCGGGCTGCCAGCCGTCTCCGGCTGGACCGCCTTTGCCTTTTTTGCGATCGCCTACGTCATGGCGGTGGGCGGGCTTCTGGCCTCGACCTTTCACCTCGGACGCCCTGAACGCGCGCCGAAGGCCTTCACCCAGTGGCGCACGAGCTGGCTCAGCCGTGAAGCCTGGTGTTCGGTGGCCGCGCTGACCGTCATGGCGGTCTATGGCGCCGGGCTGGTATTCTTCGGCGCACGATGGAGCCTGCTGGGCTGGCTCGGGGCGGCGCTGTCGCTGGCTACCGTCTTTACCACCTCGATGATCTATGCCCAGCTCCGCACCGTTCCGCGCTGGCATACTCCGCTGACCCCGGTCATGTTCCTGTCCCTCGCGCTCGGCGGCGGGGCGCTTCTTGCCGGGCAGGTCACCGCGGCGGCTCTGCTGCTTGTGGCGGCAGGCGCGGTTGTGGTCGCGACGTGGCTCACCGGCGACACACGGTTTGCCGCATCCGGCACCGATCTTTCCACCGCGACCGGGCTGGGGACTATCGGCCACGTCCGCGCATTCGAGCCGCCGCATACCGGGACCAACTACCTGCTGCGTGAATTCGTGCATGTGGTCGGACGCCGGCACAGCCGCAAACTACGTATCATCTCGCTGGTCCTGATGGTGGCGGTTCCGGTCCTGCTCCTGATCCTGCCGTTCCATCACCTTTGGGCGCTGCTGGCCGTTGTCAGCCACGTCGCGGGCGTTCTGGTGGCGCGCTGGCTGTTCTTCGCGGAGGCCGAGCACGTGGTCGGGCTCTATTATGGCAAGCGCTGATGGCGGATTGGGCGAAATGGCGCCGAAAAACCACATTTCCCCTTCTGAGCGGATGCGCGCTCGCTATATACACTAATCACGCAAAAAACCCTGCCCGAACAGGGTCCGAACCAGGAAGGCAGTAGACATGACATTCGCAAAGACCTCCACCGCCGCCGCACTTGGCGGACTTCTGGCGTTGAGCGCCTGCACAGACCCCGCGGCACTGAACGATCCGCAATACGACAAGACCCGCCAGGGCGCGGCGATCGGCGCCGTCGGCGGCGGCCTTCTGGGTGCGCTGACCGGGCGGAGCGGCGACCGGGGCGAGGCGGCAGTCAAGGGCGCGATCATCGGCGGCATGGCCGGCGGCATCATCGGCAACCGGCTGGACGCGCAGGAGGAAGACCTGCGTCAATCGATCAACAACGACGATGTGCGGATCCAGAACACCGGCGACCGCCTGATCGTGACCCTGCCCCAGGACATCACCTTCGCCACCGACAGCTTTACCGTGCGCCCCGACCTGCAGCGCGACCTGCGTGCCGTCGCCGGCAACCTCCAGGCCTATCCCGACAGCACGATCCAGATCGTCGGCCATACCGACAGCGACGGCGACGCCGGCTACAACCAGCGACTCAGCGAACGGCGCGCCAACGCGGTCGCCGACATCCTTCTGGGCGCAGGCGTCCGATTCAACCGAATCCAGACCTATGGACGGGGCGAGACACAGCCGGTGGCCTCGAACCTCACACCGCAAGGCAAGGCGCAGAACCGCCGGGTGGAGATCGTTATCCTGCCCAACGCGGCCTGACCCCACCCGACCCCGAGATCCGACGGGCTGTGCACTGGCGCAGCCCGTTTGTGTTTCGGGGCGGGATTGCCATTTCGCCCCCGCGCCGCATGTTAAGGTCAAAGTTGTCAGGAAAGGGAACGACATGACCAAACCGACGCTGCTGGGCATCTCCGGATCGCTGCGCAAGGACGCGACCAATCGCAAGCTGATGCGCGAAGCCGCGCGGTTATTCGGCAACTGCCACTTCGTGGAGGCCGATTTGAACTTTCCGCTCTATGACGGCGATGCCGAGGCCGCCGATGGCGTGCCGGCCGCCGTGCAGAAGCTGTCCGACCAGATCGCGGCAGCCGATGCGGTGATCATCTCCACACCGGAATACAACAAGGGCCCGTCGGGTGTGCTGAAGAACGCGCTCGACTGGGTGAGCCGGACCAAGGGCAATCCCTTTTCCGACAAGCCGCTCGCGGTCATGAGCGCAGCGGCCGGTCGTGCCGGCGGCGAGCGGGCGCAAATGGTGCTGCGCGGATTCATGGTGCCGTTCCGGCCGCGCATCCTGCAGGGCCCGGAAGTTCATCTGGCCGGATCCTCGAAGGAATTCGACGACAAGGGGCATCTGACGGGCGAACTCTACATCAAGACGCTGCAGGAACTCATGGAAAAGCTGCGCGATGAAGTGACGGTGGAAGAGCGGCCGGCCAAGGTCGCCTGACCTCGCCGGATCATGCCCTCTCGCTGATCTCGAGCAGGTTGCCGTCCGGGTCGCGCAGGTAGATGGACAGTATAGGCCCCGCCGCCCCGGTACGCCTGACCGGACCGGCCTCGATCGCGGTCCCGTGCGACGAAAGATACGCCACCCAGTCGGCGAGCGGGGTGTCGGTCAGAAAACAGAGGTCTGCGCTGCCGGGCGCGGGCCGGCGCGCCATGGGCGCGAACTCCCGCTCCTCCTGATGCAGGTTTATCTTCTGCGACCCGAAGGTCAGCGCCCATCGCGTCGTTCCGTCCGCCGCCTCGAAACTCGTGCTCTCCATACCGAGCGCATCTTCGTAGAAGGCACGCGTCGTCATGATGTCCGCCACGGTAAGCACAAGGTGGTCGAGCGAAGTGACCCGCGGTTTTCGGGATTGAGCCATGGCCTGGCTCCTTCTATGCATCGGATCATGAGTGATGACGCGAAACATGTCCTTCGTCAAACCGACGTGATGGACCCCGACCGCGCCCGCGCGATGCAGGCGACGTTGGGCCAGGTTCCGGATCTGTCCGCGGGCGACGATCTGCCGGCCTTTTTCCACCAGGTCTATTTCTGGACAGCGCTGCCGCCCGCAGAACTTGGCCGCGACGGGCATCCGGCGCGGGGACAGGGCGTGATCCCCGACCTCGGCCTGCCCCGGCGCATGTGGGCCGGCGGGCGGATCGCCTTCGATGCGCCGCTGAGGCTCGGCCATCCCGCCGAGTGTCGGGCCGAGCTTCTCTCCGCGGTGCAGAAAAGGGGACGCAGCGGCGCGCTTGGCCTCGTGACGATCCGCCACGTCTACAGCCAGGGCGGCGTCGATTGCGTGACCGAGGAACGGGATCTGATCTACCGCGAAGACGCAAATCCCGACGCGCCGGCCTCACCCTATCCGCAAGCGCCGAAGGAGATGGAGACGAAACGCGCCCTGAGCTTCAACACCACGGTGCTGTTCCGGTATTCCGCGCTGACCTTCAACGGTCACAGGATCCACTACGACCTGGATTACGCCACGGGGGTGGAAGGCTATT
>CBDUPF010000196.1:0-7874 GCA_965369035.1 uncultured Aliishimia sp.
GACCACCGCCGGCACGGGCTCGGAGGTCGGGCGCAGCGGCGTGGTGACGATCGCCGGGCAAAAGGTCCGGATCGAGCGTCCACGGGTGCGATCCACCGCCGGGAAGGGCGAGGTGAGCCTTTCGATCTACGAGCTGGCGCAACGAGAGGACGCGATGCCCCGGGCGGTATTGGAACGAGCCGTGCGCGGAGTCTCGTGTCGCGACTACCAGGGCGTGATCGACGCCGCGACGCGGATGGGCTGCTTCCAGACCTGGATGCGCTTGTCGCGCTGGTGGCCCGGGATCGTCTCGCCATAGACGCGCTTGGCCTCTTCGGCGAAGAATTCGATGAAGGAGGCGCCGTAGCCGACCTCGCCCACGGCTTCCGCCACGGGTTTGCCCTGTTCGGCGGTGAGGATCGTGCCCAGGTCGCCCGAGTTTTCCATCATCAGGTCGTACCATTTACGGAGCACGGCGGCGCGTTCCTTGCCGGTCCAGCGCGCCCAGTCCTTCTGGGCCTTTTCCGCGGCGGCGATGGCGTCGGCCACTTGCGCGCGGGTCAGATCGGCCACTTCGGCGATCACGTCGCCGCGGGCGGGGTTGGTCACGGCAAAGGTGCCGTTGCCGCCCTCGACCCAGGCTCCGTTGATGTACGCTCGGGTTTCGAGGAGGGTGGGATCCTTCAGAAGGTCGCGAAGGTCAGTGGTGGTGTCGAGCATGTCTCGTCTCCCCTTAGGATTGCTTGCGGCACAGAAATACGGTCTGGTCGCTTTTGTCCAGAGCAAGAGGGTGGAAGGGCGATGGCCGAGCTAGACGACGCTTATGCGAATGCCGCGCATATTCCGGGGTCGGACGCCTATCCGCCGCGATGGGCGGCCGCAGCGGCAGCGTTTCGCGACCGTCTGTCGGCACAGGAGCGCGCCCGGCTGGATCTGCGCTATGGTGACAGCGATCGGCAAGGGTTCGACCTGTTCCTGCCCGAAGGCGAGACGAAAGGGCTGAGTGTTTTCGTGCACGGCGGCTACTGGCTGCGATTCGACCGGTTGTCCTGGTCGCATTTCGCGGCTGGCGCCCTGGGCCGAGGATGGGCGGTGGCGATGCCCAGCTACGATCTTTGTCCGCAGGTGTCGATTGCGCAGATTACGCGACAGATCGCGCGCGCGGTGGTCGAGATCGCCGCGAAACTGCCGGGGCCGCTGACGCTGTCGGGACATTCCGCCGGCGGTCACCTGGTGGCGCGGATGCTGGCGCCCGGAATGCTGCCGGACGGGGTCGCGGAGCGGATCGTGCACGTGATCCCGATCTCGCCGCTTTCCGATCTGCGCCCGTTGCTGAAGACCTCGATGAACGACGAATTTCGGCTGGACGTTGACGCCGCCGCTGCGGAAAGCCCCTTGTTCCAGCCGCCCCCGAGCGTGCCGGTGACGGTGTGGGTCGGTGGAGACGAACGCCCGGTCTTTCTCGATCAGGCGCGGTGGCTGGCGCAGGCCTGGGATTGCGGCCATGTCGTCGTGCCCGGCAAGCACCATTTCGATGTGATCGACGCGCTGGAAGACCCCGACAGCTACATTGTGCGCCTGCTGACTCCCCAGGCTCGCGAATCCGCTTGACCGAAGCGGAAACGTGGCCCTAAGCCATGCAGGCCCCGGACGATGGCGTCGTCCCCATTTGCGGGCACTTCAGACTTCATGTCCTGTACGCCGGGACCTTCTGTGACAGGAGGGTCAGACATGACCAGACATTCCGACATCTCGGCGCGTCCCGCGCATTTTCCGTTTCACAACGGCACCAAGGCAGTGCTCCAGTTCGACGTTGCCGAATACGAGGCGCGCCTGGCCGGGCTGCGTGCCATCATGCGGGCGCAGGGCGTGAGTGCGGCGGTGCTCACGTCGATGCACAACGTCTCATACTATTCCGGGTTCACCTATTGCAGCTTCGGCCGGCCCTATGGGCTGGTGGTGACGGCGGCGGATTGCGTCGTGATCGGCGCCGGTATCGACGCGGGCCAGCCCTGGCGGCGCAGCTTTTGCGACGCGTTGACCTACACCGACTGGCAGCGGGACAATTTCTGGCGCGCCGTCCTGTCGGTGGCGGGCACAGGCGCGGCGGTGGGCTATGAGTCCGATCACCTGACGCTGCTGCAGGCAGAGAAGCTGCGCGCTTTCCTCGCGCCCACCGGGATGATCGACCTGGCGGAGGCCACCGCACGCCAGCGCATGGTGAAATCCCCGGCCGAAATCGACCTGATCCGCGCAGGCGCCGCGGTGGCCGATGTGGGGGGCTATGCAATCCGCGACGCGGTGCGGCCCGGCATTCGCGAGATCGACGTGGCCATGGCCGGCCGCGACGCGATGGAAGTGGAGATCGCCGCGCGGTTTCCGGATGCCGAGTATCGCGACACCTGGGTCTGGTTCCAGTCGGGACTCAACACCGATGGCGCGCACAATCCGGTCACGGGCCGGGTGCTGGAACGCGGGGACATCCTTTCCCTCAACGCCTTTCCGATGATTTCGGGGTATTACACCGCGCTGGAACGCACGATGTTCGTGGGGGAGGTCGACGACGCGTCGCGCGCCTATTGGGAGGCGAACGTCGCCGCTCATGAACTGGGGATCAGCCTGCTGACACCCGGCGTCTCCTGCGCCGAGGTCACGCATGCGCTGAACGCTTTCCTGGCGGAGCGCGGCCTTCTGGAATACCGCAGCTTTGGCTACGGGCACTCCTTCGGCGTGCTCAGCCATTACTATGGACGCGAGGCGGGACTGGAACTGCGCGAGGATATCGACACGGTGCTGGAGCCCGGCATGGTCATCTCCATGGAGCCGATGCTGACCATACCGGACGGTCAGCCGGGCGCGGGCGGGTATCGCGAACACGACATTCTCATCATCACCGAGGGCGGGAACGAGAACATTACCGGTTACCCCTTTGGACCCGCGTTCAACGTGGTGGGATAGCTGTCGGCCACCCGGCCCATCTGCGCTGTTCGCGCGATGCCGGGCCGGGTGAAATTGCCGAGTGGAGGATCAGGCCAGTTCCGGCGTCACGCTCAACGTGCCCTTGGTTGCGTGCGAATAAGGGCAGACATGGTGCCCGCCTTCGATCAGGTCTTTCGCCGTCGCCTCGTCGAGGCCCGGCAGGGACACCTTGATCTTCACGTTGATGCCGAACCCGTTGTCGTCCCGCGGGCCGATCCCGGTCTCCACCGTCACTTTGGCATCGTCCGGGACCTCGACCTTCTTCTGGCCGGCATAGAACCGCATGGCTCCCATGAAGCAGGCGGCGTACCCCAGTGAAAACAGCTTTTCGGGGTTCAGCCCGTCGCCGCCGGGACCGCCGAGTTCCTTGGGTACCACCAGGTCTGTGCTGTAGGTTCCGTCATCCAGCGTTGTCTTGCCGTCGCGTCCGCCGCCGGTGGCCGTGGCGCTGGTCTTGTATGCGATCTTGGTTGGCATGGTAGGCTCCCTTTTCTGTTCCTGCACGATTAGATCGTGTGCGATTGAAATATCTCTCCCGCGGTCGATTTCAAGGCTTGAGATTGGATCGTGCGCGATTAATTCATGGAGCATGGAAAACGACGCGTCAGATCCGCATACCGACCGCGCTCCCGGACTGGAGCCGTTGCTGTGTTTCGACGTGTACGCGGCGCCTCAGGCGGTCGGGCGGCTATACAAGTCCCACCTCGCGCCGCTCGGGCTGACATATTCCCGCTATCTCGTGCTGCTGCTGCTCGACCCGGACCGCCCGATGACCGTGGGGGAGATCGGCCGGGCGCTGGGACTGGAGAGCAACACGCTGACCCCGCTTCTCAAACGCATGCAGCAGGACGGGCTTGTGACGCGGCAGCGGGACGCGGAGGACGAGCGGCGTGTCGTTGTGGCGCTGACCGGCGCTGGTTGCGCGTTGCAGGCCAAAGCGCGCGAGGTGCCGCGATGCATTGTGGAGGACCTGGGTATCCCCGTGGAACAGATCCGCGCGCTTCAGTCAGGTCTGCGGGACCTGACCGGGCAACTCGACCGGGCGGCCGACTCAGGCACCACAGGGTGAAAGCGCGCAACTCGCGTGGCGCGGGCCGCAAATCATAGCAAAGACACCACTTCGGCTTTCCTTTGCCCGGGTCTTTTGCGAAGATTTTCCCAGATACGAGACGACCGGTGATGTAAAGTGCTTTAACATCGCCTATATTCGCCCTGACACATTGGACCGAGGGAGAGTTTCACATGGCCGATTTCGACGCACAGGTGCGGGAATCCCAGGCGCAGGTGCAGGAGGCCCAGGCGAAGATCGCGGAACTCACCAGCCGTATCGAAACCGCACGGCAAAAGATGAAGGACGGCACCGAGGTGGCGCTCGACATCGAGAACGCCTCTCTGGAGGACGTTCACGCCCACACCGAGGTGATGAACGCCAACATCGCGGAGCTGATCATGGGGCTCGACGATGTGACGGCCGCGTTTTCCAAGGATTTCGACGAGATGCGGACCAAGACGGGCTGGGAAAGCTTCGTCGGTGTCTTCTCCCGCGCCAAGTCCGACAGCATGCGCCAGGAGCGCATCCGCACCGCGAGCGTGGACGACAAGCTGCAGGACCTGATCGCGAAATCCGACGTGATCGTGAAGCTTTTGCAGGGCCAGTTGTCGATGCTGGAGGAGCAGAAGGAGAAGGTTGAAGGCAACCTGACCGAAACGCTGGACGAACGCGAATTCACGGTTCAGGAACTCTCCGACCTCAGGGAACAGATCAAGGCGATGGACCCGAAAATCATCGCGCTGGAAAATTCCATCGCCTCGGAAACGGATGCGGCCAAACGGACCCGACTCGAGACCGAGCTTTCCGACTTGAACCGACAGTACAACGAGATGGTCCAGACCGAGCAGGTGAAGCTCGCCAAGTCGCAGACGCTGGAACGCTATATCGAGAAGGGCAAGACCTGGGTCGATTCATTGCAGAACCAGGCGGCAACGCAGATGGTGCTGATCAACAAGTTGCAGACGGACACGAAACAGCGCGTGGTTCTCTATGACGCGCTGACCAAGTCGCTCAAGACCGCGCAGCAGCAGGACGTGGCCCACCGGATCAACGAGATCGGCGTGCAGACCGATCAGGAGGCGCAATCGGCCATGGCCGGGATCGGGGCGGCGACCAACGCGCGGATGGCCGACATGCTGGAGGCGCACGAGGATCAGATGGTCTTTGCCCGCGAGGTGCTGGAGGCGAAGGCCAAGGCCGACGAACGCTTTGCCCGTCGCTTCGAGGACATCGTCAAGAAGCACGACGCCAACGCGTACGGGGGGTGAAGCGATGGGTTTGGGCTTTGCCGCGATCGCCGTCTCGATCCTTTGCCTTGTCGCGTCGCTGGCCTTCGGCACCCCGGCCTGGGTCAACGTGGCCGGCGTGGTGACGGGGCTGGTGGGGCTGATCCTGATTGGTCGGGCGAAAAAGCGCACCGGGGTCTAGGCGCTCCGGACGAGGAGACGCATCGCCGTGCCAGTGCCGCAATTGCCGAGGGTGATCCAGCTGATGAACACAGGACCGGTCTCATGCCCGACACGACTTTCGCGATGGCGCGAAGGATGACCGATCCCGCCGATCACTCCGGTCTCAGGGACCTTTTCGCCTCGCGCCGCTACTTTCGCAAGTTCGAGGCGATCCTCGGCCACATGACCCGCGTGGCCGGGGTGATGGAGGCCGATGGCGAGTTGTCGCGCGAGGAGGTGAAGGTTCTGGCCCGTTATGCCGCGCGGCTGAACTACACCTTCCGGGCATTGTCGATGAAATACCTGCTGGTCGGTCGCGACACCGGGCGCTTCTTCGGTTCGCTGGCCATCGACCGGACCGAAAGCGGGTTTCCCACCGTCTCCGAAATCCTGACCATGGGCAACGATGCCCTGCAGGCGGCGACCCATCTGGCCGGCGCACCCTCCGCCGAGCAGTTGAAACGCCAGATGATCGAGGTGATCGTCGGCGACTGCGAGGTGCCGACGAAGCTGCAATTCGCGCTCTCCCAACGGATCTACTATGAGGAGTTGGCGAAGGGTGAGCTGTTCTGGGCGCGAAACGATCCGGATGTGATCTGGCTGGGCGATCTGGGGGAGGACCGGCGGCGGTTCCTGATCCACTGGGCGGTGTGGGACAGCGAGTTGAACCTGCCCGTGATCTACATGATGGAGTGCGAGGATTCCGGCCAGACCTCCCTGCCGCGCGATCAGCGTCGCTGGCCCGAGGCGCAGGCGCATCTGATGGCGCAGTCGGTGGGCTCACTGAAACTCCTGACCATCGCCAAGGGCTTTGACGAGGATTTCGACGACCTGCACCCCAAGCGGTTGCGGCGGTTTCACATCGGTCCGCTCTACTCCACCGCCTTCACCGCGCAGACCGGTCCGCTGGGCGAGGTGCTGGCACAGGCGCGCGCGCCGGTGGGGCAGGACTGGGCGCTGGTCTGGACCGAGGAGGACCTGCGCTCGGATCGGGTGGTGGAGGAGCGCGCGGGCTGGTTTTCCAAGGTCGAACGCGAGATCTTCGCGCTCGATCCATTCGCGGGGCGGGGCGCGGAGACGGGCACCACGCGGATGCAGCGATCCATCATCCTGCCCCAGCGCCCGTTCCAGGTTCTCTCCGAACGGCACCTGCCGGGCTTCGAGGCGGTGCGGAAATACGTGGTGAGCCAGGGCGGTCGGGTGTTGCAATACTGACGCGCCCCTGCGGTACGACCCGGGCGGAGCAGAAAGGGAGCCTCGCGAGATGAGCCAGACAGCCGACCAGATGGTACTCCGAGAAGAGGAGATCACGAGGCATTATCCCATGGCGCTGGCGATGCTGCAGGGATTCGACCACGCGCCGCGGATCGGGCGGGGGGCGGAGGAGCCGACGGTCGAACGGTCCAGCGGCATCGGCACCCGGCGGCGGTTCCGGACGACCACTCCGGGCCTCGTGACCCGGCGGACGGTGCCCTCAGGTGCGGTGCAACTGGTGGCGCGGATCGAGGGTGCGGACGCGGACGACGCGCTGATCTCGCCCCTTCAGGCGACGGTGTTGAACGTGCTGCGTCGCAGCCTGTCGATCGCGCTCGCCGTGGCGGAGAATTATGCGGATGTCTCGGGCCTGGCTGACCTGAAGCGCGCCAATCTCGACGGCGCATTGCCTGCGAACCGCCGCACCGAGTTCGCGGAACTGCTTGCGGGGGAGGCGCTGGTGACGCTCTTCGTCTTCGGATCGGCCACGGCCTACCTGATCGCCCCGCATCAGTCGGAGGTGACGGTTGAGGTGGGCGAGTTCGAGGAACTGCTGACCGACAACGGCCAGACGGCGCTGCATGGCTGCCTGTGGGATCTCGACCGGAAGATCGCCGCCCATGCGGCCGAAGACCCCCAGCTTGTCGCGACCGTCGCCGCATTTGCCGAGACGGTGATGGAGAAGGTGGCAGGCCGCGCCCGCACCGCGCCAAGGCTCGAAGCCTTCACCGGCGCCAGCTGGCGAGTGGAAGCGGACGATTTCCCCGTCAACGGATTCTCGCCCGCATCCAAGGCGAAATCGACCACGCTCACCATGACCTTCAAGAAGCCGGAGGAGGTGGTCGGCAACCACATCGCGAAATATCAGGCCATGCGGCTGGCCAAGATGATCATGGCCTACGATTTCGACCGGCGACTCAATCCGTTCGTGGAACTCGGCGGCTTCATCTTCACCTTCATGGGCGACGGCAAGCCCGGCACCGGCAAGACCACGCTGATCCAGATGATGGCCGGGCTGATCGACGGCTACTGCCGGAACGCGGGCTACCCGTTCCGATACCAGAACCTCAGCACGGACAATATCGACAGCTACCAGGGCAAATCGGGACAGAACGCGAAGGCCTTCATCAACTCCATCATCGACCCGGCGGTGATCGGCTTCG
>CBDUPF010000197.1:0-7863 GCA_965369035.1 uncultured Aliishimia sp.
GGTGTACTCGGCCCGACCGGTGACATGCTTGACGGCGCTGTCGTGGGCGAGGTTCTGGTGCACCGCGCCGGTGATGGTGTCATGGTCCTTCATGGTCTCTCTCCTCACGCGACGGCCAGGCGGACGGGCTGGTCGTCCGCGCCGCCGTGTTCCAGGTAGAAGCGCCGCAGCAGGTTCTGCGCGACGAGCAGCCGGTAGTCGGCCGAGGCGCGCCAGTCGGTCAGCGGGGTGAAATCGCTTGTCAGAGCCTGTGCTGCGGCCTCGAACGCGGCTTCGCCGCAGGGCTGGCCTTCGAGTTGTTTCTCGGCGGCGGCGGCGCGTTTCGGGGTCGCAGCCATGCCGCCGAAGGCGAGACGGGCCTGCGTGATGATCCCGTCCGTCACGGTCACGCTGATCCCGGCGGCGACGGAGGAGATGTCCTCGTCACGGCGCTTGGAGATCTTGTAGGCGGCGTCGATCTGGCCGGGGCCGGGGAGCGGGATGCGGATGGAGGCCACGAAATCGCCGGGTTCACGGTCCTGCTTGCCGTAGTCTATGAAGAAATCTTCCAGCGGCAGCGTGCGCGTCCCGCCCGACTTTTGCAGCGTGACTTCCGCTCCCAGAGAGATCAGCACCGGGGGCGTGTCGCCGATGGGCGAGCCATTGGCGATGTTGCCGCCGATGGTGCCCATGTTGCGCACCTGCCAACCGGCGATGCGGTCCCAATAGGCGCCCAGATGCGGGAAATGTTCGCGGAGCGCCGGTTCGGCCTCGGAGTAGGTGACCCCGGCGCCAAGGGTCAGGGCATCGTCCGTGGCTTCGATCTGCTTCAGTTCCTCGAGGTGGTTGATGAACACCACCGGAGAGATCGGCCGCATGAACTTGGTGACCCAGAGCCCGACATCCGTGGCGCCGGAGACGATGGTGGCCTTCGGGTGTTCGGCCAGAACCTGCGCGAGGTCGCCGGTATCGGCGGGCAGGATCGCGCGGTCGTCCTCGGGCCCGGTCTCGATCCGGCCGGCCGGTTGCAGCGCGGCAAGCTGTGCCGTGACTTGCTCGCGCTCGCGGGTCAGGTGGTCGTTCGCCGGCGTGCCGTAGGAATTGACGGCAAGCGCCGCGCGGATGATCGGCTCGTACCCCGTGCAACGGCAGAGATTGCCCTGCAGCGCGGTTTCGACCTCCTGCGCACTGGGCGTCGGGTTCTCCATCCACAGCGCGTAGAGCGACATCACGAAGCCCGGCGTGCAGAACCCGCACTGGCTGCCATGCTCCGCGACCATCGCCTCCTGCACCGGGTGCAGGCGACCGTCAGGCCCGGAAAGATGCTCGACCGTCACGATGTGACAGCCGTTCAGGGAGGCGAGGAACCGGATGCAGGCGTTCACCGTCTCGTAGCGCAACGTGCCGCCCGCCAGACGACCCACCAGCACCGTGCAGGCGCCGCAATCCCCTTCGGCGCAGCCCTCCTTCGTTCCGGTCAGCCGCCGGTCGATGCGCAGGTAGTCGAGCAGGGTCGTTGTCGCCTTGATGTCCCGGACTACGGTTTCGGTGCCATTCAAGAGAAATCGGATGTCGGTCTGATGTGCCATCGGGTGTCCTGTCACGGCCTGGAGAGATGTATTGCCGGCAGCTTACGCCGGGTCACTGCATCGAAAAATCGTCCTGTTCAGGAAATTCTTTCAACGGAATGTTGAAAATACTATCCTGCAATTCATCCTGGGGGGTCGTGAGAGCGCGGTTGCCGCAGGATTGGCGCGCAATGGTGAAAAAGGAGGCAACCTGATGGCCTATCTGGAGAGCCTGCGCGTCTTTGCCCGCGTGGTCGAGCTGGGCAGCATCACGTCGGGCGGACGCGACCTGCGCCTGACGCCCGCGGTTGCAAGCAAGCGGATCAAGGAACTCGAACAGCACCTGGGCGTACGGTTGTTCAACCGGACTACGCGGTCCCTGACACCGACCGAGGCGGGCAAGCGCTTCTACGAGGAGACGCGCAAGGTGCTGGAGTCCGTCGAACATGCGGAGGCCGTGGTCGCGGAGTTTTCGACCGCGCCGCGCGGGGTGATCCGGGTTACCGCCCCGCTGGGTATCGGTCGGAGGCTGATCGCGCCGCTGGTGCCTGAATTCGTCGACAACCACCCCGACGTCGAGGTGCAGATGCGGATGTCGGACCGCAAGGTCGATATCCTCGCCGATGGTCTGGACGTGGCGTTCTTTGTCGGCACGCCCCACGATTCCAGCCTCAAGATGCGCAAGATCGCGGATTGCGAACGCGTTCTGTGTGCCGCGCCGGGATATCTCGACCGGTTCGGTGTGCCGGAGACGCCGGACGACCTGGTGGACAACCACAACTGTCTCCTGCTGCGCTATCCGCGCTCGCCGGAGTATTTCTGGGTTCTCGACACGCCCGAAGGACCCCGCAAACTGGTGGTTTCGGGCAAGTACGATGCCGATGACAGCGATGTCCTTACCGATTGGGCGCTGGCCGGGCGCGGTATCGTCAACAAGCCGCATTTCGACGTGGCGGATCATCTCGCCGCCGGGCGCCTGGTCGCGGTCCTGCCCAAATCGCCGCCGGCGCCTTCGATCTTCGGGTGTCTTTACCCGCACCGGAAACTGCAGGACCCGAAAATCCGTCTGTTCGTGGATTTCATGGTCGATCGCGGGCTCAAGATGTTGCGCGAGACGCGCAGGGCGACGACGCGGGCCTGACGACCGGAGCGCGGCTCAGGTGTTTCGGCCCACGAGCCGCTGCGCAAGATCGAGCAGCCGCGCGGAGTATCCCCATTCGTTGTCGTACCAGCCGAGGATTCGCACCTGCCTGCGTCCCACCGCCATCGTTTCCGGCAGCGCGATCACCAGCGATTCCGGCCGTGCGCGCAGATCGGTCGACACGCAGGGGTCGTCGATGAGGCCCACCACGGCGGAGGCCGCGAAAGCCTGGCGCAGGTAGTCGTTAAAGGGTCCCTCCGGCGGGTCGGCGAGCTGAATGATCGCGTCGATGGCGGAAACGGAGATGCACGGCACGCGGACGGCCGAGACGCTCAAGCGGTCGCGGAACCGGGGCAGAACCGCGATCACCTGGTCCGCGGCGCTGGTCGTCGTGGGTACCATGGAGACGGCCGCAGCCCGACTGCGCTCGAAGCTGGGGCCGGGCTTGTCGACGGTGGGCTGGCTGCCGGTGTAGCAGTGGATGGTGGTGATGTGCGCGCGCTCGATGCCGGGCCCCTGATCCAGCACGTGCAGCAGAGGCGCGATTGCGTTGGTGGTGCAGGAGGCGTTGGAGACGATGCGGGCATCTCCCAGCGACTCGTCATTGGCACCCAGCACCACGGTCGTGTCGGCTGCGGGCGACGGCCCGGAAATCAGGACATTCGCCGCGCCGGCATCGCGACCGGCTTCGGCCGTGGCCCGGTCCTCGGCCTTGCCGGTGCATTCGAGCACCACGTCGACGTCGAGCAGGTCGAGCTTGCGCAGATCGGCCACCGCGGTGAACGGGATCGGTGTTCCGTGCACGCTTATCCATCCCTGACCCGCCTCGACCGGACCCGGAAACGGGCCATAGACGCTGTCGTAGCGCAGCAGGTAGGTACAGGTGTCGAGCGGCGCGATATCGTTGACACCGACGATCTCGAACCGGTCGGAGTCGGGATCCGCCATGATCTGGCGAAAGACGGTGCGGCCGATGCGTCCGAATCCGTTGATGAAAACCCTGATCGGCCCGGTCATCGGCGTCCCCATGTGTGCAACTTCGCCCGATGGGTACGCCGATGCGACGGGGACCGCAACGGGCCGCGCCGTCTCAGAAATCGACCTCGATCGCGATGCCCTTTTCGACGGCCAGATCGACCACGGCCGCGGCGACGGCCAGATCCTGCAGCCCGACGCCTGTGCCGTCGAAAAGCGTGATCTGGTCGTCGGAGGTCCGCCCCGGGTTGGTTCCGTTGATGACCGCGCCGAGCTGGGCGATGTCGGACTCCGCGATCAGCCCCTGGGCGATGGCGTGCTGCGCCTCGCCGATGCTGATCGACTGGGCGACCTCGTCGGTAAAGACGGTGGCGCGGGCCAGAAGCTGTGGGTCGACCTCCTGCTTGCCCTTGGTGTCGGTTCCCATGCAGGCGACATGGGTGCCGGGGCTGATCTGGTCGGCGGTGATGATGGCATCGAAGGACGAGGTGATGGAGATGATCACGTCCGCGCCGCGCATCCCGTCGAGCTCCACCGCCTCGAAGGGCAGGCCGGCCTCCGCCGCCACCTCCTCGAGATTGGACAGCATCTCGGGGTGCAGGTTCCAGCCGATGACCTTCTCGAAGTCGCGCTGCTCCAGCGCGGCTCGGAGCTGGAATTTCGCCTGGTGGCCCGCGCCGATCATGCCGATGACCTTCGCATCCTTGCGCGCAAGGTGGCGGATGGAGACGGAGGAGGCGGCGGCCGTGCGGAGCGCGGTCAGCAGGTTGCCGCCCACCATCGCCGTTGCCTGCCCGGTGTCGGGATCGAAGAGGAAGACCGTCGACTGGTGATTGATGATCCCCCGCCGCTCCAGGTTGTTGGGCCAGTAGCCGCCCGCCTTCAGCCCCAGCGTCAGGCCCGCGCGGTCGAACCCGCCCTTGAAACCATAGAGCGCGTCCTCGTGGCCGATCGCCTCGCGCACCACGGGGAAGTTGTAGGCATCGCCCGAAGCCATGGCTGCGAACACCTTCTCCACCGCGTCGAAGGCGGCCTCCCGCGTCATCAGGTCGGCGATTTCGCGTTCGGGTACGATCAGCATGTCTGGCTCTCCAGTCAGTCGTGGGATGTGGGACCGGCCCGCCGGAACGGGCCGGTGGTGGGGGTCAGGCGCGCCGCGGGGCCATCGCGTGGTAGATCGCGCCGCCAAGGATCGCGCCGATGATCCAGTTGTAGCCGGAAAGGAAGGCGAACCACGGCACCCAGACCGTCGCGACCGAGAAGACCGCCGCCAGAGCGAAGGCCTTGACCGCCGCCTGGTTCCAGCCGTTCTGGTAGTGATACGCCCCGCCTTCCATGTCGTAGAGGTCGTCCTCGTTCAGCTCCTGGTTCCGGTGCCAGTAGTAGTCGACGATCATGATCCCGAAGATCGGGGCCAGCGTCGCGCCCAGCGTGTTGACGAAACCGCCGATCCCGAACTGGCTGATGAAACTGGTCCAGAAGCCGCCGATCACCAGCGCGAAGACCGAAGTGATGAGCCCGGCGGTGCGGAAGCTGATCTTCTCCGGGTTGAGGTTGGCGATGCCGTTCACGGCCGGAATGAAGTTCGCGACCAGGTTGATGCCGACGGTCGCGGCAAAGAAGGTGATCGCGGCGATGACCCCCAGCAGCACGCTGTCGGTGCGCTCCACGATCTCGGTCGGGTTGATGATCGCCTCGCCAAAGACGACGGCCGCGCCACCGGTGGTCAGAAGCGCGAGCGCCGAGAACAGGATCATGTTGAAGGGCAGCCCCGCGAGGTTGCCGAGGATCATCGTGGGCTTGTCCTTGGCATAGCGGGAGAAGTCGGAAAAGTTGATCATCACCGCGGCGAAATAGGCGACCATGGTGCCGATGATGGCGATGAAGCCCTTGAACTCCGTGGCGAAGGTCGCGTCCGGATTGGCGAAGATCGTGGCCGTTCCCGACAGGAGCTGCCCGTCGGACCGCTGCCAGAGCACGATGACCAGGCCAATCATCACGAGGTAGACGAACGGGCCGGCGATGTTCAGGAACGTTTCGACCCAGTTCATGCCGCGCCAGAAGATGACGATGTGGAAACCCCAGACGATCACGAAGGACGCCCAGCCGATGCCGGTGAGGCCGAGGATTTCCGCGCCCCCGCTGATGCCTGTCAGCGAGCGGATCAGCAGCGCCAGCGCGGTCGAGGCGAAATAGACCTGCACGCCGTACCAGAACACCGCGACCGTGGCGCGCAGGATCGCGGGAAGTTTCGCGCCCTGGGTTCCGAGGCTGGCGCGGGCCAGCACCGGGTAGGGGATGCCGTATTTCTCGCCCGGCGCGCCGGACAGGTTGACCATCCACATGGTAAAGAGCCCGGCCGCGATCAGTGCGGCGAAGGCCGTCCAGCCGCTGACGCCGAAGGAGATGAACAGCGAGGCCACCAGCGAATAGCCGAAGAGCGACTGCACGTCGTTGGCCCAGATGTTGAAGATGGCGAACCACCCCCAGGTTTTCTCGTCGCGCCCGACCGGGTTGAGGGTGCTGTGCCCTTCCGGGTCCAACGTGTCGCCATGCGCAACAGGGTGCTGATCCAGAGTTGCCATTCTTCTCTCCTTCGTGAGTTACCGGGTCAGTGTTGCACGCGTAATTGTCCGATGACTCGATCTTTCGTGCGCCCGTGTGCCACTGCCGGAAGGAAAGCTTACACAACGGGCGGCTTTCCGGCCCCTCGCGGGCCGGACCCTCCGAATTCGAACGGCTGCGTCAGTAGGCCTTGCCCCGGGCCGAGACGGGCCAGAGCGTTTCGACCTTGCCGTTCCGCACACCCACGTACCAGTCGTGGACGTTCGCGGTGGGGTCGCAATGACCGGGCACCAGCCGCAGCTTCTCGCCGACCTTGAGCACGCCCTTGGGGTCGGCAATCACGCCGTGCTCGTCCGAGCACTTGACGTATTCCACGTCCGTGCGCCCGAAGATTACCGGCAGACCGCTGTCCACCGACTGCGCCTTGAGACCCGCGTCGCAGATCGCCTTGTCGGGTTTCGCGTGACTCATCACCTGGGTCAGGATGAAGAACGCGTTCTCCCACTCGCCCCGGTCGATGCGGTTGCCGTTCTCGTCGAGGATGCGGCCGTAATCGGCGTCCATGAAGGCGTAGGAGCCGCATTGCAGCTCGTTGTAGACGCCCGAGTTCGACTCGAAATAGTAGGACCCGGTGCCGCCACCGGAGACCAGTTCCGGCTCCAGGCCCGCGGCCTTCAGACCTTCGACCGCGTCCCGAACCTGCGCGATGGCGATGTCGAGCTTTTCCTTGCGCGCCTCGTAGCTGTCGAGGTGCTGCATCGCGCCCTGGTAGGCCTGGATGCCGGTGAACTTCAGCCCCGGGGCCGCGTCGATGGCCCGTGCGATCTCCACCACGGCTTCGGTCGTGGTCACGCCGCAACGGCCCGCGCCGCAGTCGATCTCCACGAAGCATTCGATCTGGGTGCCGTGTTTCTCAGCCGCCGCCGAGAGCTCGGCCACGTTGTCGATGTCGTCGACGCAGACGATGATGCGCGCCCCGAGCTTGGGGAGCCGGGCCAGCCGGTCGATCTTGGCCGGGTCGCGGACCTGGTTGGAGACCAGCACGTCCTTGATGCCGCCGCGGGCAAAGACCTCCGCCTCGCTGACCTTCTGGCAGCACACGCCCACCGCGCCGCCGAGCTTCTCCTGCAGCTTGGCCACGTCCACCGACTTGTGCATCTTGCCGTGCACGCGGTGACGCATGCCGTGGGCCTTGGCGTAATCTCCCATCTTCGTGATGTTGCGCTCCAGCGCGTCGAGGTCGAGCACGAGGCACGGGGTCTGGATGTCGGCCTCGTCCATGCCGGGCAGCGCCGGGACGTCGAAGCCCACTTCGAGTGTGTCGAGATTGACGGGTGCGTTCATTGGCGTGTTCCCTTCACTGGATCCAGGGCAGCTTGTCGAGATCGACATTGCCGCCGGTGATGATGACGCCGACACGGCTTCCGCGGAAGGTGTCGGGGTTCTTGAGAATGGTGGCGAGCGGCACGGCGCTCGACGGCTCCATCACGATGCGCAGGTGCTTCCAGGTGAGCTTCATCGCCTCGACGATCTCCTCCTCGGACGCGGTCAGGATATCATGCACGTGGTTCGACACGAAATGCCAGGTCAGGTCCTTGAGCGGGACCAGCAGCCCGTCGGCGATGGTCTTGGGCG
>CBDUPF010000198.1:0-7861 GCA_965369035.1 uncultured Aliishimia sp.
CGCGAGGGGCTGGCCCCTCGCATCGGTCGGATCGCGCAGCGATCCGAAACCTCTCGCCATCCAGACCGGAGCCGATACAATGCCTGATCTTCCTCAACATGCGCGCGCCGTGATCATCGGCGGCGGCGTCATCGGCTGTTCCGTGGCCTATCACCTGTCGAAACTCGGCTGGGGCGACATCGTACTGCTGGAACGCAAGCAGCTCACCTCCGGCACGACCTGGCACGCCGCGGGGCTCATCGCACAATTGCGCGCCACCGCGAACATGACCCGCCTCGCGAAATACAGCCAGGAACTCTACGGTTCGCTCGAGGAAGAAACCGGCGTCGCCACCGGGTTCCGGCGGGTGGGCTCCATCACTGCCGCGCTGACCGGCGAACGGCTGGAAGAACTGCATCGCTCCGCCGCCATGGCCCGCGCCTTCGGGGTGGAGATCGAGGAGATCTCTCCATCCGACATCAAGTCCCGCTACGAACACCTCAACATCGACGGCGTGACCGGTGGCGTCTACCTCGCGAAGGACGGGCAGGGCGATCCCGCCAATATCGCGCTGGCGTTGGCCAAGGGGGCCCGGCAGCGCGGTGCGGTGATCTCCGAACGCACCAGAGCGACCGGCGTGATCCGCGACGGTCGCCGCATCACCGGCGTCGACTGGCAGGCCGAGGACGGCACCTCCGGCCACATCGCCTGCGACCATGTCATCAACTGTGCGGGCATGTGGGGGCGCGAGGTCGGCCGGATGCTGGGCACCAATGTGCCGCTGCAGGCCTGCGAGCATTTCTACATCGTCTCCGAGCCCATCGCGGGGCTGACCTCGCTGCCGGTCCTGCGGGTGCCGGACGAATGCGCCTACTACAAGGAGGATGCGGGCAAGATCCTGCTGGGCGCATTCGAGCCGGTCTCCAAACCCTGGGGGCCGATCCCGGCGAATTTCGAATTCGACCAGCTGCCCGAGGATTTCGACCATTTCGAGCCGATCCTGGAGATGGCCGTGAACCGGATGCCGATGCTGGCCGAAGCGGGGATCCACACCTTCTTCAACGGCCCCGAAAGCTTCACGCCGGACGACGCCTATCACCTCGGCCTCTGCCCGGAGATGGACAACGTCTGGGTCGCCGCCGGTTTCAACTCCATCGGCATCCAGTCCGCCGGCGGGGCGGGCATGGCGCTGGCGCAATGGATTGAAGACGGCGAGAAGCCTTTCGATCTGGGCGACGTGGACATTTCCCGGATGCAACCGTTCCAGGGCAACCGCCACTACCTGATACAGCGCTCGACCGAGACGCTGGGCCTGCTCTATGCCGACCATTTCCCCTACCGCCAGAAAGCCTCGGCGCGGGGCGTCCGCCGCACGCCGTTCCACGCGCAACTGGCCCAGCAGGGCGCGGTGTTCGGCGAACTGGCCGGGTGGGAACGGGCGAACTGGTTCGCCCGGCCGGGTCAGGCCGCGCAGTACGAGTATTCATGGAAACGCCAGAACTTCTTCGACAACGTGCGCGAGGAACACATGGCGGTCCGCGAACGGGTCGGCATCTACGACATGTCCTCCTTCGGCAAGCTGCGCGTCGAGGGCCGCGATGCCGAAAGCTTCCTGAATCACGTCTGCGGCGCCGACCTCTGCGTGCCCGTGGGCCGCATCGTCTACACGCAGTTTCTGAACGCCCGCGGCGGGATCGAGGCGGATGTGACGGTCACGCGCCTGTCGGAAAGCTGCTACCTCGTGGTGACGCCCGCCGCGACACGGCTCGCCGACGAAACCTGGCTGCGGCGCCGGGGCCGGGAGCGCGACGCGCATGTGACCATCACCGACGTCACTGCTTCCGAGGGGGTGCTGGCCGTCATGGGGCCGCGGGCGCGGGACCTGATGCAGGCAGTATCGCCCGCGGATTTCACCAACGGCACCAACCCCTTCGGCACCGCGCAGGAGATCGAGATCGGCATGGCCATGGCGCGGGTTCACCGCGTGACCTATGTGGGCGAACTCGGCTGGGAGGTCTACGTATCCGCCGACATGGCCGCACATGTGTTCGACGTGCTGCACGCGGCGGGACAGGATCACGGCGCGAAGCTCTGCGGCATGCACATGATGGACACCTGCCGGATCGAGAAGGGATTCCGGCATTTCGGCCATGACATCACCTGCGAGGATCACGTGCTCGAGGCGGGTCTCGGCTTCGCGGTAAAGACGTCGAAGCCCGATTTCATTGGCCGCGACGCGGTGATGCGCAAGCGGGAGGAGGGGCTGCTCAAGCGTCTCGTCCAGTTCCGCCTGACCGATCCGGAACCGCTTCTCTACCACAACGAGCCGATCCTGCGCGACGGAAAGATCGTGGGCTACCTGAGTTCCGGCGCCTATGGCCACGCGCTGGGCGCCGCGATCGGGCTGGGCTACGTACCGTGCCGCGGCGAGACGGCAGAGCAGGTTCTCGCCTCGACCTACGAGATCGACGTGGCCGGCACACGGGTCAGGGCGGAGGCGAGCCTGCGGCCGTTCTACGATCCCAAGTCGGAGCGGGTGAAGGCATAAGGCTGCAAGCGCCCGGCCATATCTTCGAATGAGTGGTCCGAGATCTCGATACCGTCGGAGGAATCCGGGTCTCCGACATGGATGCCATGTCATCACGTCTCGCGAAGGTCGACATCACAAAATGCGTGGCGGGGAGTTCTTGACCACGCGGCGTCCGCCTGCGTTTGTGACGTCATGACCGCGAACGAAGACACTCCGGCCGGGCTCCTGTTTGCCTTTTCGGCCTATTTCCTGTGGGGCTTCCTGCCGCTCTACATGAAGGCGGTGGATCATATCCCTCCTGCGGAGGTCGTGGCGCATCGCATCATCTGGTCGGTTCCCATCGCCGCGTTGCTGCTGGTCGTGTTGCGCCGCACGCGGGATCTGAAGGCCGCGCTGACGAACCCGGGCATGCTGGCCATGGCCTGTGTCACGGCGGTGCTGGTTTCGCTCAACTGGGGGATCTACGTCTGGGCCATCGCCAGCGGCCGGGCGATCGACGCCGCACTTGGCTATTACATCAACCCGCTGTTTTCCGTGGGCCTCGGGGCAATCCTGCTGGGGGAACGCCTGTCACGCCCGCAACTGGTCGCCATCGCGCTCGCTGGCGTTGCTGTCGTCGTGCTGACCGTGGAGGCAGGACACCTGCCATGGGCGGCGGTCGGGCTCACCGTGACCTGGGGGTTCTACGCGTTCTTCAAGAAAAAGCTGCCGATCGGACCCAGCCAGGGCTTCCTGCTGGAGGTCCTGATCCTGACCCCTCCCGCGCTCGGATACCTGTTCTGGATCGGATCAACCGGAGAGAGCGCGTTCCTGCGCACGCCCTCCGACACCTGGCTGCTGCTGGGCTGTGGGGTGGTGACGGCGATTCCCCTGATCCTTTACGCCAATGGCGCCAAGGGGCTGAAGCTGTCGACCATCGCGATCCTGCAATACATCGCGCCGACGATGATCTTCCTCGTCGCGGTCTTCGTGTTCGGAGAAGAATTCGACCGCGCCCGCCAGATCGCCTTCCCGATGATCTGGACGGCCCTGGTGATCTACAGCTGGTCTCTCCTGCGCGAGATGCGCGCGTCCCGTGTGCGCCCGGCGGGAACGCCACCGGCAGAGTAAGCCGGCATCAGCTCAGCGCGTCGCGAAATTTCAGGAACCGCGCATCCCGCATCACTGCGGCGTTCATCGCGTCCCGCAACGCGCTCACGGTTTTCAGCGGCCGCATGACGACCTCGAACCGCGCGATCAGGCCGTCTGCATCGAGTGTGATCAGGTCCACGCCGACAGCGTCCAGGTCACCCACCCGGCACTGGAATTCGAGCGCCCAGTCATCGCCCGCGCCCATCACGCGACGGTAGCGGAAATCGGAGAATACGCGCCCGACATGGGCCAGTACCGCCGCAACCGGTTCCCGCCCGGTCCACGTCTTCCAGTAGGTCGGCGGGAGAAACTCCACGCCCGCGGCCAGGAGCGGAGAGATGTCCTCCTCCCGCCCGTGGGCCACGACCTCCTGCATGTGCGCGATGGTAGGATGCATGTCCGTCTCCTTCAGCTCGCCGCCACCATGCATGGGCGGGGTTGCAAATCCAACCCGCATCTGGAAACCGGTGGTGATGGATGTCTATTCTCCTCCCGTTGATCCCCCCGTGATCGTGTACGAAGATGCCGAATTGCTGGTCGTCGACAAGCAGGCCGGCCTGCTGTCGGTTCCCGGCAAGGGAGAGCATCTGGCGGACTGCCTGCTGTCCCGGCTTCAGGTCATGTTTGCCGAAACGCTGCTGGTGCACCGTCTCGATCGCGACACCTCCGGTTTGATGGTCTTCGCGAAGACACCGCATGCACAACGGCACCTTGGACTGCAGTTCGAGAAGCGGATGGTGAAGAAGACCTATGTCGCGCGGGTCTGGGGGGTTCCCGCGGAGAAATCGGGCACGATAGATCTGCCGCTCATCGTCGACTGGCCGAATCGGCCGCGGCAGAAGGTGTGTCACGAAACAGGGCGCAGCGCGGTGACCGAGTGGCGCCGGCTCCGCGTCGACGGGGATACGGCGCGGCTCCGGCTCTATCCCCGGACCGGGCGCAGTCACCAGCTGCGGGTACATTGCCTGGAATTGGGCCACCCGATCCTTGGCGACCCGTTCTACGCGACCGGTCCGGCACGCGACTTTCCACGGTTGATGCTCCATGCGGAGGAATTGCGGATCAAACACCCCGAGGGAGGTCGATCGATCCGCTTCCGCTCCCCGGCGCCGTTCTGATCCGGAGGAGCGCGCTGCGCGCGCACGATATCGAGTGAGGGGGGCGCTGCCCCCGTCCGCCAGGGCGGACTCCCCCGAGGTACTTCAGAACCCAAAGAAGTTCGCCTGACCAAGTCACCCCCTGCGCCAGGCGGCGACAGGGGGCTTCTTCGGGTTGCGGTCATCGGCGCCTCCGCCTGTACCGCAAGCTGGGTATGGCGGCCAAAGTTTAAGAAATCCTGTCTTCTTTGGGTTTGCAAATACCTTGGGGGGCGGCGCGGCACGCGCCGGTGGGGGGCAAAGCCCCCCGACGACAAGGAATAGTGTCGCGCGTCAGCGCGTCCGCTGGATCACTCCGCCGCCCAGCCGGAAACGGCCTTGACCTCCAGGAAATCCTCGATCCCCCAGACGCCGCCTTCGCGGCCGTTGCCCGATTGCTTCATGCCGCCGAAGGGAGAGCCCGCGCCGCGCGACTGGCCATTCATCTCCACCATGCCCGAGCGCAGTTTCTGGGCCAGGCGGTTCGCCCGCGCTCCATCCTGGGTCTGGACGTAGTTGGTGAGGCCGTAGACCGTGTCGTTGGCGATTTCGACGGCCTCTTCCTCGCTCTCGAAGGGGATCATCGACAGGACGGGGCCAAAGATTTCCTCTCGTGCGATGGTCATGTCGTTGGTCACGTCGGCAAACACCGTGGGCCGGACGTAGAAGCCCTTGTTGAAGCCCTCTGGCCGCCCCGTTCCGCCTGCGATCAGCCGGGCGCCTTCGTCGATACCTTTCTGGATCAGGTCCTGGATCTTGTTCCACTGGACCTCGTTGACGACCGGGCCGATATGACGCCCTTCTTTGGATGCGGGACCCACTGTGACTTTCTCCGCCACGGCCTTTGCCTCGTCCACCGCCTTGTCATAGATCGAGCGTTGCACGAGCATCCGGCTGGGCGCGTTGCAGGACTGGCCGGTGTTGTTCATCATGTGCAGCACGCCGCGCTTGATCGCCTTTTCGTCGGCATCCTCGAAGACGATGTTGGCGCCCTTGCCGCCGAGCTCCAGGTGCACGCGCTTGAGCGTGTCGGCCGCGTTCTTGGAGATCAGCCGGCCCGCGCGCGAGGATCCGGTGAAGCTCACCATGTCTACATCCGGATGGCCGCTGAGCACGGTGCCCACGCCCGCGCCGTCGCCATTCACCAGGTTGAAGACGCCGGCCGGAAAGCCTGCCTCATTCACAAGTTCGGCGAAAATCATCGCGTCGATCGGGCTTTCCTCGGAGGGTTTCAGCACCATGGTGCAACCGGCAATGGCCGCGGCGCCAACCTTCAGCGTCACCTGGTTCATCGGCCAGTTCCACGGCGTGATCAGAGCGGCGACGCCCACGGCTTCGTAGATGATCCGATCGTTCGGCGCATGATCGCCCAGGGGGCGGATGAAGTCGAAGTCCTTCGCCGCGCGGACGAAGTTCTTGAGGTGATAGGTTCCCGCACCGACCTGCTGGCTGCGCGCCATGTCGATGGGTGCACCCATCTCCAGGCTCATGGCCTGTGCCAGATCCTCGGCCCGCGCGTCGTAAAGCTCGATGAGCTTTTCCACCAGCGCGATGCGCTCTGCGGTGGGCGTGCTCATCCAGTCCCGGAATGCGGCCTTGGCTGCCGCCACCGCCGCTTTTGCATCGGCCTCCGATCCGAGCGTGATCGTCGCGCAGGGCTCTTCGGTCGAGGGATCGATCACGTGGTGCTCGCGCCCGCCTTGCGACTCGACCCATTCGCCCTTGATGTAGAATTTGCGTCTGTCCAGCATCTGACTTGTCCTCCTGTCCGGACGCCGCGCGGCGGCGGCCTCCGCATTGCCGGTTTCGCCGCGAATGTGTCACCGCGAGCACCGGTTCACAAGCGGTTAGATCCGGCGCCGCGCTCACCGCTGCGCGAGGTCAGCCGATGGGAATTTCCGTCGTGGATTTCAGTTCCTTCAGGACGAATGAGCTGTGCACCTCGCGCACGTATGCGCTGCGGAGCAGCGTGTGGGTCATGAACCGTTCGTAGGCTTCGACGTCCTGCACGCGGATCTTCATCATATAGTCCGCCGTGCCGGATGTGGCGAAGCATTCCACGATGAAGGGCTGCCCCTCGATCAGGCGGGCAAATCCGGACACCGTGTCTTCCGCATGATCCTGCAACGTGATCGAGGCCATGACGGTCAGCTTGCAGCCCACTTTCGCAGGGTCCAGAAGCGCGACCCGCGCCCGGACCAGGCCGGCGTTGTCAAAATCCTGCAGCTTGCGCCAGACCGTGCTTTGCGCCATGCCGCAGCGGGTCGCAAGCTCGGCCAGCGACAGGCCCGCGTCGCGCTGGATTTCCCGAAGCAGGCGGACTTCCGGCTCGGAAAGCTTCATCTCGCGCCCCCTGATGGTCCCACGCGTCTCCAGCCTGCCGCAGAACCGTGTCGCGGGTCCAGTCTCCGTTGGATGGCTAACCCGAGATGACGGCCTTTTGTCTGGGTACACTGTCGGGAATGGTCGGGGCAGCGAAGGCGGGTGCGCGCCGTTCGCGCAGTTCGAGCGCTTCGTGGAGGATCGTTTTCCCGAGATCTCCCCCCAGACGGTGAGCGAAATCGATCGTCACGTCGGAGGCGTGTTCGTCGAGCCAGATCGGAGACTTTTTGAGGAACGCGTATCCGGCGTGATCGTGAAGAAAACAGGTCAGCGAATAGCTGCTGCCCTGGTTGGAGACGATCGCGAGAATCGCGGCTTCGAGGTCCCAGCGATCCTGCGGGGAGGCTATCACCCGCTTCTTCAGTTCGCAGAATTGCGGCGATTCCGGCACGATCATGTTCCGCGCCACCGTCTCGAGTTCGGACATGGGCAGGGCGGAGAGCGTCTTGTCCAGATGAGCGATGTCATGGGTTGTGCCGTGGCTGTAGCCGCGTCGCTTGACTAGGTTGGACAGACCGATCTCGCCGCGTTTGACCGTGAGGTGCTTGCTGTTGGACAGGGGAAATCTCTTCCAGAAGTGCTTGACCGCGGGGTCCTTGATGAGACGGCCCGACATCATCAACGCGAAGGAACAATAATGAAAGTTCCGGTGCGTCGATTGGTAGTTCCACGAAATCTCGCGGTACTGATCGGGGTCGACGCG
>CBDUPF010000199.1:0-7832 GCA_965369035.1 uncultured Aliishimia sp.
CATCTGGTTCTGCGACGCGGCCTGCGCGGCGAGCCCCACGCGGGTGAAGGCGAAAAAGGCCCAGAGCAGCAGCGTCAGCACCGCCGTCACGAGGATGGTCACGATATCCGCCACGCCGAGGATCATCCCGCCAAGCCGGACGACCTTGCCGGTGAACGGCGTCTCCAGCACCAGCGGCGTGTAGCCCCAGATGGAACCGGCGATGAACCGCAGCACGAAACCCAGCGCGATGGTCAGGATCACGAGCGCGAATTGCGGCTGGCCGAAGATCTGGCGCACCACGACACGCTCGATCCCCATGCCGACCACGAACATGACCGCCATCGCGGCCAGCATCGCAACGCCGAAAGGCAGGCCCAACTGGCCGGAATTGCCGAAGCCCAGCGCGATGAACGCGCCGAGCATCATCATGTCGCCCTGCGCGAAATTCACACCTTCACTGGCCTTGTAGATCAGCACGAAGCCGAGAGCCACAAGCCCGTAGATACAGCCGTTGGCGATGCCGCCGAACAGCAGTTGAAGAAAATCCATCGACCTCCCTTCAGAGCGTTTCCGCCCTGTTCCTCCCTCTCGTGCGCCTGATCTTTTGTTCTTGCGGCGCAGCGAACGTGGTGAACCGATTTGAACGCCGCATCCGTTTTCAGTCAACCGGCAATATCCGCGATGACTGTACGTCATCAAGGCACCTCCCGAACCCCCGCCCGGACCGTCTCCAATGCCCCCGTACGGACCGGGCGGACAGGATCGCCTTGAACAGAATTGACATCGATTTGAAAGGACTGTTCAAGTTTGGTCAAGGGCGGACATCGGACGGACGATGAGCAGAGCAGGGTGCCGAAGTCGCAAGGCGGCGATGAGGATCTTTGCCGATACCGGCGGCACAACCATCGCGGTCAGCGACCTGGCGCCAGAGGCCGGGCTGGCGCGCGGCACGATCTGCAAGAACGTCGTGGATCCGGCAACGCACGTCGCCCCGGTCTGCGTCGCAATGGGGGAGACCCCGTCTGCCCTGATCGTTTTCGGTGCGGCGGCCTGACCCCGGCGTGAACGAGTTTTCAGGTCACATGGAGGAGACGATGACCGAAGCTGCCTATATCTACGACGCCATCCGCACGCCTCGGTCCAAGGGCAAGTCAGACGGCACGCTGCACGAAGTGAAGCCGATAAGCCTCGTCACCACGCTTCTGCACGAAATGCAGGGACGGCACGACCTCGACACCTCGCGGGTGGACGACGTGATGCTGGGCTGCGTGACCCCGGTGATGGAACAGGGCGCGGTGCTGCCCAAGATCGCGCTGCAGAAGGCCGGGTGGGACGAGAGCGTGCCGGGCGCGCAGGTGAACCGCTTCTGTGCTTCCGGGCTCGACACGTTCAACACCGCCGCGGCCAAGATCGCGTCGGGCTGGGAGGATCTGGTCTGCGCCGGTGGGTTCGAGTCGATGTCGCGCGTGCCGATGGGCGCGGATGGCGGCCCCTTCGCGGAAGACCCCGAGACCTCGCTCGACACCGGATTCGTGCCGCAGGGGATCGGCGCCGACCTGATCGCCACGATCGAAGGCTGGAGCCGTGACGACGTGGACGAATTCGCGCTGCACAGCCAGAAGAAGGCCGCCCATGCCCGCGACAGCGGCTGGTTCGACCGCTCCGTCGTGCCGGTGCGGGACGAGAACGGCCTCACCATCCTCGAGCGCGACGATTTCATCAAGCCCGACACCGACATGCAGAAGCTGGGCGCGCTGAAGCCGTCCTTTGCCATGCCGGGGCAGATGGGCTTCGACGCGGTGGCGCTGGCCAAGTACCCGGACGTGGAGCGGATCGACCACGTGCACACGCCCGGCAACTCCTCGGGCATCGTCGACGGCGCCTCGCTGATCCTGCTGGGCAACGAACAGGCCGGACGCGACCTCGGGCTCGACCCGCGCGGACGCGTCGTCTCCATCGCGCTGACGGCGACTGATCCGACGATCATGCTCACCGGGCCCGGGCCAGCATCGTTGAAGGCGCTGAAGAAGGCCGGGCTCACCATTGATGACATCGACCTGGTGGAGATCAACGAAGCTTTTGCCAGCGTCGCCTTGCGCTTGCAGCGTGATCTTGATGTGCCGGATGAAAAGTTGAACGTGGTGGGCGGCGCCATCGCCATGGGCCATCCGCTCGGCGCGACCGGCGGCTGCCTCGTCTCCACCATGCTGGACGAGTTGGAGCGGCGACAGCTCAGGCGGGCGCTGATCTGCATGTGCGTCGGCGGCGGCATGGGCATCGCGTCGATCATCGAGAGGGTCTGAGCCATGGAGGATTTCCGCTACGACAAGGATGCGGACGGCATCGTCACCGTCACGCTCGACATGGCCGGACAGAACGCCAACACGATGAATGCCCGGTTCGAGCCCGGAATGCGGGCGATCTGCGACCGGCTGGAGGCGGAGGAGGGCCTGACCGGCGTTGTCTTTGCCTCGGCCAAGAAGACCTTTTTCGCCGGTGGCGACCTGCACGATATCCTCGCGACCACGGTCGCGGACCAGGCTACCTTCGCCTTCATCGAGGCCAACAAGGCGGTCTACCGCCGGATCGAGAAGCTGCCGGTTCCGGCCGTGGCCGCGATCAATGGGGCGGCACTGGGAGGCGGCTACGAGCTCTGCCTCGCCTGCAACCGCCGTATCGTCGTGGACGATCCGAAGGCCGTCGTCGGCCTGCCCGAAGTCACGCTGGGCCTGCTGCCCGGTGCGGGCGGGGTGGTGCGGCTGACCGCGCTGCTGGGGCTCGAGGCCGCCCTTCCCTATCTTCTGGGAGGCCGGCAGGTTCGGCCGCAGGACGCGCTGAAAGCCGGCATGGTGGACGAGATCGTGCCCAAGGCGGACGACCTGATCCCCGCGGCGAAGGCCTGGATCAGGGCCAACCCGCAAGCGCACACCCAGCCTTGGGACGCCAAGGGCTTCCGCTACCCCGGCGGCGACGTGCTGCACCCGCGCGTGCGCCAGACGATCCAGGTGGCACCCGCGATGCTGTTCCAGAAGACCCGCGGGCTGCTGCCGGCGCCGGAGAAGATCCTCGACGTGGCCGTGAACTCCATGCGCACGAGTTTCGACGCGGCCCTGCGCCATGAAACCCGCCGCTTCATCGGGCTGATGACCACGCCGGAGGCGAAGGCTGCGATTTCCACCTTCTTCTTCGGGATGCAGGCGATCAGGTCCGGGCAGGTCCGCCCCGAAGGCGAACGCTGGCACGCCACGAAGGCGGCCGTGCTGGGCGCGGGCATGATGGGGTCGGGCATCGCCTACGCCCACGCGAAGGCCGGTCTGCTGACCGTGCTGAAGGACACGGAACTGGCGAAGGCCGAGAAGGGCAAGGCGTATTCCGAAGGGCTCTGCGACAAGGCGATCCGGCGGGGACGACTGGACGCCGCGGGCAAGGCCGAACTGCTGGGCCATATCACGCCCGTGACCGAAGACACCGACCTCGCCGGCGCCGATCTGATCATCGAGGCGGTGTACGAGGATATCGACCTCAAGGAACAGGTCATCCCGGAAACCTTCGCGCAGCTCTCCGGCGACGGCATCTACGGCTCCAACACCTCGACGCTGCCGATCTCCATCCTGGCGGAGGCTTGCCCGGACCCGACCCGCTTTGTCGGGCTGCATTTCTTCAGCCCGGTGGAGAAGATGAAGGTCGTCGAGATCATCCGCGGCGAGAAGACCAGCGAGGATACGCTGCGCAAGGCCTACGACTACGTGCAGCAGATCGGATACATGCCGATCGTCGTGAACGATGCGCGCGGCTTTTTCACCTCCCGCGTGTTCGGCACCTATCTCGACGAGGGGCTGCAACTGCTGGTCGACGGCATGGCACCCGCGGCCATCGAGCGCGCGGCGTGGCTCGCGGGGATGCCGGTGGGACCCCTCGCCGTCTTTGACGAGGTGTCGCTCATCCTCGCCCAGAAGGTCCGCAAGACGCATGCGGCGCTGGATGCGCGGCTCGGTGTCGACAGCGGGTTCGGCAAGCACAACACGGCGACCCGCGCCGTCATCGACCCGATGATCGAGATGGGGCGCGGCGGGCGTCACTACGGTGGCGGCTTCTACGATTACGCTGCGGACGGCACGAAAACGCTCTGGCCGGAGCTGGGGCAATTCGCGCAGCGCACCGCGGAGGTATCCATGGAGGATGCCATCGACCGGATGCTTTACCGCCAGGCGATCGAGACGCTGCGCTGCCTCGACGAGGGCGTGCTCAACACGGAGGTGGAGGCCAACCTGGGCGGCATCTTCGCGATCGGGTTCCCCTCCCATACCGGCGGGGCGATCCAGTTCATCCGCGGGATCGGGATCGACCGGTTCGCGGCGCGGGCAGGCGCGTTGGCCGACCGATACGGCGAACGCTTCGCAATAGACGACAGCGCGGTCGACCGGCTGCGCGACCGGGACGCGCAAGCGGCATGAGCGGGCCGCTCACCGGTCTCCGGGTCGTCGAGATGCAAGGGCTCGGACCCGCCCCGCTTGCCGGGCAGTTCCTTGCGGACCTCGGGGCGGAGGTGACGCTGATCACCCGCCGGTCCGGCCCCGCGGATCCGGCGGACATCAACAATCGCGGCAAGCGGTCGGTGGCGCTGAACCTCAAGCATCCCGAAGGCGTGGAGGCTGCGCTGCGGCTCATCGACCGGGCGGATGTGCTGATCGAAGGGTTCCGGCCCGGGGTGATGGAACGCATGGGGCTCGGGCCAAAGGACTGCCACGCGTGCAACCCGGGCCTGGTCTATGGTCGCATGACCGGCTGGGGTCAGGACGGCCCGATGGCGCAGATGGCAGGGCACGACATCAACTACCTGGGCCTCACCGGCTTCCTGCACGCCACGGGGCGCGGGGAGGACGTTCCCACGCCGCCGCTCAACATCGCGGCGGATTATGGCGGCGGGACGATGTTCCTGCTCTTCGGGATCATGGCCGCACTCTGGGAGCGGGAGAGGTCCGGCCAGGGCGACGTGATCGACGCGGCGATGGTCGACGGCGCCTCCGCGCTCATGGCGCTGATCCACTCTTTCCGTGCACGCGGCCAGTGGAGCGAGGCCCGGGAGGCCAACCTGCTCGACGGCGGTGCGCCGTTCTACCGCTGTTACGCATGCGCGGACGGCAAGTTCCTCGCCGTGGGCCCGCTGGAGCCGCACTTCTTTGCCGAACTGCTGGAGAAGGCCGGGCTGCCTGCCGACCACGTGGCCACCCAGATGCAGGCCGCGGACTGGCCCGACCGTCGTGCGCAGTACGCCGAGGTCTTCCGGCAGAAGACCCGCGACGAATGGACGGAGATCTTCGACGGGTCGGATGCCTGCGCGACGCCGGTGCTTACCTGGACCGAGGCACCGGATCACCCCCATCTCGCCGCGCGCGAAACCTTCACCGTTGCAGGCGGCGTGACGCAACCGTCGCCGGCCCCGCGTTTTGCCCGGAACGTGCCCGACACACCCGCGGCCCCGCCCGCGCCCGGTGCGCATACTGAGGAGGTTCTTTCTGCCGCCGGCTACGACGCGGAGGAGCTGGCACGTCTGCGCGCAGATGGCGTCATCACCTGACGCTCCGGCCACTCCACCGCCCACCGCGCGAAAAAATCTTCGCAAAGTTTCAGGATTTAACCGGCGCCGGATTAAGGCTTTTCTGGTCCCGCCCCGCTAGGGTCGGCCCCGGATGACGGCGTAATCGGTGACGAGTGGTGGCGAAAAACAGCCTGCTCCTGATGTTCTTTCTGGCGATGCAGGGTATCGGGCTCGCAACCGCGTTCCTGGGGTATCATTGCCTGCAGGTCGTGGACGAGTACCGCGACCGCAACTTCACGCATCTCAGCAGGCTCCAGGACGCCATCGACATCATCGCCGACAACTACGTCCCCACGCTCGAAAACCTTCAGGCCATCCGCAAGAACGTAAGCATCGCCCAGCGTCAGGCTTTCTGGTGCACGCAGAACCTCAACGGGATCGAGGCCGCGATCTTCGAATGGGTGGGCACTGCGCCGGTGATGGACCTGTGCGTGAACAACGTTCTGGCAGCCGACGATGTGCATAACACCGTGACGGCCATGGAAGCGATTGCGCGCGAGTCGTCGCGGTTCGGGTCCGACTATCTCACGCTCAAGTCGAACCTCGAAACGCAGTTGAAATCCATGCGCGAGGACTCTCAGCAGCTTTACCCCTTCGTGGGTCAGATCGGACAGCGTGTGATCGACCTGGTGGAGACCGGGACGATTGCGACCGGGCTCGTGCTGGCCCTGCTCATGGCCTGGGTGTCGCGGCTGATGGCGCGCCTGCTCGACAAGCTCAAGACGAAGAACCAGGAGCTCGAAAGCGCCAACCGCCGCTTCGATTTCGCCATGAACTCGATCACCGACGGGTTCGCGCTTTATGACAGGAACCTGAGGCTCGTTGCCTGCAATCCGCTCTACCGGGATCTGTCGACGCTCGACCCGGACAGCATCCAAACGGGAATGCACGTGTCGGAGGTGCTGCGCAGCGGCGCGGAAACCGGCCTTTATCCCGAAGTCGGCCCGGACCAGATCGACGCCTTCGTGGAGCAACGGACGGAACTGATGCGGTTCGCCCAGCTGGAGGAAGTCAATTTCAGCCTGACCGAAGACCGCCACGTTCGCGCGACCCTGACCAGTTCCGAGCTGGGCGACAAGGTGGTGGTCCGCACCGATATCTCCGATTTCGTCCGGGCGCACCGTGCCCTGCAGGAACATGCCGAAAGCCTGGCGCGCGCCAACGAGGAAGTTCGGCACAAATCCCTGCACGACCCGTTGACGGACCTCCCCAACCGCCGGCACCTCGATACCGAGCTGGCAACCAGGCTGAGTGAGGGAACGGCGACGGTCATTCGCGTCGATCTCGACCGCTTCAAGCAGGTGAACGACGTTCTGGGGCACAAGGCGGGCGACTTCGTCCTCTGCCATGTCGCGGACATCCTGCGAACCGAGATGCGTCCGGGCGATCTTGCCTCGCGTTTCGGCGGCGATGAATTCGTCGTCCTGTGCCGCGACGGCACCACGGAGGACGAGGCGCGCGAATTGGCCGAAGCCATGCTGTCCCGCATCGTCGAACCGCTGATGTTCGAAGGCAAGCCCTGCCGGTTCGGCGCCAGCTTCGGCGTCGCGTCCTGCGAGCGGGCCTGCTGCGACGCCGGCGAACTGCTGAGCTTTGCCGATGCCGCGCTTTATGCCGCGAAGGATGCCGGACGCCGGACGGTCGAGACGTTTTCGCCCGCCTTGCACGAGCAGTACATCGAGGAACGCCTGCTGGGCGACGAGTTCGCCACCGCGCTGGAGCGGGGCGAGATCGTGCCGCATTTCCAGACCCAGCACGATGCGCTCACGCACGAGATCGTGGGGGCGGAGGTCCTGGCCCGGTGGGAGAACCCGCGGCGCGGCCTGCTGTCCCCGCCCGTATTCCTGGACGTCGTGCGAAAGCTGGGCATGGAGGGGCAACTCGACGCGGCGATTTTCGATGCCACCGTCGACATCCTGCAGGAGTTCGCCAAAGACGGCGCGGCCTTGCCCAAGGTATCCTTCAACGTCAGCGCCGGACGCCTGCTGGACCCCGACTTCGTGAAGACCGCGGGCCGGTCGCTGGCCGGGATCGACACCCGCTTTGCCTTCGAGATCCTCGAGTCGATCTCGCTTGAGGACATGGACGACGCGTTCTTCTACACCATCGAACAGCTCAAGGGACTGGGTTACGAGATCGAGATCGACGATTTCGGGTCCGGCCACGCTTCCATCGCCAGCGTCATGGATATCGCGCCGGATGCGCTCAAGATCGACCGTCGCCTCGTCGCGCCACTGGTCTACAGCGATCG
>CBDUPF010000200.1:0-7825 GCA_965369035.1 uncultured Aliishimia sp.
GGTACATGTCATGCACCATTGCCGCGGGGTGGTGGTAGTCGCCGGGGCTGACCGCGCGCACCTTGTAGGCCAGGCGCACCGGGTCCGTCCCGCGCACCTCCAGCGCTGCGCGGAACCGGTCGGCGAGGAATTCGGCATGCTCGGTCGCGGCGGGTCTGAGCCAGTCGAGCCCCCGGATCTGCCCGGCCTGGATCAGGTTCGGGTTGTCGATCTCCAGCCCCGCAGGCAGCGGGTCGTCGAGCATCAGCCGCGCGCCTGTCTCCTCGAAGGGCGTGATGGTGAGCACGACGACGAGCTGGTCTCCGGCCTTGACCGGCGACTCCACCGGCGTGCCATCGGGCGTGAAATAGGCACGGGTAAGCGCATAGCCGTAGCCGTGCGCCGTCGGGGCCACTTGCGGAACGCCGAAGGTGGTCAGCGTCACGTCGGTGGGCTGATCTCCGGTGTTCTCGACAGCGTAGGCCTCCCCATCTGCGGGATTGTCGAGGCGCTGAATGACGGGCCCCGCCGCCGGAGCGCCGTTGACGGTGAGTCCCGCGCTCCCGGGCGCGGCGCCCAGCGCGTCGATTGCCAGCAGCACCTGTGCGGCCTCCTGCGTGGAGAGCGTCCGCTGCGGGGTCAGCCGGGCGGCCAATGCCGCGCGATCGACCGCTTCGCTGCCGGCGGTGGAGGCGAGGCGCAGGACAGCGGCGGCATCGGAGACCAGGGTGCCGTAATCCGCCCGCCAGACGCGCACCGTCGTGCGGGGGGCGACGAAGGTTTCGGCAATCATGCGGTTCGCGCGGGCGAACATCGCGTCGGCGCGGAGGGTATCGCCGTAGCTGGCCAACGCCGCGCCGACCTGGGCCACCGCCAGCGGGGTGGCGAAGGCTTCGGCCTTCACGTCGGCATAGTAGCGCAGGTCCGCCATGGAGGCCGCCCCCTCCTGCGCCAGCACGAGCAGGGCATAGGCGATCCCCTCGCCGCCCTCGTCGAAATCCGGGGCGTAGTTCACGCGGTTGCGCAGGTTGTCGAGCGCAAGTTCCAGAGCGAGGTCGGGCACGCCAAAACCGCCGTCGCGCGCCCGGGTCAGGAAATCGGTGACATAGGCGTCGAGCCAGACATCGCCGGCACCGATCTGCCAGAGCCCGAAGCTGCCGCCCGCGCTCTGCCGGGTCAGGATCCGGGCGATGGCTTCCTCTACCCGTGCGCGCACGTCGGTGCCGGGCGCGTAGTCGGAGAGATAGAGGAGCGGGAGAGCCGTGGAGGTAAGCTGTTCGGTGCAGCCATAGGGGTAGCGGTCGAGCTGATCCAGCAGCCCCGGCATGTCGAACCGGGCAAGCGGGCCGGCAAAGAGCGTGGCGCCACCGGTTCCGGGACGCAGTCCGGCAAAGACCTCGCCATCGAAGCGGAAGGTCTCCCCCGGGGCCAGCGAAAAGCGGCGGGTTGTGGCAACCTCCGGATCGTTGCGGCGGACGCCGAGGGTGAGCCGTTTCTCCAGCGTCCGACCGTCCGGCAGTTGCAGGGTCGCGGTGAGGGTGTAATCGCCCGGTTCCTGCGCCGTCACGGGGATGTCGAGCACGGCCTTGCCGCCGGGCGTGACCGTCACGGTGGCCGGGACGTCTCCCAGCTGCAGATCGGGCGCGGCGACGGACAGCGGCAGCTCGCCTCCCGGTCCGCTGGCGTGGACCAGTTCCAGCAGCAGGCGGGACCGGTCGCCGGGCGCCATGAAGCGCGGCAGCGAAGCGGTCAGGACCACCGGGTCACGGGCGATCACCTCGCGCGTGGCCTGGCCGACACCGCCATCGCTCCAGGCCACGGCATCGAGCCGGATCGTGCCGTTGAAGGCGGGCTTCGGCACGGTCACCCGCGCGGTTCCGTTGGGGCCGAGCGGCACGAGGCCGGAAAAGAAGGTCATCGGCTCCTCGGTCGGCGGCGGCGACTGGAAGCGGGTCGTGGAGCTCGCATCGCCGCCGGATCGGACCCGGCCCAGCGCACCGGACTGGCCGTCGATCAGGCGACCATAGATATCGCGCAGCTCGACACCCAGCCGACGCTGCCCGAAGTAGTGCCCGGTCGGATCGGGCGGTTCGTGCCCGGTCAGGTTCAGGATCCCCAGATCGACCGCCGCCAGCGTGACGTAGCCGTCACCATCCAGCCCGCCGACCCGCACGGTCACCTCGACCGAACCCGCCTGCCCGTCCGTCACTTCCGGCGCCTCGATGGTCACCGGCAACGACTTGTCGCCGGGCCGCACCCGCGCATGGGCCAGCCCCAGCGCGCGTGCGGGTGCGGGATCGTCACCGCCGACCGGGCGCAGCACAGAAGCAGTGACATAGGCCCCGGTGCCCCACTCCGCGGTCACCTCCAGCGGGATCACGCTTTCGCCCGGCTCGAGCGTCACGACCTCGCGGCGGATCACGTCGGTGGCCAGCACGCTGACCAGCGCGGTGCCGCCGGAGGGCGCATCGATGCGCAACCGCGCGGTCTCGCCCACGGCGTAGTCGGAACGGTCGAGCCCGACCTGCAGGCGGTCGGGCGTCTCGCCCCCCTCCCCCGCGCCGTACCATCCGGCCCGGAACAGGGCGGAGCCAACGGCCTGCCCGCCCTCCAGTTCGGCGACGAGTTCATACTCGCCCCAGTTCACCTGTGCCGCGATGGCAACGGGGGCGCCGTCGAGTTGGGCCTGTCCGGTCGCCACGCGGGTTCGCCGGGTCGTCGGTTCCCAGTTCCATTGACCGTAAAGCTGGTACCACTGGTACCGTGTCTCGATCCGGTTCAGCGTCCAGCGCAGGGTTCCGGTCAGGGCCGCGCCATCAGGGCCGACAGCCACGGCTTGGAACGCAGCCTCGGCCCCTTCCTGCACCACGTCCTCGAATTCGGGTTTCAACCCGATCAGGGTGCCGGACGGTTCGATGGCGCGCGTCACGTCCCGTTCCACCGGGCGGCCCGACCCTTCGGAGACGCGGGTCACGATCTGCGCTTCCAATGGCACCTGCAAATCCTGGATCTCGGGAAACTCCAGCTCCAGCGTCGCGACGCCGTCCGCATCTGTGCGCCCGGGCTGGAGCCATTTGGTGCGCGTGGCAGCGGGGCTGTCATGCGGGCCAAAGCGGAAACCGGGCCAGCCGGCGAGTTCGCGTGTCGGGCGCAGGCGCAGCTCTGCCTCCACCGGCAAGTCGGCGGCCGGCGCGCCGAAGAGGTACTGCGCCTCCACCCGCAACGGCCGGCGGTCGGTCAGGCGCAGGGATCCACCCGGCACGTCCAGCGAGAAATCGATGCGCTCGGGCAGGAAATCCTCCACCAGCACCGTCTGGCTGGCCAGGGCGGGTTCATCGTCGCCCAGGCGAAGATCCAGCCGCCATGCCCCGCGCGGCACATCCCCGCCAAGCGGCATTTCGAACACATGCCCGCCCGCGGCGGTCTGGCGCGCGGTCATGCGGCGGTATTCCGCACCATCCGGGCGCAGCAGGACGGCCGTGACCGGCAGGTCCGGCATCGCGCGGGCCGCATCATCGCGAACCAGCGCCGTCACGCCCACCGTTTCCCCCGCGCGGTAGGCGCCGCGGTCGGTGGCGAGAAACACGTCGATCGGACCGGGGGCCGGGCGTCCCTCCACCCCGCGATCGGAGAGATCGAAGGCCGGGCCGGTGAGCGGCAGGAACGCCATGTCGCCCTCCGTCTCCGCCATGATCAGGGCGGGCGCGCCGGCCCCGGTGCCACGGGTCAGACCGGCCGCGAAACTCGCGAAACCCTGTGCGTCCGTCTCCGCCTCCCCCAGCACCGCGTTGGCGCGGGAAATCAGCGTCACGCGGACGCCGTCCCGGGCGGTGGCATCGGTCAGCCCCCGCACCGCCACATGCAGGCCGTCGCCGCCCTGCAGGGCCGTCAGCCCGAGATCGGAGAGCACGAACCATTGCGTGGCGGCCGGAGCATCGTGGGGATTGGATCCCGGAACACGGGCCGAGAGCGCGTAGATCCCCGGATCGCGGCCGGCCAGCATCTGGCCAAGCGGCAGGCGGGTCGTCATGTCGCGGTTGAGCTCGTTCTGCACCTCCGCGGTTCCGGTCCAGATCTCCGCCGCCACGTCGCTCGCGAATTGCTGTTCCTCGTAGTAGCTGAGCGGGCGGCCGAAATAGCTCTCCTGAATCGCGCGCAGCAGGTTGCGGTCGCTGACCGCGCGCAGGTCGAGCTCGATTTCAGCGGTGTTGACCGTCTGGACCGGCACCGCCGCCCCGTCGAGCCGCGGCAACACATAGGCGCGGCCGGGAAAGCTGACCGACGGGCTCCGGTCACGGACGTAGTGCCGGAGCGTGACATCGCGGGCCAGCGCCTCGCCGCTGGCCGCAGGCAGGCCGGACCGGTAGGTGACCTCGTAGCGCTCACCATGCTCCACCCCGTCGAGGCAGAGCTGCGCGCCATTCGCACTGGCCACGATCTGCGTCTCCGGCACGCGCACGAAACTGTCGTAATCGGTGCCCCGCGCGATCAGCGGTTCGGAGAATGTGGCGCAGATTCGCGGGGTCGCGCTGTCGCTGTCGACCTGGTGGTCGATGATGCGGAACCCGTACTTGCCGATCGCCTCGTCCAGCCGGGTCGACAGGTCGTCGCGGCCGGTGAGTTCGTGTGCGCGACGCAGTGCCGGGATCGTGTCGCGCCCGCGCGCGTTCTCCTCCAGCGCCTCGGCCAGTTGCGCGAGCGCGCTGGCCTCCTGCGTGTCGTTCTGCGCCCGCAGAAAGCCGTTGATCGCAGCGGGCACCGCTTCGGCGCGCGCCTGCCGGCGATCCCGGTCCGGCAGCGAATCGGGCAGCCGGAGTGACGCGTGGCTGAGCGCGGTCCAGGCCTGGGCGGAATCGGTCAGACTGGCGAGATGGCCGGCCAGTACCCGTGCATCGGAGTGGCGCTGCTGGGTCAGTGCTGCGGTCAGCGCCCGCGCGAGATCGGCAGCGGTCTGCCCGCCGGCCGCAAACCGCCGCGCATTCTTCGCCACCAGCGCCTCGGCCGACGCGAGATCCCCTTCGGTCAGGATCGGCAGGGCCGCGACACGGCCGGGCGCGGATTGCACCACTGCGGTGTCCGTCGCGACCTTGCGGGCCGAAAACGCACCGCCATATGGCGTTTCGGTGAGCGTCCCGGATTTCGGAAAGCAGGATTTCGATTTCGAATTGAAGGTGAAGGCCGCACAGGCCTCATCCGCCATGCAGGCGCGTTCGCAGCCTTCGCGCGTCATATCGAGCAGCGTGGAAAGATCGCCGCCCGGCAGGTCGGTATCCTCGAAATGGAGGAATCGCGCCGCCGGAACGCCCTGCTGTGCCTGGGCGGCTGAGCAGACGAGGATCACAAGGGCGGCGGCAATCAGGCGGTAGAGCGGGCGCGGGGTCATCGGCAAAACTCCTCCGGGATGCCGGAAACCTGCCACGAGTGCGCGAAACTGCGCAAGCTGCGCATTCCGGTTAAAAGGTTGTTCACCCTATTCCGCGAATTTCCTTCCAAAGACGAGATGGGGTCCGGAATGAGTCTGGCACAAAAACTGGCAGCGGAACGGCGTGGAAGGCTTGCCGCGGAACGTCTGCTCGAACTGAAGCAAGCGGAACTCTTTGCCGCGAATCGAAAACTGGGGCTGCATGCGCGCGCGCTCTCGGAAGAGATCGTCGAAACCCGCGCAGAGGTCGCATCGGTCCGTGACGAGAATCGGCGGGTCAAATCGGACCTGACCGTCGCTCACCAGAAGGTGGAGATCGCGGAACGCAGGCTCTGGCATTCGATCCAGACCATCCAGGACGGGTTCGCGTTCTTCGACACGGACGACCGGCTGATCGCCGCGAACGATGCCTACATGGTGGTGTTCGACGGGCTGGACGAGGTGAAGCCGGGTATCGCCTATGCCCAGATCCTGCAGTTCCTGACCGAGGAAGGCATCGTCGATACCGGTGACATGACAAGCGCGGAATGGCGTCGGTCGATGCTGCGGCGCAGGCAGATGACCGAACCCGAACCGGTGGTCATCCGGCTGTGGAACGACCAGTACGTGAAGGTGGTCGATCACCGCGGCGCGTCGGGCGATCTCATTTCCCTGGGGCTGAACATCACCTCCACCGTGCGTTACGAGCGCGACCTGAAGGAGGCGCGCGAGCGGGCCGAGGCGGCAGCGCGCGCGAAATCCGCCTTCCTCGCCAACATGAGCCACGAGATCCGCACGCCGATGAACGGCGTCGTCGGCATGGCGGAACTGATGCTCGACACAAGTCTCGACGAGGAACAGCGCCTTTATGCGGAGACGATCCGCAATTCCGGCGAAGCGCTGCTGGTCATCATCAACGACGTTCTCGACTACTCCAAGATCGAGGCCGAAAAGCTCGTGCTTCACATGGGCACCTTCGACCTGGAGAAGTCGATCCACGAGGTTCTGATGCTGCTGCAACCGGCCGCACGGGAAAAAGATGTCTCGCTGATCCTCGATTACGACATGTTCCTGCCGCACCTTCTGATCGGCGATGTCGGCCGGATACGCCAGATCCTGACCAACCTGATCGGCAACGCGGTCAAGTTCACGCCGTCGGGACATGTTCTGGTCCGCGTTACCGGAGCACCCGAACGGGACGGCGACCGACTGATGGTGCACGTCCTGATCGAGGATACGGGCATCGGGATCGAGGAAGACAAGCTCGATCAGATCTTCAGCGAGTTCACGCAGGTCGAGGACGAAAGCAACCGCAAGTTCGAGGGTACCGGCCTGGGGCTGTCCATCTCGAAACGCCTTGTCGGCCTGATGGAGGGCGAGATCTGGGCGTCGAGCGAGATCGGCGTGGGCTCCAACTTCGGCTTCAAGATCCCGCTCGAAGTGGGCGCGGAGCCGCCGCAATTGCCCGTGACGCTGCCGCAGACGCTGCGGAAGGTCTTGATCGTCGACCACAACCAGACCAACCGCGAGCTTCTCTACAAGCAGATGGAACTGCTTCAGGTCGAGGCCGATGCGCTGGCCACGGGCGAGGAGGCGCTGCGCGAGATCGATGCAAGCCACGACCTGGTGATCATCGACCATCATTTGCCCGAGATGGACGGGCTGACGCTGGTCCGGCAGATTCGCGCCGCGGGGCATGAAACGCCCGTCGTGATGCTGACCGAGAATCCCGGCGGCCTCGGCAATGACGAGGACGGCAGCCAGGTATCCGCAGTCCTGACGCTTCCGCTGCCGCGCGACCGTCTCGTCACCGCGCTGCAGGAACTGGGCACCAGTGTCCCGGCGCCGACCGAAGCAGCCGAATCAGCCGAACCCGGGGGCACGGCGACAGAGGAGGTCGTCGAGCGCGAAGTGGCCGAACCCGTGCCCACGCATCCCGTGCCTGCGGAGCCCGTACCTGCGCAACCCATGCCTGGGGAACCCGCGCCGGAGGCGCCCGAAACCGCGGCCGTAGCGGCCGAGGAAACACCCCAGGTCGCGACAGATGCGGAACCCGCGACGCAGCCCACCGTGCAGCCCTCCGTGCAGCCCACCGTGCAGAGCGACGTGCACGAAGCACCGGCCGCCCCATCCGGCGCCATACCGATGTTCCGCGCACGTCAGCGCCAACACCAGCCCGCTCCCCGCCCTGCGGCTCCGGATGCGGACGCCGCGTCCGGGTCAACCACGGCCACCGTTCCGGATGGCGCCCCTGCCGATCCGGTCGAACCCGGTACGGTGAAGGCCCCGCACCGCGCGACCTCCACACCCACACCGGTCCAACCCGCCCCGGTTCAATCCCCACCGGTTCAAAACACACCGGTTCAAAACACACCGGTTCAAAACACACGGGGCAAAGCGCCGGGCGGTCCGCGTCTGATGCGCATTCTCGCGGCGGAGGACAAC
>CBDUPF010000201.1:0-7815 GCA_965369035.1 uncultured Aliishimia sp.
CGGTCTGGCGGCAGAGGAATGCGGGGATCTGCAGGATGTCGACGGCGTCGGCGGCAGGCGCGCAATGGTCGGGCGCGTGCACGTCCGTCAGAACCGGAACGCCAAGCGCGCGGCGCAGTTCGTCCAGCACCTTGAGCCCGGCGTCCATCCCCATCCCGCGCTTGCCCGACAGCGATGTCCGGTTGGCCTTGTCGTAGCTTGCCTTGAACACATACTGGGCGCCGGCGGCGTCGCAGGCGTCCTTCATGGCGCCTGCGATCATCTGTGCATGATCGGCCGATTCGAGCTGGCAAGGACCGGCGATCACGGTGAGCGGGCGGTCGTTTCCGACCTTGAGGCCCGCGATTGATACGGTTTTCGTCAGGATGCGACCTGCTCCCTCAGGATGGCTGCTGTCAGCGATATCATGAGGTAAATGCCTGCAAAAATCAGGAAAGCCAAGATCGTGTTCTCGAAAGCGCGCGGATAGGAGGCTTCCTGCGGGGCAACGGGACGCACGGCCACCGTCAGATAGCGCACCTGACGGTTGGCTTCGGTGCGGGCCTGTTCCATCTGCTGGAGCGCGGATTGCAGCATCATGTCGCGCGTGGCGAGGTCGGCCTGTGCCATCTGCACGTTGATCGACAGCTGCGCGAGGCTGTTGGCGCCCGCGCTCATGTCGGTCATCTCCGCCTCGAGCTCGTCGCGCCGGTCGCGCAGGATCTCGAGCGAGGACTGCGCGCCGTCGACCCGCGCCTGGTTGGGCCGCGGGTTGTTCAGCAGCGTGGCGATCTCGATCTCCTTTTGCGTGATCAGGGCGTTGATCTCGGAAATCTGTGTCCTGAACGCGGCGATGACCGCCTCGGGATCGAGCATGGCGCCCTCGATCTGGAGCTGAACCAACCGCTCCTGGGCGCTCCGGCGGTCGGTTTCGGCCTTTTGCAGCGCGTCTATGGCGTCGCGCATCTGGTCTTCGCGCTTCTGGGCCGAAAGCTGGTTCACGCGTTCCTCGGCATAGGAAATCAGCGCCTCGGAAAAGGACTGGCTGACCTGCGGGTCCGCGGCCACCACTTCCATCCGCATCACGCCCTCGGTCGGGTCGAAGCCGATCTTCACGTTTTTCTTGTAGGTCTTGTACGCCTCCTCGTTGGTGGCGTCGTCCGACAGGCGCTGGATGGGATCGACCCAATCTTGCGAGAAATGAGACTTGAACCCCTCGTCACGGTCCAGTCGCAGCATCGCATCCTTGGACGTGAGGTAGGATTGCACCGCGATGGCGTCCTGGCTGGTGGCGAATTGCGTCGGCAAAAGCCCGCCAAGCGCACCGGTGCCGCCTGATCCTTCGTTCTGGATGATCAGGAATTCGCTGTCGGTGGCGTACATCGGCGTGGCGATCTGGAAGAAGTACCAGCCGGCGAGGAAGGTCGGCAGCATCACGAAAAACGCCAGCCGCGTCGCCAGCAGGGCGACCTTGCGGCGCCGGCGTCGTGCGATGTCGCGCCGGATTTCCGTGATCTCGCGTTCCCTGCGCTCCGCCGGGCTCAGCGTTTCGGTGGAGGGCAGGTTGGGCTGATCCGCAGGCACGGTCTGGGGCAGGCCGGAAGCCGATCCCGAAGTTGCGGCCGTTTCGGACGTCTTCTGCGGCACCACGAGTTCGAGCATGTTCGACCGCTGGAAGGGGTCGATGCCCTTGGCACGCAGCAGCCGGACGGCTTCCAGATCGGAGGTGGGGTTCAGGCCCTGTTTTTGCGCCACGCGCCGGGCCATGCGCAATTGCCGGCTGGTCAGTCCCTCGCGACGAATCGCCGTGATCTCGGGGTCCTCACCCGGTGGTGCGGACGTCTCCTCCTCGTCGGGCTGCGGGGCGGCATCGCTCTCGGCGTCCGGTTTGCTGTCCTGATCGCTGTCCGGCGCCGGGTCTGGCGTCACCGCGGATTCGTCCTCTGCGCGCATGCGTGGCGTGTCGTCCGGCGTATCCGCGGCGGTGTCGAGGTCCGGAACGGTTGCCTCCTGCGCTTGCCCGGACGCACTCGGGGGATGCAGCAGGCCGCGGCGGACGCGGAACTTCTTAGCCTTGGGTTTCGTAGTCATAAAGCTGCTTCGCCTCTTCCAAGGTGTCGAACATGTAGAGTTGGCCGTTGAGCAGGACGGCGGCGGACCGCGCGAACTTCTCCAGCGTGCCGGGTTGGTGCGACACGATCACGATCGTGGTGGTGGACAGTCTTTCGCGCAGGATTTCTCCCGCCTTGCGGTTGAACTCGGCGTCCGTGGTTCCGGGCATGCCCTCGTCGATCAGGTACATGTCGAAATCCAGCGCCAGCATGAGGGCAAAGGAAAACCGCGACCGCATTCCGGCGGAGTAGGTGCCGATCGGCTGCTCGAAATATTCGCCGAGGTTGCAGAGCCACCGGCAGAAGCCTTCCACGTAGTCCGGGTCGAGCCCGTAGAGCCGCGCGATGTAGCGGGAATTCTCCAGCGCGGAGATCTTGGACACAACGCCACCCATGAAGCCCAGCGGGAAGGAGATGTTGCATTTCCGGTGGATTTGCCCCTCGTCGGGCTTTTCCAGACCCGCCATCATGTTGATCAGCGTCGTCTTGCCGGTGCCGTTCGGGGCGAGGATGCCGAGCGAATTACCCAGCTCCACGCGAAAGGACACGCGGTCAAGGATCACCTTGCGCTGTGTGCCGGTCCAGAAGGACTTGGAGACATTGACGAATTCGAGCATGCCCTTTTCCGCCCGCGTGACGTGGGCCTGATCCGTCGCCTCATAACAGAGGAGGGTTTACGGATTGTTCCTAGATCTTGGTCACATTATGCTCGAACCGGCAACAGACTGACAATCCCCGTCAAATCTTCCACCGCGTTGGGCATGGCATGGGGGTCGGGGTCAGGCCACCATCTGCCAGGTCAGCCCGGCGAGGATCGCCCCCACCACCGCAAAACCGAGGTAGGCGATGAAGACGCGCGGCTTGACCAGCGCCCAGACCGCGATGGCGGCCGGGATGCAGGAAACCCCACCGGCGACCACGAAGCTCATCGCGGCCCCCTGCGACATGCCTTGGGTCAGCAGCGCATCGACCAGCGGCACGGCGGCGTAGCCGTTGAGATAGGCGGGCGCGCCGACGAGGGCGCCGAGGATGATTGGCCAGAGCCCGGCGCCGCCCAGCACCCCAGCAATCAGCTCTGCGGGCACGTAGTGCAGCATCACCGCCTCGATCACATAGGCCAGCGTCAGCCATTTCAGCAGGAACAGCGCGTTGTCGAATGCGGTGTCGCGGAAGGTCTGCACCCGCGCGGGCTCGGACCAGAAACGCCAGACCGGGCGGCCCTGGAACGGCTTCTTGACGCCGCAGCACCCGCCCACCTTAGGCTGCTGGCGCAGGGGATCGGTGAAGACCGGCGTGCGGGCGAGCAGCATCGCGCCGAAGCCGCCGAACATGCCCAACGAAACGGCGGCCACGGTCTTGCCCAGGGCGAATTCGAAGCCGAGCGTGCCGGAGGTGATGGCGAACATCGCCGGGTCCATCAGCGGGGAGGCGAGCCAGAAGGCCATGACCGCCGACAAGGGCGCGCCCACGGCCAGCAGGGCGGCGATGAACGGGATGACCTCGCAGGAGCAAAACGGTGAGAGTCCGCCCAACAGGGCCGCCATCACGATCATCCGGGCGGGATTTCCCTCGAACGCGCGGGCCAGCAGCGTCTCGGCCCCGGTGGACTTCAGGTAGGCCACGGCCAGCACGGCAAAGGCGATGAAACCGGCCGTGTGCCCCAGCGCCCCGGCGGTGAAGGTCACCGCGGGCCAGAAATAGGACGGGTCGAAGACCGCGATCGCCGCCAGGATCAGGGCGCTGGCGAACCACGCCTTGCCCGGCATGGGGATCCGGCGCGGGGCGTGCTGGGTCGTGTCAGACATGGTGGTGCTCTCCATCCGGGGAATCGGCGCAGCATTCCCTGAGCAGGAATTCCGACAGGCTCCGGACCTCGTCAAAGGCGACGGCGGCGCAGATGATGCTGCGCCCCTGCCGGGACTGGGTCACGAGCCCGGCTTGCGCCAGGATCTTCATGTGGTGGGTCAGGGTCGAGCCGGTCACGCCGCAGCGTTGGCCCAGCTCTCCGATGCTCAGGCCGTCCGATCCCGCGCGGACCAGCGTGCGCAGCACCGCAAGGCGCTGTTCGGAGCCGAGCGCGGCAAAGGCAGAGGCCGCCTGGACAAGGGAGAGGTCATCTGGCGATTCTCGTTTCATGTTTCGAAATGTATCGAAATGATCGACCGTTTGCAATGAACATTTCGAAAATCATCGAAATGGCGCCAGCCAGGCATTGGCGCGATTTCACGCCGCGCCAGCGCCGGACTTGCCCGCAGCCGCGCCGTGGATTAGCTGGCATCGACATGGACGACCTGATTTCCGAGATCCGCGACTGCCGGCTCTGCGCCGACCGGTTCGCCAGTACGGCCACGGCCCACGCGCCCCGCCCGGTCGTCTGGCTGCGGCCGGGGGCGCGGATCCTGGTGGCAGGCCAGGCGCCGGGCGCGCGGGTCCACGACAGCGGGCGGCCCTTCACCGATCCATCGGGCGACCGGCTGCGCCAATGGATGGGGATCGGAGAGGACGTGTTCTATGACCTGGACCGGGTGGCGGTGCTGCCCATGGCGTTCTGCTTTCCCGGCTACAACGACAAGGGCAGCGATCTGCCACCGCCGAAGCTCTGCGCGCAGACCTGGCACGCGCGGGTGATGGCGGCGCTGGGGCAGGTGCGGCTGACCGTGCTCGTTGGCTCCTACGCGATGCGCTGGCATCTGGGCTGGACAGGGCGCGTGGACGAGGCGGTCCGGAACTGGCGCGTGCATGCGCCGGCGACCTTCGTGCTGCCGCATCCCAGCTGGCGCAACACGGCCTGGCTGAAGCGCAACCCGTTCTTCGAGGCGGAAACCGTGCCGGCCCTGCGCGACGCGGTACAGGAGGCACTGGCATGACGGAACCAACCGCACTTGATGCCGCCCACGCGGCGATGGTGGCCTCCGATGCCGCGCGCCTGCGCTTCTTCGCCGCGCTGGCGGATACAGAACTGTTCCTGCTGCTGGAGCGGGAGGCGCAGGGCGACGTGATCGAACCGCGGTTGTTCCCGGTCGAAGGCGGGGAGGTGGCGCTGGCCTTCGATACTGAGGCGCGGCTGGCAGAGTTCGTGGGTGGCGCGGCCGCCTTCGCGTCGGTGCCCGGGCGGGTGCTGGCGGAGATGCTGGCCTCGCAAGGTCTGGGCCTGGGGCTGAACCTCGACGTGGCGCCCTCGGCCATGCTGCTGCCGCGGGATGCCCTGCATTGGCTGACCCAGACGCTGGGGGCCGGCGCACCGCAGGAGATGGACGACCGCATCGCCGAATTGCTGCCGCCGGGGCCGCTGCCGGAGTCTCTGCTCGATGCGCTGGCCGCCCGGCTGGTGCAGGCTTCGGGTCTGGCAGAGCGTGCGTTGCTGGCCCGGGTGCGTTACGCAAATGGCGGGGCCGGGCATCTGCTGGCCATTCTGGGGGCGGAGACCCGTGCGCGTCCCGCCCTGGCCCGCGCGGTGAACGAGGCGCTGACCTTTTCCGGGGTCGAGGCCGGCGCGCTGGACGTAGCCTTCTTCGAACCCGGCGATCCGGTCGTGGGCCGGCTCGACCGGGTGGCGATGGGCATCGACATTCCCGCGCCCGCCGCGCCGCGCGTGGCCACGCCGTCTGCGCCCGGCACCGATCCGGACCGCCCACCAAAGCTGCGCTGATGGTCACAAGCCCGCGAGAGCCGCGGGTTGCCTTTGCGCATCGCGCCGCGCCGTGGATATGGTGGCCGCAGACCGACGCGAGGACATCGTGACAGCACGATCCGACCCCTCATCTCCGCTGACATCACGCCGCGGCCTGCTGGTCGGCGGCGGTGCAGCCGCAGTGATCGCGGGGCTTGCGGCGGGGCGGTGGTTCAACCTGGGCGCAGAAGTGGCCGGCTCCGCGCTGAGCGTGGAGGCCGCGCATCACGCGGCAGTGGCCGGGACGGTGGTTCTGGTCGATATCAGGCGGCCCGACGAATGGGCGCGTACCGGGGTCGGCGCAGGGGCACAGCCGCTGGACATGCGGCGGGAGGATTTCATCGCCGCCCTGCTGCGCCTCACCGGCGGGCCGGACGCTCCGGTGGCGCTCATCTGCGCGCGGGGGGTGCGGTCGCGTCACCTGGCCGCGCAGTTGGCGGAGGCCGGGTTCGGGGACGTCCGCGACGTGCCCGAGGGCATGCTGGGTTCCGGCGCCGGGCCGGGATGGCTGCGCAAGGGACTGCCGGTGGTCGAGATGGAGGACGTGCAATCGTGACGTTTCCGACCCGTTTGACATGCGCGCTTCGGGCGCTCGCGCTCGGCCTGTCGGTGCTGGCTCCGGGCGGGGCGCTGGCGGCTTGCGGGGCTGAAGAGGCGGCCTGCGCGGTCGAGGGCGGGGATTATCACGCCGTGGCGCCCGACGGAGCGGTGAAAGGCGCGATTGTCTTCCTGCATGGCTGGGGGTCGTCGGGGCAGGGCAGCCTGCGGATGACGGGCATGGTGCGGACATTCACCGATCGTGGATACGTGGTGATCGCACCCAACGGCTCGCCCCGTCAGGGTCGCAGCGGCCGCAGCTGGTCCTTCCACCCCGACCGGCCGGCGGCGCGGGACGTCTATGGCTTTCTCGACGCGGTACGGCAGGACGCGGCGAAGCGCTTCGGGTTCGATCCGGGCCGGGTGCTGCTGTCGGGGTTTTCCATCGGTGGGTCGATGGCGGCCTATGTGGCGTGTTTCCACCCGCAGATGTTCGCGGCCTATGCGCCGGTCGGCGGCAACATGTGGCGTCCGCATCCCGACGACTGCGCGGGGCCGGTCAAGATGCTGCACACCCACGGCTGGACGGATGGAACCGTCCCGCTGGAGGGCCGGCTGATCCGCGGCGTCTCCACCCGCGACCCGGAGGCGTTCGTGCAGGGCGACGTGTTTGCGGCGATGGACATCTTCCGGCACGCCAACGATTGCGCCAGCCACGATCCCGACCGCGTCGAGATCGGAGCGCGGTTCTGGCGGCGGGCCTGGGACGACTGCGCGCCGGGCACCGCGCTGGAGCTGGCACTGCATCCGGGCGGGCATTCGATGCCGCAGGGCTGGTCCGAGATGGCACTCGACTGGTTCGAGGCCGAAACGCATTCCAATTGAACGGGCCAACTGACCGGGTGCCGCGCGCTACTCCGCCGCGGTGCGGATCGCACCACCCAGCAGGGCCCGCATCCGACCTCGTTCCAGCCGCGCCCGGGTGACGATGGCCGGTTCGCGCAGCGTGTTGGGGCTGTCCATGCGAAGCCCGGCAGGAGCATGACGCGCAAGGTTGAAGCTGGATAGCGCCGAAAGCGGGATCGCCAGCGTCAGCGAGACCACGATGGGCAGCAGCCACAGGGAGATCAGGCCCATGAACAGCCCCGCCGCCAGGGCCACGCCCAACACCGTCTCCAGCCAGTGGAACCGTATGAGGGTCCCAAGCGGATAGCTGTCCGCGTTGCGGCGCTGTGGCGACCAGGGCTCGGACGTGGTGAGCGCGGCACGCAGCACGGCGCGGCACTGCTGAATCATCAGGATCGGCGCGTAGAGGATCGACAGGAGCACCTCGATCAGCACGGCGGCGATGAAGCGCGGCCGCCCGCCAAAGATGCGGTGCGCCTTGGGGTGGACGGCGATGATCGCAGCGCCGGTCAGTTTCGGCGTCAGCAGCACGGCGTACATGATGACGAGAAACAACGCGGAGTTGATCTCCGTCATCACCGGCCAGTCGGGGTAGAGCGGACTCTCCTCGCG
>CBDUPF010000202.1:0-7807 GCA_965369035.1 uncultured Aliishimia sp.
CACCTCCACGCCCCGGGTTCGGCCCCTGGAAGGCCCTCAACCCGGGCATTCTGTCTTAAATTATTGTTTTAAAATGATAAATATAGCCGAAATCCGCGCCAGCGTTCCACGTTCAGAACGCCCGCGCGACGCCGGCCGACGCCTCGTTCGGCACTTTGTCCCGGCCGCGATGCGGGACCGGCCCCATGACCGTCCCGTGGCAGGTGAGGTCATGGGCCGACCATTAGGCCACTGCCGGGGACGGCAGCCCGGCCCGCCAACGGGCCGGCGTCACGTCCCGTTGGAGGCCTGCGGTGTCATTCCGCCGCTTGCGCGGTTTTCGCAGAGGACAGGATTTCCTCCACGGTCGCTTCTGCAACGGCGTTGGGGCTCACGTCTTCTGCACGCGCACGGGTCAGCATGCGGTCGAGCGTCTGCCCGGCGAAGTCGAGCTTGGCCCGCACCCAGCTTTCGCGATCGGCGATCCGCAGGATTTCCGTGGCGACGTTGATGATCCCGCCGGCGTTCACGACGAAATCCGGCGCGTAGAGGATACCGCTTGCGTGCAGCCGCGCCCCGTCTTCGGCCGTCGCAAGCTGGTTGTTGGCCCCACCCGCAACCGCGGCCACGCGAAGCTGCGGGATTGTCCTTTCATTCAGGATCGCGCCGATTGCGCAGGGCGCCAGAATGTCCGCCTCCGCCATCAGGATCCGGTCGGGGGCGACGACGGTTGCATCGAACTTCGTCCGCGCCTCTTCGACCGGGGCGGTGCTGACATCGGCCACCACAAGGCGTGCACCCGCCGCATGCAGCATTTCGCACAAGCTGAGCCCAACGTGCCCAAGACCCTGCACCGCAACCCGCAGACCGTGCAGATCATCACGCCCGAACCGGTGGCGCGCGGTGATCCGGATCCCGTTGAAGATGCCGCGCGCGGTAACCGGGGACGGATCGCCGCTGGCGAAAGGCCCGTCCTCCAGCCCCGCCACGCAGTTGGTCCGGCTGGCGATCCGCGCCATGTCCGCCGGCGTCATGCCCATGTCCTCGGCGGTCCAGTACCGGCCATCCAGCGCCGCCACGGCCTCCCCGAACCGCTCCAGCAGTTCCGGCGACTTGTCCCGGGCGGGATCACCGAGGATGACCGCCTTGCCCCCGCCCAGCGGCAGACCGGCAGCCGCGTTCTTGTAGGTCATGCCACGCGACAGACGCAGCACGTCGTCCAACGCCTCCTCTTCCGAGGCATAGGGCCGCATGCGCAACCCGCCGGCCGACGGGCCAAGCGCGGTGGAATGAATGGCGATGATCGCGTGCAATCCGCAGGATCGATCCTCGACGCGGATCACGTCCTCGTGGTCGTGGTCAGGCAGGGCAAGTCGGGTCAGTTCCATGAAAGCTCTCCTTTGAGATTTGACCCACAAATGCCAGATTACCGGGAGCGTTTGGCACCAAATTTGCATGATGCAAGGCGCCAGGATTGGTGATTTCTGATAGAATCCCGACGAATCTTGGAGGAAACCGTCATGGATACGATAGACCGCAAGATCGTCGCGGCCCTGCAACGCGATGGACGCATGAAGATATCCGAACTGTGCGAGATCGTGGGCCTGACCCAGACGCCCTGCGCGCGGCGGGTCGAGCGGCTGGAAGCAGACGGCATCATCACCGGTTACGCGGCCCAGGTGGATCTTGCGAAATTCGGCTTTCCGATCACCATCTTCATCTCGGTGGAGCTGGAACGCCAGGACCGCGCGGCCATCGACGCCTTCGAAACGGCGATCCGTCGGTGCGAGGAAGTGACCGAGTGTTATCTCATGACCGGCGCGCGCGACATCCTGCTGCGCGTGGTGGCCGCCGACCTCGGACATTTCGACCGGTTTCTGGAAGAAAAGCTGATGAAGGTGCCGGGCATCCGCAACATGCGCTCGAACTTCGCGCTTCGTACCATGGTGCGGCGAGAGGCCGTCCCCCACAAATGGCCGGCGGGAAAGCGCTAGACTTGCAGGACAGGTGCAGGCAGCTCCGGCCGGTTGCGATTACGCGGACCTGGAAGCGCCCAGGCCGTGGCGGCGGTTCCAGTCCTCGATCCAGGACTTCAGATCCTCGATCGGGACCGGGCGGCCGATCAGGTAGCCCTGCGCATGGCTGCACCTGGTCGTCGCGAGATAATCGAACTCGGCGTCGGTTTCGATCCCTTCCGCCAGAACCTCGATTCCGAGATTGCCGCCGAGGTCGATGATCGTCCCGGTGATGGCCTTGAGACCGGAATCGCCGTCGATGCCCGAGATGAGCGTCCTGTCGATCTTGATCCGCGACACCGGGAAATTCCGCAGGCTCGCAATCGCGGTGTGCCCGGTTCCGAAATCATCGAGCTCCAAACCGAAGCCGACCCGCGCCAATTGCTCGATATTGCGCACGACATGGCCGGTGCGCTCGCTCAGCAGCGTCGCCTCGAGGATCTCGATGCAGATCCTGCCCGGTTCGACGTTTTCCTCCGCGACCGTCCAGATCAGCCGTTCCACCAGTTCCGGGTCGCTCAGTTGCGCGGTCGAGAGGTTCACGCTGATCTTCGCGTCCGGTGCGCCGAACTCCCCGAGCCTGGACACCACGCGACAGGCCTTCTTGAAGATCTGGTCATCGATCTCGTCGATCAGAAGCGCCTTTTCCGCATAGGGCACGAATTCCGCGGCCCCCAGGATGCCCTTCCGCGGATGATCCCAGCGCGCCAGCGCCTCGAATCCGACGATCTTCCGGGTTCTCATGTCGACCTGCGGCTGGAAATACGGCGTGAACTCGCTCGCGTTCAGCCCTTCCCGGATTTCGGAGGCGACCGCGACGGCCTTCACCGCCTCGTCCCGCATCTGCGTTTCGAAAATCACGCAGCGACCGCGCCCCATCGACTTCGAGGAATTCAGCGCGATGTCCGCATTCGCGATGGTCCGGTCGATCGACGTGTCGTCGCCGGGCGTGATGAACGCGATCCCGATGCTGGCACCGACGCGGCTCAGTTTGCCGTCGAATTCGACGGGCTGGCTGATCTCCTCGATCAGTTCCGTGGCGAGCGCAAGGACGCTGTCATCGTCGGCAGAGGTCTTTACCGCGATCAGGAACTCATCGCCACCGATGCGCGCGACAACGTCGAAGCGGGCGATGTATGTGGTCAGCCTTTGCGCCGTGACCCGGAGCACGTTGTCACCCGCATCGTGCCCGTTCATGTCGTTGACCGACTTGAACATGTCGAGATCCGCATGAAGAACCGCCAGGCGGTAGCCGCTCGCCAGCTGGCCGGAGATATGCGCCAGCTTGTGCGACATGCCGCGGCGGTTGCACAGCCCCGTAAGATCGTCGGTCATCGCCACGCGTTCGAGTTCGCGCTGCTGACGCCGCAATTCGGTGATATCGACATGGGTTCCGACGACGCGCGTGATCCTGCCGTTCTTGCGGATGATGTACCCGCGCGACAGGATCGTGACCCACGACCCGTTCTTGTGCCGCATGCGGAATTCGTTTTCCGAAATGTCCCCTTCGATCCGATTGATCGACTCGGCGTCCTGCAAGACCCATTCCGCGTCGTCGGGATGCAGCAGGGTCTCGAAGGTCTTGAATTCCGACGGCAATTCTTCGGGCTCGTAGCCGAGCATCTGGAACCACCGGGGCGAGAAGTAGGTCTCACCGGTCGTTACATTCCAGTCGAACAGCCCATCCGAGGCACCTTTCATGGCAAGGGCGAACCGTTCCTCGCTGCGGATCACTGTTTCCTTGTTCTGTGACACCACGTTCAGAAGCAGGGCCGCCGCAATTGACAGGATGATGCCGAAAATCAGAACCGCCTCGTCAAGCAAGGTGTCCGCCTTTGCGACTTCCAGCGCCGTCGGCGATGTCGTGATCGTCCAGGTGCGTCCGGCCACCTCGATCGCGGTCATGGCCGAGAGTTCGGCGAACGACTCCGGCGCGCCGTCCCCGTAGACGAGGTCGGGGCCGTCCGTGATGGCCACGCGAAACCTGTCGGACGTTCCGCGACCCATCGCGTCCTCGATCAGCGGCCGGCTGCGAAAGACGAGGTTGATGAAGCCAACGAGTGTGTCATCGACCCGGATCGGCAGGTAGCCGACGAAACCGCGCCCACCCTGGGCGAGCGTCAGCGGGGCCGTGAGGCGCATCTGGTCGAGTTGCTCGGCTTCTTTCAGTGCGCGGGCCGGTTCCGGCAGACGACGCACGTCGAGGCCCAGAGCCTGCGCATTGCCGTCGTAAGGGGTCACACGCTCGATCACGCCGAACGCGTTGACCCAGTTCAGCGCCTGCAGATCGGTGAAATCGACGTGCACGGTCGCGGCGACCTCCGCGAACTCGCCGGTGCCGCCGATGCGCCCGCCCTGCCAGTTGCGACGGATCATTTCCACCATGTCGAGCCGGTTGTGGATCTGCTCCTGCAGCTTGATGGTGAACACGCGCGAGAACGTATCGACCACCGACGAGACGCGGTCGTTCTGCGCAGTGCGGATCAAGTCGTGAACGAACAATGTCGCGATCAGGATAAGCAATCCGCCGAGCAGCGCGTGCTTTCTCAGCGCGAAACGATACGTCATAAGCCTGTTCAGTCCGGTTTTTCTTCGACTCGCGCGTTCGGTAGCCGGTCTTCGCGATAGGACCGGACGCCGTTCTGAGTAGACCTGCGGGGCAAAGAACTGGTTAGCGCGATGGCAGCCCTGCGCGCATTTTACCGAGAAGTTTACGAATTTCCCGTGCGGTGCGGCCCGCACTTAGCGGGTCGAAAAACGCGTCGCAGGATGACGTCGCCAGCCCCCGAACTGGCCGGACGCGAAGTTGTCGATGTGGATGGTTTCGCCGTTTTCTACGTTCGGCCCCATCTCTCACACGCCGCGGACTCTGCTCTTCAGGCCGGGTGGCGCTCCGCGGACAAGCCCCGCCGATTCAAGTTTTCCAACCAACAGTTGCGCAAACTGTTAACATGAGGGCGGACGCAGGGAGCATGGTTTGGACACGTCCGCCAGATACACGGCTTTCATAAGCTATTCGGCGCGCGACCGCATACTCGGAAAGCGGTTCCAGACCGCGCTGGAGCGTTACCGGGTGCCGCGACCCCTGCGAGGCCGGACCAGCGGGTTCGGACGGATCGGCGCCGGCATCGGTCCTACATTCCGCGACCGCACCGACCTTGCCGCACATGAAAGCCTCTCGGACGCGCTGACCGAAGCTTTGGCCGCATCGCGATTTCTCGTCGTGCTCTGCAGCCCGGCGGCGGCGGCCTCGCGCTGGGTGAACGAGGAAATCCGGGAGTTCTACAGGCTCGGGCGTCGCGACCGCGTGATCCCGGTTCTGGTGGATGGGGTCCCGGACGCATACTCCGCCGCCGTCCGGCCCACCGGTGCCTTCCCGCCCGCGCTGATGGAGGGGCTCGACGCGGAGGCGGAGCCTTTCGCGCCCGATCTGCGCCAGCCACACCCCTCCGGCTACGGCGACGGGTTCGAACTGGCTTTGCTCAAGGTGGTGGCCCGCATCCTCGACGTGCCGCTGGCCGAACTGACGCAGCGCCACATGGAGGCGGAACGGCGCAAGCGGCGGCTGACCATGGCGGTGGCCGCGGCGATGGCAGTTCTCGCCGTGGGCGCGAGCCTCGGCGGCTGGTACTCGTGGCAACAGACGCGGCTGGCGAACGACCGGCTCTCCGAGACCATCGACGTGGCCGCCCGCCAGGTCGATGTCGCTCGCGGTTTCCGGTCCCGATACGGCGTGCCGCGCGCTGTAGTGGAGGAGCTTTATTCGGGCGCGGAGCAGGATTTCGAGGCCATCGTCGCGCGCGCCGGTGACACGCCACAGCTGCGGCTCGACCGGGCGCGGCTCGCCCTGTCGCTCGCGGATTTCGCCGAGGTCATCGAACGGCGGGACACGCGGGATTTCTACCTCGGGCAGGCCGAAACCGCGATCTCCGCGCTGGATGCGCCGGGCAGGCCGTGGAGCGTCCGGCTTGGCCTTCTCGATGATGTGCCGGCTGACGATGTGCGGCGGAACAGCCTGGAACTGCTGCACAGACGCGCCGATGCGGCCCTGCGGGACCGTGCGATCGACGTGGCGCTGAACCAGTCCGAACAGGCCTTGGCGCAGGCGCGCGCGGCGTCCACGGAAACACCCGGACCCGGCTGGCAGCGGGCGGTTGCCCAGGCGCTCTGCAGCCACGGCAACCGGCTCTACCGTGCCGGGCGGGACGTGCCGGCGTTGGCGGTCCTGCAGGACTGCGTGACGGCGTGGCGCAGGCTGGAGCAGTCGCCGGGCACGTCGCAGGACCGCGCCGGTCTCATGCGCGCGCTGAGCCAGGAGGCGACGCTGCGCCGTGCGCTTGACGACCGTGAGACATCGCTCGCGCGCCAGGCCGAGGCCGCCGCGCTTGCCGCCACGCTGGCCGCGTCGGATCTGGACAACACGGTGCTTGGCTCGAACCTCTTCGTCGCCCTCTTGTGGCATGCCGATGCGTTGCAGGCGGCGGGACGTGACCCGTCCGAACAGCTGACCGCATTGACCGAGGCCGAGGATTTCGCCACTCGCCTCGCCGCTTCGGACCCGGCGCGGATGGATTGGCAACGCAACCTTGCCATCGTGCTCGAACGCCGCGCGACGCTGGAGGCGCAACTGATCTGCGCCGCCCCTCTCGAAAGCCGCAGGGAGTTGCTGGCCGAGTCCGACGCACGGATCGGCCGTGCCATCGCGCTGCACGACGCCCGCGTGGCACGGGACCGCGACGACCCGCTGGCGCTGCGCGATCTGTCCGTGGTGCTGAACGCGCGCGCGGTCGTGCTCGCAGACCACGCGGGCCTGGCCCCGGACGGCCCGGAGGCCGCGCTGGCGCAGGCGCAGGAATTGCTGGAACGCTCGGTCGACATCGGTGCCGCGCGGGTTGACGCGACGGACGGCCTGGACCGCATCGCCCGCCATGACCTGGCCGAGACCCGTCTGAAACTCGCGCAAATCGCCGCGCTCCGTCGTCTTTCGGGAGACTTCAGCCAGGTTCAGTTCGACCTGGCCGAACAGGCGCTGCGGAAACTGCTGGCGGAGCCGGATGCCCTGCCCGCCTGGCAGTACGAACTCGCCATCCTCAAGGTCCGGCAGGCACAGGATCTGGCCCGGTTGGACAAGCTTGCCGGTGCGGGCGACGCGCTGCAGGAAGCCAGGGACATCGCTGCCCGGCTCAGCGCGGATCATCCGGACAACCCGCAATACAGCATGCTCGCCCGCGAACTCGTCTCCTTCGACCCGACAGGCCACCATGCAGGATTACCCGGATGCTGACACGACCCCTCCTACTTGTCGCAATGGGACTTGCCGCATCATCCGCGCAAGCCCAGACCTTCGACGACCCGCCGACAGACACGTTTCGCGACCGCAGCGAGGCGATCACCATCCTGCTGCATACGCGCGGGTTCGGCGCCAGCGTGGTGCCGGGCGACGACGCGATGTCCTTCGGGACCAACTGCCGCCTGGGCACCACGGCGTCGGAACTCTCTGGTGGCGGGGTCATCCGCGAGATCGGGCCGAACTTGTCGCGCCATTGCGACGGCCCCAGCAATATCAGCGGCGGATCGGTGTTGGGCGGCGGGCTGTTTTCGCTCGGCGCCACGCGGACAGTGTCCCAGCCCGTGCTCGACATGGGCGAGACGGTGCCGGCGGAAACCGTGTCTTCACGCAGCGCGCCGTCCGTTCTGCGCTTCAACCTGGTGCCGGCCGACCCGGCGACGTCGCAGGGTGGATCGAACCTCGGGTCGGCGGCCATCGCCGGACCCGGCTGGCGCAGCTACGGCGAACTTCGCTATTTCGACGT
>CBDUPF010000203.1:0-7806 GCA_965369035.1 uncultured Aliishimia sp.
CGGGCTTTGTCTGTGGCGGCACGACCAGGCGCGGATCTGGTAGCGCCAGGCGCGTGTCCGGTCATGAAGACGGGCGGTACGTCCCGCAGTTCGCGTGAGCCGAATCGCGGCCTGCGGCGAATGTCAGGGGCTAAGCCCGTCGCCGGTGACTGGCTGGGGAGCGCCAACGTCCCGAACAGGGCGCGAAACGCCCAGGAAACAAGGGAAAAGACAACAGCCGCGACCGGAACGATCCGGGCGCGGCATGTCTTCGATACTGGTTGCTGTGCATTCTGCACTTGGTCCCTCCACGTTATGCGGATGGCGCGACACTAACGCGGACATGGTTTATTTTGGGTAAGCGAAACTAGCCGCCGGCGCCGATGGCCAGGTCCGGATTGGCCAGCAGGGTTTCGATCTCGCTGCTCAGCTCGTTCGAGTCCGTAAGCAGCGCGTCGGCCCGTGCCAGAAGCCCGCCTTCGGCATCCGGCAAGGCGCGGTCCGCGATATCGGCCACCCGGCTCAGGCTGCTGTCTTCGGGCGCTGCGGCGACGGTGCCGGCCGGCGCTTTCCAGGCGGCGGATTCCGCGCGCTCGGCTTGGCCCAGCCTCTCGTAGATCGCGGCCGCTTCGCCGTAATCTCCGGTCGCGTAGAGCGTATCGGCCCGCAGTGCCTCGAACTCCTCGCCGTCGAATGTTCCCGCGGCAGCCAGCGCCTGGCGGTGATTGCCCATGACAAGGTGAATTCGCCCGCGCAGCAATTGAAGGTCGCGCGGTGCAACCTTGCCGTCCACATCCCTGATCATCGCCCCGGCCTGCTCGGCAAAGCCCAGGTCCAACAGCCGCGAGCTCAGGTCGATGCGCGTGCGCGGCGCGATTTGCGCCAGATCCGATTCGGTCAGAGCCATCGTACGCCGGAGGAAGGTGACGTCATCCGCTTCGGCGTGAATGACCGTGTGGAACCCATCGACCATGCGATCGCCGGCCAGCCCGTCGCCTCTGGCGGTCTCCAGCACCGCGAATGCTTCGTCGAACTGCCCGGATTTGGCCAGGGCCATCACATGCACCCGGGCGATTTCCGGCTCCAGTTCGGAGTCGCGGTACTCGGAGGCATAGGCCGCGGCCAGCAGAGCGGTGTCCTTCGAGATCGCTTCTTCGTTGGCGACTTGCAGGTCGATGAAGCGGATCAGCGCGCGCGGCGCCTCGAAGGAGTTGTTCTCGATGACCTCCTCGAACCCATCGCTTGCCTTTTCGTCGTCGCCAATTATCAGGTCGATCTCGGCCTGTTCCAGTCTGGCCACGCTTTCGGGCTCGTGGAGCGTCCGGGATACGCTGCGCATGGCGTGCGCGGCGGCGTTGCCGGCACCGTGGTGGCGCAGACGTTCGCTGAGTTTCGGTGCGAGGAAGCTGCGCAAGTGGTAGGGCAGCTTGTTCAGCGCGCGCAAGGCCGCGTCGGTGTTCATCCGTTCCGGCCGGCCCGAACCGTTGTCGGCGAGAATCGCCCAGAGCGCGGCATCGGTGTCGCATTCGGCGAACCGGGTCAGCCTGTCCGTGTCCGGAGAGGGGCCGTATTCCATGATCCGCGCGATGACCGTGATGGCGGCATCGACCTTCTCGTCGCGCACGTCGAGCGCCGCGATCTGCAACGCCTCTGCGCCGAAGCCGTAATAGATGTAGGCGCGCGCAAGTGCGATCTGCGCCGTCCGGTCCAGCTTGTCGAATTCGCCGTAAAGCGCATTGCGATGCTGCGAAATCTCGGCGCCGAACCCCCCTTCGGACCCCCAGTCCTGCACCGCGAACAGGTCGGCCTCGACGCAGCTTCCACCGCTGATCGCCGTGGCGATCGTCTCCGCTTCGGTGCCTCGGCGGTCGACGCTGCTGTCGATGCGCAGGTTGTCGTAAAGGCTGTCCTCGGCGAACAGCGCATCGAGCGTGGCTTCGGTGCGCTCCGCGTCGGATGCGTCCGGGGTCTCGTCCGTTGCGGCGGCCGGCGTCGAGGCACGGTGGTCCCGGGCGGGCTGCAAGACCCCCTGCGTCGCGGCCAGGCCAATCTGGCGTGTCAGCCGGTCTTCCAGAACCTTGAGGGCGTCTCCGGTATGTTGCAGACGCGGCGCAATCGTGTCCGGCTCGGACCCGACCGTCGCATCCGCGATGACCGGATCTTCCAGTTCGAACGGAGTCCGCTCCGCCGGATCCTGCACCAGCGGCAGGACAACCGGTGCCACGGCGAAGGGGGGCATCGCAGGCTCCATGGCGGCGCGCGCGGGAGGGTCCAGCTCCGGGAGTTCCTCGTCCGTCACGGTGCCCGAAGCGGTCAGGTCCGCAAGGCCGAAATACGCCTCCGTCGCGGCGATGCTGCCGGCCCAGTCGGGCGCAGCTTGTTCTGCGGCGTCCGGCGCTGTCGGATCGTTCGACGGTGTTTCCGGCGCGATGTCGAGGATGATGTAATCCGGGGCCATCGGCGTGGCCGTCACGACACAATCGCACCCGAGGGTCAGCGTCAGGCTCTGCCTGCCCGCACTGATACTCTGCACCCTGTCGCGGGTAATGCGACGGAACACGTCCGCGGTGGCGAAGCCCTCGCGGTTCTGCGGCAGGTCGAGCCGGACCTCGCGGCCATCCTGGTTCAGTTGCCACTTGGCCGAGGGGTTCGTGTCCACCACTATCCGGGTGAACGTGCCATGCTCGCCCGACCGCACGAGCACAGGGGCGGCAAACGCAGGCGCCGCCCAGGCCAGGAACAGAATGGCATTCAGAAGTGGTTTCATGCGGCTGCCTGTTTCACGGCTTTCAGGCTTTCCTCGAGTTCCGAATAGGAGGGGCGGCAATGTGACGGCGTGTTCTGCCGGCCGACTTCGATACAGATGTTGGTCGCGTGGTTGTACAGGTTCGCAACCAGAACCTCGCGGATCAGCTGGTAGAAATGCGCTTCGTCCTCGGTGACGCTTTTCACCTTCCCGGCGAACGGGCCGACAAGACCGTAGGCGAGGAACACGCCCAGGAAGGTCCCGACGAGCGCGCCGCCAATCATCTTGCCCAGGATTTCCGGCGGCTGGTCGATCGAGCCCATGGTCTTGATCACGCCCAGAACCGCCGCGACGATCCCCAGCGCGGGCAGGCCGTCGGCCATCGTCTGCAGCGCGTGGCTGGAATGCATGGCGTGGTGGAGGTTCGCCTCCATCCGCTTCTCCAGCACCTCTTCCACCTGGTGCGGGTCGTCGTAGTTCATCGACGCCGACCGCATCGTGTCGCAGATCATCGCAATGGCTTCGCCGTCCTTCAGGATTTTCGGATACTTGGAGAAGATGGAGGAATTTTCGGGATCCTCGATATGTTCCTCGATGCCGACCGGGTTCTGGCGAGCGAGGCGGATCAGCTCGAACAGAAGGCACAGAAGATCGCGGTAATCATCGTGCTTCCATTTCGGGCCCTTGAAGACCTTTCCGATGTCCTTGAGCGTATGCTTGACCGACGGAATGTCATTGCTGATCAGGAATGCACCGATGGCTGCACCGCCAATCATCATCATTTCGAACGGCAAGGCCTTGAGAATAATTGCCAATTTCCCGCCGGCAGCAAGATAGCCGCCGAACACCATGGCAAAGATAATGACGATCCCGACTATTCCGATCATGGAAACGCACCCGATAGATTCTGTTGTCTCTTTGTCGCAGAGGAGGCTTAAGAAATGCTTCTCGAAGAAGGGTTTCTATTCCTTCGGCGTGTTTGCATTTCGCCCGGCGAGAATTGCGCTTATCGAATAGGCAGCCTCCGGAGTCATGCCGGCCATCACGGCCGCGGCGGAGGCCGGACGCATCCGCCCAAGGAACCCGGCCGCGAATTCCGGCGCCATTTCCTCGAAAAGCGCAGCGGCGGTTTTCGGCTTCATGTTCTCGTAGACCGTGGTCAGCCGGGCGAGGTCGTCCTCGGCGGCCGTGCTGGCCAGGGCGAGCGTCGCGCGCAGCTCCTCCTCTGCGGCCTTCAGTTCGGCGAGCCGTTCGTTGATCTTCTCGTCGGCGATGCTCAGGGCCTTCAGCCGCTTCTCGATCTGCTCTTCCTTGTTCCGAATGCGCGATTCGCGGGCCTCGAAGGCGCGCAGCATCGCGTCCAGTTCTTCCGGCGCGGGCGCGGCAGGCGCCACCGGCTCACTCAGGGCGGCGGGTTGCTCAAGCGCGGCCATCGCGTCGCGCGCTTCGGCCATCACCATGTCGGCGCTGCCGGCCACGCGCACGATTGCGGACCCGGCGAGCAAAAGCACGAGGATGCCAACCGTTCCCCTGCCACGCGCGGCGCGAGCGGTCTTCTTGACGGTCTTGCTCATCACGCCACCTTTCCCGCAGCACGGTGCCGCACGAACATCGGTTCACCCGGTTGCGGCTGTGGCTGCGCCTGTGGTTGCGGCTGTGGCTGGGGCTCTGGCGCCGCGGCAGGCACGGCTTCAGGGGTGTCCGGGACCGATGCGATGGGAGAGGGCGCCGGAGCCGCGGCCGAAGGCGCCGGCACCATGTCGTGCAGCGAGGCGATCTGCAGTTCCAGCTGTCGCCGCACGTCCTCGGCCCGTGCCGTCAGCGCTTCGAGTTCGGCGGTCGACCCGGCTGCGGACTTCCGCGCGGCGCCAAGCGTCTTTTCGAGGTCGTCGACCTGCGCGGACAACACGGCGACGGCGCCGCCCATGCCTTTTTCAAGGTCGTTGAACTTGCGCAGCCGCCGGCCCAGCACAAAACAGTAGAATGCGGCGCCGAGCGCGCCGGCGGCCAGGAGAATGTCTGCGATCAGTGTCATGTTCCGTCCTCGTCAATTAATGACAAATTCCATTATCAGGAGATCGTTAACGCGACCTTGCCCTGTCACGATCTGGACCCGCCGCAGCATCTGTGCGCGTAGCCGCGCCAATGCAGAGGGGTTCTCGATGTCCGCGGTCTGCAACGCTCTCAGATACCCGTTGAGCACATCCACCACACGCGGCAGCAGCAGCTCGACATCCGGCTTGTAGGATGCCGGCACTTCCAGCTGCGCACGGAATCGCAGGTGCGACTTGCCGTCGTCGTTCGCCAGCGCCACGGTCAGCGGCTCGACCTCCACGAACGCGATGTTCGGAAGGCCTTCGACCTCGGAGTCGTCGTGGGTTTGTTCAGCATGATCGACAGGCCCGAGAATCATCCCCGACCAGGCCGCGTAGAATCCGCCACCGCCCCCGAGCAACGCCAGCAAAAGCCCTAGAATCATGGGCATCTTCGACGATTTCTTCGGGGCTTCTTCGGTATGTTCAACGTCATCAGCCATGGCACACCCAACTATTTTGTTCGAGGCGCTTATAGACCGGCATGCACTAACCGATTGTTAAGCGAGATGCGCCATTAACGACGATGAAGCGGGGCAGAACGCCCGGCGAGACGGAGGCAATTGTGCAGCAGCTGTTGAATGTCTGGAATGGTTTGACGCCGGTCCGCAAACTCGTCGCGATCGGGGCAACCGTCGGTATGTTTCTGGCGATCCTTACGATGACACGTATGGTCGCGGCGCCATCGATGACCTTGCTATACGCGGGTCTGGAACCGCAGGCGGCCGGAGAGGTCGTCCGCTCGCTCGAAGCGCGGGGCGTGGAGTTCGATGTCCGCGGCGGCTCGATCTTCGTTGATTCGGGTCAGCGCGATCAGTTGCGCATGACACTGGCCAGCGAGGGTCTGCCGTCCAACAGTGCGGGTGGGTATGAACTGCTCGACAGTCTGAGCGGATTCGGCACCACATCGCAGATGTTCGATGCAGCCTACTGGCGCGCGAAGGAGGGCGAGCTGGCGCGAACGATCGTGTCCTCCCCGCATATCAGCTCCGCCCGGGTCCATATCGCGAATGGCGGCTCGAATCCCTTCCAGCGCGGCGTGACACCGACCGCATCGGTCGCGGTGACGCCGGTGGGCGGCGAGATCACGGGCAGCCAGGCGAAGGCACTCAAGTATCTGGTCTCGTCGGCGGTTGCCGGCCTGTCCCCGGACGACGTCGCCGTGATCGGCACGAACGGCGCCCTGATCGGTGCCAGCGAGGAGCCGTCGCAAGGCACCGCCGGCGACAACCGCTCCGACAGGCTCAAGGAAAAGGTCGAACGCCTGCTCGAGGCCCGCGTGGGCATGGGCAATGCCATCGTCGAGGTGAGCGTCGATACGGTCACGCAGCGCGAGGCGATTCGCGAACGCCGATTCGATCCCGAAAGCCGCGTCGCGATCAGCACCGATACCGAAGAGACCAGCAATGCCTCCTCGTCTTCCGCCGAAGGTCAGGTGACCGTGGCGTCGAACCTGCCGGACGGCGATGCCGCGGGCGGCGACGGCTCCAGCTCCCAGAACAGCCAGACGCGCGAGCGGGTGAATTACGAGGTGTCGGAGACCGAACGCGAGATCGTCCGCGCGCCGGGGGCGATTCGCCGCCTGTCCGTCGCGGTGCTGGTCAACGGGACCGAGACGACGGCCGCGGATGGCAAAAGCACGATCGAGCCGCGCGGCGAGGAAGAACTGTCCGCCCTTCGCGAACTCGTGGCCTCTGCCGTTGGCTACGACGAGCAGCGCGGCGATGTCATCACCATCAAGTCGATGGGTCTTCAGGCCATCGAGCCGATGGGCACCGAAGTCAGCACGCCGTTGATCGACGGGCTGAACTTCGACCTGATGTCGGCGATCCAGATCGCAGTGCTGGCGCTGGTGACGCTGATCCTGGGGCTTTTCGTGGTGCGTCCCGTGATCTCCGGTGCCGCAAAGGACACGGGCGGCAATGTGCCCGCTCTGCCGCCCGCTGGCGCCGAGGGGGGCAGGGAAATCGGCTCCGACCTGGGGCTGCCGAGCCTCGAAGGCGATTTCGGCGGCGAGGGCGGATCCGTTCCCGGACTTGCCATGAACACCGCGAAGGTCGGCGACGACGGCCTGCCCGAACTGCCCATGCTGGGCGTCGACGGCGGTGACCCTGCCGACCGCCTGCGCAGCATGATCGAGGAACGCCAGAGCGAGACCGTGGAAATCCTGCGCGGGTGGCTTGAGGAGAAAGAGGAGGTCGCCTGATGGGTACCGCCCGACTGTTCGAGGATTTCGGCCAACGCAACGCACCGGCGCAATCCGCCTCCGCGAACGCCGCCGAAGAACTCGAGGATCAGAAACTCAAGAGCTTCGAGCAAGGCTATGGCGCCGGCTGGGACGACGCGGTCAAGGCGCAGGCCGACAATGGCAAGCTGTTGATCGAAACCGTCCAGCAATCGCTTTTGGAGGCCCGCTTTACCCGTGAGGAAGCGATGCACTCCTTCGTCGAGGCGGTTCGTCCCCTGCTCGACGGTCTTGTCACCAAGGTGCTACCTGCGGTGGCTGAACAGGCGCTGCCGCAGCATGTGTCCACGATGCTGTCGAAGGTCGTCGAGGAGGCTGTCGACCTGCCGGTCGAGATCCGTGTCTCCGAAGACCAGCACGCCGCCGTCGAGCAATTGCTGCAGGACCGCATGCCCGAAAACGCCAGCCTTGTCGCCGACCCGGATCTTGCGTCGGGCCAGGCGTGCTGCGCCCTCGGTTCGTCCGAGAAGCAGGTCGATCTGCCCGAGCTGATCTCGGAAATCTCGGACGCGCTCAAGGCATTCTACAACTCAGTTCAGGAGGAGGTCTGACATGGCCGAACCGACCACAGCACCCGCAACCGAACTCTCCAACCCATTCACCTCGGTTCCGATCGAGGTGACAGTCTCCGTGGGTCGCGCGAAACCGATGATCCGCGACCTGGTCAAGCTGGGCCACAATGCCGTTCTGGAACTCGACCGCAAGGTCGCACGCCTCGCGGAGTTGGAGGGCGAGGACCCGTC
>CBDUPF010000204.1:0-7800 GCA_965369035.1 uncultured Aliishimia sp.
GACGTTCCACAAGATCCGTGTATTCCGCGCCGGGAGCGCCGGGCCGCGGCAGTTGGCCGGGCGGGATGCCGGCCTCCGCCGTGGCTTGGTCCGGCCGGTTCTGCCGCAGGTTTTCCGCCGCGGCGATCCTGTCCTTCAACGCCAGGTCGCCGTAACCGGGCGCGCCCAGCATGACATAGAGCACACCGCTCCCCACGACGACGATCACCGCGATGACGGCAAGCCAGATGCCGCTGCCACGATCGCTCCCACCAGACGCACCCGCCGAATGCAGCGCGGCGTCGGCCGTCAGGATGCGCCGCGCGATCTCTGTTCGGGCGCGTTCGCCGTCCTGTGGATCCAGCACGCCGCGCGCCAGATCTCGGTCGACCTCCGCCAACTGGTCGCGATAGACCCTGAGGTCGTAGGCCGCCGCAGGTTCGGCGCCGCTTGCCCGACGGCGCAGGCTGGAGGCGAGAATGCCGACCGTGACCAGCGCCATGGCCGCTATGATGATCCAGAAAAACATGCGCTTCATCTAGCCGCCGAAGTGGCTTGAAAAAAGGCCAAATCGTCGAAATCTCCGTGCCTCGGCGATCATGTCGCAACTGTGATCTATTGCGACGCTGACACACGCCGGTATCCTGAAAAACTACGCCAGAACGCTGCCAGCCTGTGACCGAGGGATTCGTCGCATATGAAACGCTATTCCGTATTCGCCGTTGCCCGCGAAGCCATGCGCCAGCACACGGGCTGGCAACGGGCATGGGCCAACCCGGAGCCGAAGAAGAAATACGACCTCATCATCGTCGGTGCGGGTGGCCACGGGCTCGCCACCGCCTATTACCTGGGCAAGAACCACGGCATCACGAACGTCGCGATCCTCGAAAAGGGCTGGCTCGGCGGCGGCAACACCGGGCGCAACACGACGATCATCCGCTCGAACTACCTGCAGGATCCGTCGGCGGCGATCTACGAGAAATCCCGCTCGCTCTACGAAACGCTGAGCCAGGATCTGAATTACAACGTCATGTATTCGCCGCGCGGCGTGATGATGCTGGCCCAGACCCAGCACGAGATCCGCGGCTACCAGCGCACGGCGCACGCCAACAAGCTGCAGGGTGTGGATACCGAGTTCATCGGGCCGGAGCGGGTGAAGACGCTCTGCCCCATCATCAACATCGACGGGCCGCGCTACCCGGTCCTCGGCGCGCTCTGGCAGCCGCGGGCGGGCACCGCGCGGCATGACGCGGTGGCCTGGGGCTATGCGCGGGCCTGTTCGGACATGGGCATGCACGTGATCCAGAAATGCGAGGTCACCGGCGTCCGGCGCGAGGGAGACAAGGTCGTCGGCGTCGACACCAGCCGTGGTGCCATCGACTGCGACAAGCTGGGCATCGTCGTCGCCGGCCATTCCGGCGTGCTGGCGGAGATGGCGGGCTTCCGCCTCCCGATCGAGAGCCTGGCGCTGCAGGCGCTGGTCTCAGAGCCCATCAAGCCCTGCATGGACGTGGTCGTGATGGCCAACACCGTGCACGGCTACATGAGCCAGTCCGACAAGGGCGAAATGGTGATCGGCGGCGGCACCGACGGGTTCAACAACTACACCCAGCGCGGGTCATTCCACCATATCGAGGAGACGGTGCGCGCGCTGATCGAGACCTTCCCGATGATCTCGCGGCTCAAGATGCTGCGGCATTGGGGCGGCATCGTCGACATGACGGGCGACCGGTCCCCGATGCTGTCGAAAACGCCGGTTGAGGGCATGTTCATCAACTGCGGCTGGGGCACGGGCGGGTTCAAGGCGATCCCCGGGTCCGGCTGGGCGATGGCGGAACTGATGGCCAGGGGCGCCTCGCCACTTACCGACGAGTTCTCCATGTTCCGCTTCCGCGAAGGCAAGTTCATCGACGAATCCGTCGCCGCCGGGGTGGCGCACTGAGGATGTTGGGCGCGCGTCACATCTTTCGCCGTTTCGGTCGCCTGGTCGCCTATGTCGGGCTTGCCGCCTGGGCCATCGGCACGCTGACGACCTTCCTGCTGGGCGACGCGCAGGACGTGCAGCGTTTCGGGGCACTGGGGGTCGCGGCGTCGGTCCTGTTCTTCTCGGACCGGCTCACCCAGATCGAACTCGGTCGCCAGCGGACGGTCGAAAAGCTCCTGCACGAATACGGGTTGGAACTCTCCGCGCTGCGGCGGGGCGTCAACGCGAAGGATATCCCGATGGAAGGCTACGCCGTGGATTTCCTGACCGAGGAGCGCAATTTCGGCCAGCTGCGCCAGCGAGCGGATCTGACCAACTTCGCCAACGTGATGCTGATGACCGTTGCCACGCTGCAATGGGGATTCGGCGACCGTCTCGTCAACAAGCTGATCGTCTGCGGGGCCGCATATTGCTGACCGCACCTGTCTCATACGCGCGAAACGCCGTCCGGTGTGCCGAAATCCGCCAGCGGGATCGGGCGTTTTCGGCCAACCGTGGCGCAAACGTACCGGGGATTCTTGCCGATATGGACGACCAACAGGGCCGGTCCGGCATGATGATGGTCGCAAAGGAGGCAATCCCATGTCTGACTATCACAACCTCGATCTTCGCTCCCCCGCGGCCCGGCGCGCCGGTGGCATGTCCATGCGCAACGTACTCGCCACGCTGGCGGCGATCATCTTCCTCTTCCTGCTTCTCGCGGCGCTGGGGGCAGGCACACGCGGTGGCGATCCGGCAATGCCAACCGGCGCCGCCGAGGGCACCGCACCGGCCGTCGCTCAACCGGCAGAGGAATAGGCTCCGGTTCGCCGTCCCGGCCGCCGTCTTGGTGGTCGGGGTCGGGAACGGAAGCGACCCCAAGCGCGTTTCCTTCGCAGATCAAGCGAAAGGAGACAGTACATGGCTGACAAATCGACCTCGCACGTCACCCGCGCGGATTCCGGCTCCGGCGGCAACACCGGCATCGCCTTTGTCGTCGGCATCCTCGTCGTCGTGGTGGGCGTGCTCGCCTATGTCGTGTTCTACGGTGGCGGCGCGGACGGTGCCGATGATGTCGACATCACCATCGAGGGCGGTGGAAGCGCCGTCGAAGGTGCTGCGGAAGCCGTCGAAGGCGCCGCAAACTCCGTCGCTGCGGAAGCCGACGGCAACTGAACCATTCTTCATTGACATGACGGACGCCGGCCTCCGCCTGGGGGCCGGTGTTTTCGTTCGCGCAGAGGTGAAGGGAAAACGCACATGCTGATCCTGCACTGTCCCTATTGCGGCGTGGATGCCGAAGAGACCGAACTGGCCGCCGGCGGGGAGGCGCATCTGAAGCGCTTCGGGCCGGGATCGCCCGACGACGCTTTCGAGGGCTACCTGTTCCTGCGCGAAAACCCCAAGGACGTGCATTTCGAACGCTGGCGCCATGCCAACGGCTGCGGCAAGTGGTTCCACGCCGCCCGCTGCACGCGCACGCTCGAGGTCTTCGGCACGTATCCGGCGCAAGTCACCGAGCCGCCGAAGGAGATCCTCGACAGCATCCGCGAAAAACGTCCCGGCTGGTCGTGGAGGGAATTCGCATGAGCACGCGCCTGGCCAAGGGCGGCCGCCTTCTCAACAAGGGCAAACCCGTCCGGTTCACCTTCAACGGAAAAACCCTGAAGGGCTACGAGGGCGACACGCTGGCCTCCGCGCTGATCGCGAACGGGCAAACTATGGTGGGCCGGTCATTCAAGTATCATCGTCCACGCGGGATCGTCGCCAGCGGGGTGGAGGAGCCCAATGCGCTGATGAACCACGGCACGGCTTCCGTGTTCGAGCCCAACCAGCGCGCAACGACGACCGAACTCTACGAAGGGCTGCGCGCGGCGTCACAAAACCACTGGCCCAGCCTCGATGTCGATGTGGGGGCGGTCAACACCTACCTCGGACGATTCCTGCCCGCCGGCTTCTACTACAAGATGTTCATGCATCCGCGGCCGTTCTGGAAGCACATCTATGAACCCTTCATCCGCCAGTCGGCGGGGCTGGGCGCTGCACCAAGGGAGAAGGACAGCGACACCTACGAACATTTCTATGCTTTCGTGGACGTGCTGGTCATCGGTGGCGGCGTGGCTGGGCTTCAGGCTGCGGCGGCGGCAGGCCGGGCCGGGGCGCGGGTCTTGCTGATCGAGCAGACCGCGCATTGGGGCGGGCGGGCGGTCGTGGACGAACCCCTGGCCGGAGGGCAGATCGACGGCGGGCCTGTGGACAAGTATGTGGATGGAGTCCTGGCGGAACTGGCAGAGATGCCCAATGTCACGCTGCGGACCCGGTGCATGGGCGCGGGCGTCTACGACCATGGCTATGTTCTTGCCTACGAGCGGTTGACCGACCACGCGCCCGAGCGTCCGGGCCCGAGACACCGGTTGTGGCGCATCCGTGCCCGCCAGGTGGTAACCGCAACCGGCGCGCTGGAGCGTCCGCTGTCCTTTGCCGGAAATGACATTCCGGGCGTGATGCTTGCCTCCGCCGTGCGGGATTACGCGGTCGATTACGGCGTGTCCGTCGGCGATCGAACCGTTGTGGTGACAAACAACGACACCGCGTACCTGACTGCTTTCGCTATGAAAAACGCGGGACTTGACGTGCCTTGCATTGTCGACGCTCGGGCCACGGGCGGGGGCGATCTGGCCGACCGTGCGCGCGAGCTTGGGATCCGTGTCGAAACCGGCAAGGCCATCGCCAAGGTCAAGGGGCAGCGCAAGGTCACCGGTGTCGCGATCTGCGCCCAGGCCGGCGAAGGCGCGGTGCTGGAGGAGATCGACTGCGACGTGGTCGCCATGTCGGGCGGCTGGTCGCCGGTCGTGCATCTGTGGTCCCATTGCGGCGGCAAGCTGACCTGGGACGAGGGACAGGCGCATTTCCGCCCGGATGTGGACAGCCCGCCCACCGGCGCGGACGGCGAAGCCTTCGTGATCCCCGCGGGTTGCGCGAATGGAGCGATGCACATCGCGCTCGCGCTCGAGGACGCCGAGGTCGCGGGGCGCGATGCCGCCAAGGCCGCGGGGTTCACGCCCAGGCGCGCAGACGCTCCCAAGGCGTCAAGCCCCGCAGAGAGTGCAATCGAACCCGTATGGCTGATGCCGCAGGGGGCACCCTACGAATTGCGCTCGAAGGCCTGGCTCGACTTCCAGAACGACGTAAAGGTGTCGGACGTCCAACTGGCCGCACAGGAGGGGTTCGAAAGCGTCGAGCACGCCAAGCGCTACACCACGCTTGGCATGGCAACCGATCAGGGAAAGCTGTCCAATATCAACGGTCTCGCGATCCTTTCTGATGCGCTGGGTCAACCCATCCCGCAGACCGGAACCACGACCTTCCGTCCGCCCTACACGCCGATTTCCATGGGTGCGATCGGCGGAGAGGCGCGCGGCGAGGTGTTCCAGCCGATACGGCGCACGCCGATGCATGGCTGGCACGAGGCCAACGGTGCGGAATGGGAACCGGTCGGCCAGTGGCGGCGACCCTACGCGTTCCGGCGCGCAGGCGAAAGCACCCATGACGCGGTGATGCGGGAGGTGAAGAACACCCGGGAACGCCTTGGAATTCTTGATGCATCCACGTTGGGAAAGCTGATCGTGAAGGGGCCGGACGCGGGCAAGTTCCTCGACATGCTCTACACCAACATGATGTCGACGCTGAAGGTCGGCAAATGCCGCTACGGCCTGATGTGCTCCGAGAACGGGTTCCTGATCGACGACGGCGTGGTCGCGCGCATCGACGAGGACACCTGGCTGTGCCATACGACCACGGGCGGGGCGGAGCGCATTCACGGCCACATGGAGGAATGGCTCCAGACCGAATGGTGGGACTGGAAGGTCTACGTCGCCAATGTCACCGAGCAATACGCACAGATCGCCGTGGTCGGCCCGAACGCGCGCAAGCTGCTGGAGAAGATGGGCGGCATGGACGTGTCGAAGGACGCGCTGGCCTTCATGGAGTGGGCGGACGGCGAGATCGGCGGTTTCCCCACGCGGGTCTATCGCATCTCCTTCTCGGGTGAGCTCAGCTACGAGATCGCGGTGCCGGCCTCCCACGGGCTGGCCTTCTGGGAGGCACTGATCGAGGCCGGGCAGGAGTTCGGCATCCAGCCTTACGGCACCGAATGCCTGCATATCATGCGGGCGGAGAAGGGCTTCATCATGATCGGGGACGAGACCGACGGCACGGTCATTCCGCAGGATCTCGGGCTCGGTTGGGCGATTTCGAAGAAGAAGGCAGATTACCTCGGCAAGCGGGCGCAGGAACGCTCCCACATGACCGATCCCAAGCGCTGGAAGCTGGTCGGCCTGGAAACGCTGGACGGGTCGGTCATACCGGATGGCGCCTACGCGGTGGCCGAGGGCCACAACGCGAACGGCCAGCGCAACGTGCAGGGGCGGGTGACCTCGACCTACCATTCACCCACGCTGGGCAAGGGCATCGCGATGGGCCTCGTTCTGAACGGTCCCGACCGGATGGGAGAAGAGATCGATTTCCCGGGCACGGACGGCAAGACCTACCGCGCGCGGATCGTCGATACGGTCTTCTTCGACAAGCAGGGGGAGAAGCAGAATGTCTGAGGCAGTCAGCGCGCTGGGCGGAGCGGAGTGGACGGACGGGATCGCCGGGGTCCGCGAGATCGGCCCCGTGGGCATGATCACCCTGCGCGGAGATCTTTCTGCCGCCACCCTGCGCAAGGCCGCCACCAAGGCGACAGGCGCGGAGATGCCGGGGCAGCGCGAGGCACGTTTTGCCGGTCAGAGCGGATTGTGCTGGATGTCGCCGGATGAACTGCTCGTGATCTGCCCCTACGACAAGGTCGGCGCGACTCTCGCGGCGCTCCGGACGGCGCTGGCGGACATGCATGCGCTGGCCGTCGACGTCTCCGACGCCCGCGCGGTGTTCCAGGTGACGGGACCCTGCGCGCGCGAAGTCATGGCCAAGCTTTCGCCGGTGGACCTCGCACCTGGGATGTTCGAGCCGGGCATGTTCCGCCGCACGCGCCTTGCCCAGGTCGCGGCGGCGTTCCGGATGACCGATGACACGACGTTCGAGATCGTCTGCTTCCGCTCGGTCGCGCAATATGTTTTCGACCTGCTGAAGGTCGCCGCGCAACCCGGCAGCGAGGTCGGATACTTCTGACGGGCGGCACGATCCGGCGGGATGCGCGAACCGTTCGGTTGTCCGGCCTTGCCGATTGCGCGAGACCGGCGGCGAAATCCCGCACTTGATCTTGCCTGCCCGGAACCAATCTGTCAGTCAGTGGTTGAATTTCCAACTCTGACAGGAGGCCCAACTCATGGCTTTTGAACTACCAGATCTCCCCTATGCCCATGACGCTCTCGCAGGCAAGGGCATGTCGAAGGAAACGCTGGAGTACCATCACGATATCCACCACAAGGCCTATGTCGACAACGGCAACAAGGCGGTGGCCGGCACCGAATGGGAAGGCAAGTCCGTCGAGGAAATCATCAAGGGCACCTACGACAAGAACGCTGTTGCCCAGAACGGGATCTTCAACAACGCGTCGCAATACTGGAACCACAACCAGTTCTGGGAGATGATGACCCCGGGCGACAGCAAGATGCCGGGTGAACTCGAAAAGGCGCTGACGGAGTCCTTCGGTTCCGTCGACGAGTTCAAGTCGCAATTCGCAGCCGCCGGCGCGGGCCAGTTCGGCTCCGGCTGGTGCTGGCTGATCAAGGACAGCGACGGCTCTCTCAAGGTGACGAAGACGGAAAACGGCGTGAACCCCCTCTGCTTCGGGCAGACGGCGCTTCTGGGCTGCGACGTGTGGGAGCATTCCTACTACATCGACTTCCGCAACA
>CBDUPF010000205.1:0-7787 GCA_965369035.1 uncultured Aliishimia sp.
GCTAGGCGAAAAGGACGGCGTTCTATCGCACCTTCCGGGCATTGCGGACTTTTCCAGCCGTCCCGCGAAGCCGAAATCGCCGGTCGAACCCGTGGCCAGCAAATCCTCCGGTTTCGTGGAGGTCAAGGACGACCATTTTCGCCGCGACGTGTTCGAATTCGTTCCGACCAAGCCGCGCGAAGCCAAACCGGAACCTGTTGCCGAACCGGCACCCGAGCCGGTCGTCACGGCCCAGGAGCCGCAGCAGCAGGCCAAAGCGGAAAAGCCGACGGTCATCCCGCCAGGGTTCCTGGAGCCGGCAAGGAAGCCCGCAGGACGCACCGGCGCGACACCGTCGCAGCCCCGGCGTGGGCGCAAGTCTCGGCGCAAGCCGGAAGTTCACCATTCATCGCCAGCGCAGGACAAGCCCGACCGGCGCGTCGGACACCGCGGCCTGTTGGGCGGAGCTGTCGCTGTCTCCGTGCTGGCTGCAGGCGCGTATTTTCTGGGGCCGCTCGGATTCCAGGACGGTCCGGTAACGGAGCCGCTGGATATCGTCTCCGTTCAATCCGTTTCCTCGGTCGCGCCGCCAGAGCCGGACCGTGTGGAACAGGAGGTGCCGGAACCTCCGGTCCTGCTTGCGGACATGTCCGGGGAAGAGCTTCTGGAGCGCGCACTCAACGCCGGCGTGACCGACCCGTCGGCGGCGGCGATCGACTATGCTCGTGCAGCCCTCCGGGGAGAGGAACTGGCGGCCTACTACCTGGGGCAGCTCTACGAGACCGGTGACGGTGTTCCACGCGATCTTGCGCTGGCCCGAAGCTGGTATGCGTCGGTCGAGGATGGGGTGCGGGGCGCGCGCCGCCGGCTCAAGGATCTGGGAGAGCCGGACCGCGAAACCGCGTTGGCCGCGCCGCAACCGTTGCTCGGCGGCACTCTGGATACGGGCGGCGCCGAATTCGTATGGACCAGCGGCGAGGGTGCGGATCCCGCGTTTTTCGTGGTGGAACTTTCCGCCGGACCTGACACGCCGCTGCGTCGGCTTCTGCCGCAAACGACTTCGGCGCTCAGGGTGGAAAGCCTGGGGGACGCGCGGATGTGGCGTGTCTTTGCGGTGGCGCCGGACATGCACCGCTATGCGGCGTCCGGCTGGACTCGCTTCGGCGTCTCCGACGCGGTGGCACCGGCCGGTCCGGGCGAGGTGGAACCGGAAGCGGTCGTGCGATTGCCCTCCGGTACGGAACCCGTTTGGCTGGGCGCGGTCACGGATGGGCTGTCCGCCTCGCAAATTCCCTATCGTGTCGAGACCAGCGGCGCGGGCGCCGTGGGAGGCGGCGCCTTGCAGATCGGCTACTTCTTCCAGAGTGACGAACTCACCGCTCACACTGTCGCCGACGCCGTCGGTGCGCAGTCGGCCGTCATGCTTGCCGAAGCGGACGGGCCGGACCGGCCCTATCCCGTCCCCGGCCAGATCGTCATCTACCCGACCGACCGCTGAGGCCGACCATCAGCAGCCCAGTGCGGCGCAGATCCGCTGGCGATAGGCCTTGTTGGCCGTGCTTTCCTGTGTCTGCGCAACCGGGGCCGGGTCGCCCTTGCAGGTCAACTGGTAGCCTGGCTCCAGCCCCGCGTTGACGCAGGCCGCGATATCCCAACCGGGCGGGATGTCGTTCAGGTCGACCTGCTGCCATTTCGGATGTCCGGTTTCCTGCAACCGGCCGAAGTTTCTGGCGACCACATTCGCGATATCCGATACGGCCTTGCAGCTGAGCCGATGATATTCGTTCTTGTTGGGATTGTATTCGTAGGTCATCAGCACCGCCTTGACCGCGATGGCTTCGAGGTCCTCGGTCAAAAACGGATAGGACCCGGCCGGAATCGTCGTGTTCTGGTAGACGGCACGCAAGGTGGGGTCCGAGACGGGGAGGAGATGGAACCGGGCCGGATCGATCTCTTCGGACTGAAAAATCCGCGTCGGCGCACCGGCCACGTAGAAGAACGCATCGATACTGCCGTCCAGCAACGCGGCAAGCGACGATTCCGCATCGATGGTCAGACGTTCGGCGGGTGTGACCTGGGCCAGATCCAGCACCAGCGATGCGGTGAGGAACGTGCCGCTGTCCTCCACCCCGATGGCGACACGCTTTCCACTAAGATCGGACAGCGAGTTGATCTCGCGCTTGGCAAGGATGTGCACCTCCTCGTTGTAAAGCGGGAAGGCGATCCGGACACCCAGGATGGCGCGCGCGATCGTCGGGTCGTCGGCGGCATAGGTCTTGAGGTATTCGAGCACGTCAGACTGCACGATGCCGAACTGCGTGAAGCTCCGCTTGCGGACGCCCAGAAAGTTCTCCAGTGATCCCGCGCTTTCCTGCACCTTGAGCGTCACCCCACATTCCGCGGCCATCTCGCTCATGTTGCGGCCGAACTGGATATAGGTTCCGGTCGGGCCGCCGGTCATGATGTTCTTCTCGAATTCCTGCGCGTGGCCGGGTGTCCCGGCAAGCAATGCGAGGCTCAGTACCGCTGCCGCGAGGGTGATGAACCCGCAGAGCTTTTCCTTGAGTGATTTCATGTTGTTCGTTCCTACCTGCAAACCGGACATATCAGCATCCTCCCAACGTTCTCACCAAGGCAACAAGCGTCTGCCGGTTGATTTCACCAAACGAGTCCCGCAGCGCGTCGATGGGGCATGCGCCCTCCACCAGCAGGCTGCGCAATTTCACCACCTCCGGGCTGTCTTGCCCCGGCAACCCCGGCGCGCTGCGGAGCGCCGCATCGACAAGCGACGCGGGACGCGACGCGAGATTGGGCTCGTCCTCCGGCGCCGTGTCTTGTGATGCCGTCTTGTTTTCGACCTGTGCCGGAGGTGTCGCCCCGACTGTCTCCGCCTCGGCAATCCGCGACTGCAGGCGGTTCAGGGTCGCTTCCGCTTCGGCTCGTGCGTTCTCCAGCGAGGCGATCTCCGTCGTCAGCTCGGCGCGGGCATCCTGCCGGGCCGACAACTCCGCCTCTGCCTCTTCGATCCGTCCGGTAAGTTCGGCCAGTTGCGCCTCGGCCTGGCTGCGCCGGTCGGCAATCGCGGCGATCTCCTCCTCCGCCTTGCTGCGGGCGTCCGTGACCTCGGCGTTCAGCGTCTCCAATTCGCCCTCGGAGCTCGCGCGGGTTTCCCCCAGCGCCGCAAGGGCTGTTTCGGCTTCGGCTCTTTGAGCTTCGATTTCCGCCAGACGCTCGGTCGCGGCGGCCAGTTTCTGGTCGAGGGTGCCGAGTTCAGCTGTCTTGTCCTGCAATTGCGTATCGAGTTCGCTTTGCATCGCCTCCGCCTGCGATCCGCGTTCGGCCACCGCTACTTCCAACGTCTGCAATTCGGCCTGGGCAGCCTCGCGCGCTTCCTCGATCCGCGCCAGCTCCTGCTTCGCCTCGGTCGTGGCCGCTTGCGCGTCGTCCGCCGCAGCACGCTGAAGGTCCGCTTCCTCTGTCAGCGCAGCGATCTGGTCTTCCGTCTCCGAAAGGGTGGAACGTGCGGCGTTCTCGCGTTCGGCCAATTCTGGCAGAACATCGGTTTCCATCTCCGCGATCCGGGTTCGCAGTTGCTCGGCCTGCGTTTCCAATGCGTCCGAGGCATCTGACAGTTCCTTGTGGCGTGCTTCGGCCTCGGCGACTTGAGCCTGCGCGTCGGTCACCTGCTGTGCGATGTCTTCGGCCTCGGTGCGCATGTCCTGCAGCCGCGCTTCGGCCTGCGCGAGGTTCTGCTGGGTGCTTTCCAGGGCGTCCTTTGCAGTGGCAAGACGGCTTTCGAGGTCGGCCTTCTCCTGCGACAGCGAAGCGAATTCCTCGCTCGCAGCCACGATCCGGTCGTCCAGTGCGGACATTTCCGACTGCCGTTCGTTCAGGCGCGCTTCGGCATCGGCGATCTGTTCGCGCAGGTCCGACAAACGGGCTTCGGCATCGGCGACTTCGGTCGAAGTCTCCGTGTCGGATGCGGCTTGGCGCGCGCTCTGCAAGGCAGCCTCGGCAGCTTCCGCCTCCGCCACCTTTGCGGCGGTGTCCTCGGCAATGCGGTCAAGCTCGGCTCTTGCATCCGCCAGCCGTTGCGTCAGCTCTGCATCTTCGGCGCGAAGCTGGTCCAGGGACTGCTCCAGCGCAGCGATTTCCGCCTTGTGTGCGTCGACGGCTTGCGTGAGTTCCTGTTCCTCCGCCGCGAGGGCACTCCGTTCGGCTTCGGTCTGCTGGCGGGCCGTCTCCAGCTCCTCCCGCACGGTGCCGAGTTCCTCCTGCAGGGTTTCGAGCTCCGCCCGTGCGGAGTTGAGCGTGTCGGTTTCGGATTGCGCGGCCTGCCGCAACTCGTCGAGCTCCGCCTGAAGCCGCACGCTTTCCTCCCGCGCGGCCTCGAGCTGACCGGTTTCCGACTCGCGTTCGGCGCGGATTTCCTCGACTTCCGTCTCCAGCGCGTCGATGTCCTCTTCAAGAGTCGCGATGATGCGCCGGAAGGAGGCGGCCTGTTCCGACAATGCCTGCGTGTCGGTGCCATCGCCCGTGTCCTGTGCCAACCCGCAGGTCGGTTGAAAGAGAACCAGCATCGACACCAAAAACGCTGCGGCCTGATACCCCCCAGTCATCCGTATCCTCCCCCAACAACTGTGTTCCGTTACTTTCATCCGGGCCATGTTACGCAGTCCTGTTGCCGATGCAACTTTGCAGTGGCGCGGCGGAAGCCCGCACGGCTCGCTTACCATCGGTTGAGGTTCGTGAATTGCCGATTGGCCTTGCGTCAGTCCTTGCCCACGCCTCTGTCAGGCATCGGCGCGGGAAAGGTGCCCAGTTCCTCGATCCTGTAGCCTTCGGGGTAGGTCGGGTGCGGCAGCTCGGTGAGGTGTCGCGGTCGTCGCCGCGCGGGCAGTCTCGTCAGAACTGCCGCCCGAAGCCGCAAGCCGGCATACACCAGGCCGCGCACCCAGTTCGGCGCCTTCGGAAATCCCATGCTGACCCTCAAGGGGTCGTCGAGAACCGCATGCACAAGCGGCCTGCCGAACCGGACGAGCGGCCGTGGGAGGTAGAAGCCAAGAAGCAGGTCCCGCGTGATTTCGGCGATCTGGCGGTTCGAGTCGGCGTATCGGAAATGCGCGGCCTCGTAGGCCTCGTTCCAGCGCATCATGTCGGACAGCTCGGTCGGGACGTCACGGATACCCATGCGCGCACCGAGCCCTTGGTAATACCGGAACCATGCCTGCCGTTCGTTGTCGGTCATCCGGCGCCGGCCAAACCGGTCGAGCCAGCGGATCGGCTCGCAGATGAAGGTGGAAAGCACATAGAGCATGTCGGCGTTGTCGATCCGGTAGCGGCCGTGCATTGCGTTCATCCGTGCAATCGCCCGCTGGCCGCGCGCGCTGTCCCGGCCATGTTCCATGACCTCCGCCAGGATCAGTTCGGTGTCGTCGTATCGTTTGCGTGGCCGCCGGTCGAACTCGCCGGTGCGGGCAAGAAGCCCCGAGATCGACGGCACCGCATAAGTCCGGAAAAGCGCGAATTGCAGCGATGTCTGGATATCCCAGGAGAAATCCACCGCATAGAGCCGCCGGGCGACGGTTTCGCAGGTCTCTTCCGCCACCGGTGGGTCGCCCGTGTCGGGCGCCGCAGTCTCCGCCGGCTGGGTCGGGGACGGTGTGGGAGTCATGTCGGCCACTCCTCGCGCCGAGGCGCGCTTGCCACCTGAATCTACGAGAAAGCGGGCCGCCTGTCGACAGCGGTTGAATCCTGCCGCGTCCGGCGGTTGGGCGAACGTCACGCGATCGTCCAGATGGCAAAGCGCGACACGCGGGGCAAGTATCTGTTTGCGGGATGAAATACGGGAATGTTAACTGGCGGACACCCTGTCGCAACACCCGGACCCGCCTCATGACAACGCTATCCGAAGACTACCAGGACATTCGCGACGGGATCCGCGCGCTCTGCGCCGAGTTCCCCGACGACTACCATCGCAAGGTGGATGAGGACCGCGTCTATCCGGAGGCGTTCGTCGATGCGCTGACCCGCGAGGGCTGGATGGCGGCGCTGATCCCGGAGGATTACGGCGGTTCGGGTCTCGGGCTGACGGAAGCCTCGGTCATCATGGAAGAGATCAACCGCGCGGGCGGCAATTCCGGAGCCTGCCACGGGCAGATGTACAACATGAACACGCTTGTCCGCCACGGGTCGGAGGAGCAGCGCCGGCGCATCTTGCCGAAACTGGCCAGCGGCGAGCTGCGGCTGCAATCCATGGCCGTGACCGAGCCCACGACCGGCACGGACACCACCAGCCTCAAGACCACGGCGGAGCGCAAGGGCGACCGCTATGTCATCAACGGCCAGAAGGTCTGGATCAGCCGGGTGCAGCATTCCGACCTGATGATCCTGCTGGCCCGCACGACGCCGCTGGCGGAGGTGACGAAGAAATCCGAGGGACTGTCGATCTTCCTTGTCGACATCAAGGAGGCGATGCAGGGCGGGATGGAGGTCAAGCCGATCCGCAACATGGTCAACCACGAGACCAACGAGCTGTTCTTCGACAACCTCGAAATCCCGCGCGAAAACCTGATCGGCGAGGAGGGAAAGGGCTTCAAGTACATCCTCACCGGGCTCAACGCCGAACGCACGCTGATCGCGGCGGAATGCATCGGGGACGGATACTGGTTCACCGACCGGGTGACCCGCTACGTCTCCGACCGCGAGGTCTTCGGGCGGCCCATCGGCCAGAACCAGGGTGTCCAGTTTCCCATTGCGGAGGCGTTCATCGAGGTCGAGGCGGCGAACCTGATGCGCTACAAGGCCTGCGCGCTCTACGATGCGGGCCAGCCCTGCGGGGCGGAGGCCAACATGGCGAAATACCTCGCGGCCAAGGCGTCGTGGGAGGCGGCCAATGCCTGCATCCAGTTCCACGGCGGTTTCGGCTTCGCGGCGGAATACGATGTGGAGCGCAAGTTCCGCGAAACCCGGCTCTACCAGGTCGCCCCCATCTCCACCAACCTGATCCTGTCCTACGTGGCCGAGCACGTGCTCGGGATGCCGAGGTCGTTCTGATGACCCTGCCGCTGAGCGGGCTCAAGGTCGTGGCCATCGAACAGGCGGTGGCCGCACCTTTCTGCACCTCGCGGCTGGCCGATGCCGGAGCGGAGGTCATCAAGATCGAGCGGCCGGAGGGGGATTTCGCCCGTGGCTACGACGATGTGGCGGCGGGGCAGTCGAGCTATTTCGTCTGGCTGAACCGCGGCAAGACATCGAAGGTGCTGGACCTCGCCACGTCCGCGGGCCGCGACGCGCTGGGCGGGCTGCTGGGCGGGGCCGACGTGCTGGTGCAGAACCTCAGGCGTGGGGCGCTGGCGCGGCTCGGTTTTCCGGCGGCACGGCTTGCGGCGGAGTTCCCGCGTCTGATCACCTGCGCGATAACCGGCTATGGCGAGGACGGGCCGATGGCCGACCGCAAGGCCTACGACCTGCTGATCCAGGCGGAATCGGGACTGTGTTCGATCACAGGGGGGCCGACCGAACCCGCGCGGGTCGGCCTCTCCATCGTCGATATCGCCACCGGCGCCACCGCCCATGCCGCGATCCTCGAAGCGCTGATCCGACGCGGCATCACTGGGAAGGGCGCCAGCATTTCGGTTTCCATGTTCGATGTCATGGCCGACTGGCTGACCGTGCCGCTGCTGAACCACGAGGGCGGCAACAGCCCCAGACGGGTCGGCATGGCGCATCCCTCCATCGCGCCCTACGGCGTGTTCACGGCGCGGGACGGCGCACAGATTCTGATCTCGGTGCAGAGCGACCGGGAG
>CBDUPF010000206.1:0-7706 GCA_965369035.1 uncultured Aliishimia sp.
GCCTACCTGAAAGAGAATGGCGTGAAGGCGATTTTCGGGCCCGGCACGAACCTTCCCGAGGCGGCGCAGGACATCCTGCGACTGATCCGGGAAAGCCGGGGGTGACTGTTCCCGCTCCATCAGCGCCGCGGCCCGTTGGTCGCGGCGTTTTCAATTCGCGAGTGCGCCGATTTTCCGAATGATATCCGACTGTAGATAACTCTTCCTGACCCAACACATCAGTTCCTTGCCAAAGGTGACTTGCATGCTGGAACTCGACCATATCGCCGTTTCCGGTGAAACGCTGGAAGACGCGCGGAGCTTCGTGGAGGAATCGCTGGGTGTACCGATGGTTGCCGGCGGCCGCCACGCGGTCTTCCACACGCATAACACGCTTCTCGGCCTCGACGGCGGATTGTATCTGGAGGCTATCGCGATCGATCCCGATGCGCCGGCGCCCGACCGCCCCCGGTGGTTCGACCTCGATCGGTTCAAGGGGCGTCCGCGGGTTACAAACTGGATCTGCCGCGTTGCGCAACTTTCTGACATCCTTCCGGAAATCCCGCTAGAGTTCGGGGACCCGGTCGATCTCGAACGCGGTGATCTGCGTTGGCAGATGGCCGTTCCCGCAGACGGCATCCTGCCGTTCGACAACTGCGCACCCGCGTTGATCCAGTGGAAGACGGATGTGCATCCGGCGAGTCTGCTGACCTCACAGGGCGTTCGGTTGCGCAAGCTGACCGTCTATCATCCGCAGGCCGGGGTGCTGTCGGACTACCTGCGCCCGCATCTCAGCGACCCGCGCATCGATTTCGAGACCGGCTCTCCGGGGTACGACGCCGAGTTCTCGACTCCGCACGGTGAGCGGGCGATGTCCTGGTGATCCGCCCCGCGACGCCGCAGGACGCGGGCGCCGTCGCTGCGATCTGGAACCATTTCATCCGGACCAGCACGATCACCTTCACGACAGTGGAGAAGACGGAGAGGGATATCACGGCCCTGATCGCGGACCGCGTGTGCCTCGTCGGGCAAGAAGGTGCGGAAACAGCCGGGTTCGCCACCTTCGGCCCGTTCCGCGCGGGTCCCGGCTACCGCCATACGGCCGAGCATTCGGTGTATGTCCGCGCCGATATGCAGGGGGCGGGGCTAGGCCGGGCTTTGATGACGGCGCTGGAGGATGCGGCGCGCGAAGCAGGGATTCGCGTTCTCGTGGCCGGAATAGGGGGCGAGAACCCGTCTGCCCGCGATGTCCACGCCCGGTTGGGTTTCGAGATGGCCGGCCAACTGATCGGAGTCGGTGAAAAGTTCGGACGGAGCCAGGATCTGATCCTGATGACCAAGAAACTTTGACACCGCAGCCCTGACACTTCCGGGGCGCCGGTCTATGGTGCGTGCGATGTCGATCTGGTCCCGAATATCCGAAGCCCTCTCTGCCCTGACGCAGGGAGAGGGGCTGTCGTCCGTCTTCGACAAGCTGCGCAGCCCGCCGGAGCGCCGGGTGGCCTTCGCCATCGCGGTCGTCGCACTGGGCGCCAAGATGGCCAAGGCGGACGGGCAGGTGACGCGGGACGAGGTCACGGCCTTCCGCGAGGTGTTCCATATCGCCGCGCAGGACGAGGCCGGTGCGGCCAGGGTCTTCAATCTGGCGCGGCAGGATGTGGCCGGGTTCGAGGAATACGCCTCCCGCATTCGCAGGATGTTCGAGGGCCACACCCAAACGCTGACCGACCTCGTGGAGGGGCTGTTCCACATCGCGCTGGCCGATGGCCAATACCATCCCAACGAGGACGCGTTTCTGAACCGCGTGGCGGAGATCTTCGACCTGCCGGAGGCGGACTATCGGTCGCTTCGCGCGCGGTTCGTGCCGGGAGCGGACCCCGATCCCTACGCCGTGCTCGGCGTCGACCCCGATACGCCGCTTCCCGAGATCCGCAAGGCCTGGCGCAAGCTGGTGCGGGACAATCATCCCGACGCGCTGGTGGCGCGCGGGCTGCCGGAAGAGGCGCGGATCATCGCGGAAAAGCGGATGGTCGACATCAACCGCGCGTGGGAAACTGTGTCGGGCAAGCGCGGCTGATGCGGGTCGCCACCTACAACGTCGAATGGTTTGACGCGCTCTTCGACCGGAACAACCGCCTGGTGGCCGATGACAACTGGTCCGCACGCCACGATGTGACCCGTGCGCAGCAGATCGAGGCTCTGGGCATCGTTTTCACGGCGCTCGACGCGGATGCCGTCATGATCATCGAGGCGCCCGACACCTCGCGCCGGCGCGACACCATCGCTGCGCTGGAGCATTTCGCCGACGTGATGCAACTGCGCGCCCGCAAGGCCGTCATGGGATACGCGAACGAGACCCAGCAGGAAATCGCGCTGCTCTACGATCCCGACAGGTTGAAGGTCCGGCATGATCCGCAAGGACCGCTGACCGGCAAGAAGGGGGCGGATGATGCGCCGCGCTTCGACGGCACCTTCCGTATCGACCTCGACATCGATGCGACGGAGGACCTGGTGACCTTTTCCAAGCCACCGCTGGAACTGGCCGTCGAAACCTCGCAGGGGTTCGCGTTCCGCATGATCGGGGCGCACCTGAAATCGAAGGCGCCCTACGGTGCGCAGACCCCGGACGAGGCCATGCGCATCTCGATCGCGAACCGTCGCAAGCAGCTGGCGCAGGCGATCTGGCTCAGAATGCGGATCGAGGCGCATCTGGAGGAAGGGGAGCCGCTCATGCTGCTGGGTGACCTGAACGACGGCCCGGGGCTTGACGAATACGAGAACCTTTTCGGCCGGTCGTCGCTCGAGATCATCATGGGACACGGGCCGGCGCACCTTTTTGACCCGCACGCGCGCCGGGCGCTGGGTCAGAGGTTGGGTGCGATGCCCACGACGGCCCGGTTCTGGATCCGGGAGGAAGGATGCTTCCTGCAGGCGCTTCTGGACTACATCCTGATCTCGCCCGATCTTGCTGCGCGCCCCGCGGCATGGCGGATCTGGCATCCGCTCGACGATCCGGGCTGCTGGCGGGTGCCGGAATTGCGCGACGCGCTGGTGACCGCGTCCGACCATTTTCCGGTGACGCTCGATATTGAACTTTGAGACGCTCGCGGGGGGGCGAAATCTGCCGCCGGGCTGCACGCGGACGTCGCGCTAATATTTGGTGCGGGGACTAAAACTTCGCGCGGAAATCGCCTATGTTGAACCTATGCGACGACACCTGATTGCAGCGACCACCGTTCTCGCCCTTGCCACGCCGCTGGGTGCGCAGGATGACTCCGCGCCGGACGAGACGGACGGCCTCAGCCTGATGGAGCGGGGCGCCCGGCTGCTGATGGAAGGCTTGCGGAAGGAGATGGAGCCGGCGCTGGAAGGTCTCGAGGATCTGGCCCCGAAATTCCGCAGCTTTGCGATGGAGATGGGTCCGGCCCTGCGGGACCTCATGGAAGAGGTCGAGGACTGGTCGATCTATCATCCGCCGGAAAAGCTGCCGAACGGCGACATCATCATCCGTCGCAAGACACCTGAAGATGACCCCAAGACCCCGGAAGACGGCGAACAGATCGACATCTGATCCGCTCCGGACTCATGCCGGGATCAACTCGCGGACCGAACTGCCGATCCGGACCGACAGCGCGCAGTTGAGCGAGCGCGCCAGCGAAATCAGCCGCGCTTCCGCGACCTCGCCGAACAGCGGCGCGGCATGTGGAAGCATCTTGAGCTCCAGATACTGCTTCTTGGGTTTCCACACGAATTCGCCGATCTCCGCATCGGTCTGCATCCAGAGCATCGCGCCGAACCGCATGGCCTTGCCGAGGACTTCGGCCTCGGTCTGCAACTTGGGGTCGAGCAAGTTGTAGAGGTGTTCGAACCGGGTGCCCTCGCGCTTGTTCGAATAGCGGTGGAGCAGGGCCAGCCCGAGGTAGACGCGTTCGGAATGCTTGAGCCCGCCCAGGTTGGCCCGCGTCGCGTTGTCGAAGCAGACCTCCGCCCGGTAGTCCGGATGCGCGCGCCAGCTCACGTCGTGCAGCAGGCAGGCAGACTTGATGATCCGCTTGCGCGCGTCGGGCACGTTGCGGAAGAGCGGCTGGACGAGTTCGTAGAGTTGCTTGCCGAAGCCCGGCAGGCGCGCGTCCTTGGCTTCGGCGAACTGGCAGGATTCGATCAGCGGGTCGCGGTCCCGCAAACGCTGCGGCATCTGCTCGTACAGCATCCCTTCGCGAATGCCGTAGGAGGAAATCGCGATGTCCTTGGGTTTGAAAACCTGCACGACGCGGTGCAGCACCTCGGCCGCGATGGGGACCAGCTCCATCCGGGTCGAGGATACGCCGGCAGCACTTCGGATTTCGTCATGGTTGCCGGCTGCGATGAATTCCGCGGTCCGTCGAACGGCCGCTCCGTTCATTCGGTACTCGTGCAGCACATGCAGCGGATAGCCACGGCGCAGCATGTCTATCTTTGCGATCGCGCGCCAGGAACCGCCGACCAGGAACAGGCGGTCGCGCTGATCGCCCATCTTCTCGTGCAGTGCATTGACGGTCTGGCGGATATGTTCCTTGCGGGCCTTCTTGCCGCCCTTCAGGTCGCGCAGTTTCAGCGGGCCGAGGGCGGATGTCACGCGCCGTCCGACCAGCCCGCCACGGATTTCTGCCAGTTCCATGGACGACCCGCCGATGTCGCAGACGAGGCCGTAGGATCCGGGCCAGCCCAGCAGCACGCCTTGCGCCGAAAGCCGCGCCTCCTCCTCGCCGTCGATCACCCAGATCCGCATTCCGGTCTCGCGAAGAACCTCCTCGCAGAAGTCGGGGCCGTCATCGGCGTCCCGTATCGCGGCGGTGGCCACCGCGGTCAGCGGCGCGATCTGCATGCCTTCGGCCAGTGACTGAAACCGCCGCAGCGCGGAGAGAGCGCGGACGCGGCCTTGCGGGTTGAGACGTCCGGTCTGGCTGACGCCGGCGCCAAGGCCGCACATGATCTTTTCGTTGTAGAAATACGCCGGGCTGCGGGCCGCGCCGTCGAAGACGACCAGACGCACGGAGTTCGATCCCACGTCCACGACCCCGACTCGCGACAGGGCCTGGGAGGACGGATCGTTGAACAGCGGGCGGCCGAACGGCCCCCAATCCTCGCCGCGGTCGTCGCTTTGGATGTTCATTGCGCTGTCATCCCCCAAGACGCCGGCACCATCGCTTACCTGACGGGGGTGGTCAATGCTCGCGCTCGACCGGACCAGCCGTCATTTTCCTGCCTGTGTCTGTAGGGGGCCAGAATGGGGCGGGCAAGCGTTTCGAGGCGTTCGGCAAGCGCAAATGTCCGTGGTGCGGCGGGATCGCTCCGGGCCACGGGGCCGTGCGCGAGGCTAGCGCCGGCGCAACAGGTAGGTGTCCATCAGCCAGCCGTGTTGCGCCCGAGCCTCGGCGCGCGTGGACACGATCCGCGGGCCGGCTTCTGCCAGCGAGCCGTGGTCGAGCACCTGTTCCGCCATGCCGAGGAACGCGCCCCACCAGATCTGCAGGCCCGCAGGATCCAGCGACTGGAAGCTCGCCTCGCCGTCCAGCATCACCGCGACCGTCTCCGCGCCCTCGGGCCAGCCTTCGTCCCGCAGGCGCCGGCCGGTGGTGATCAGCACGCGCCCGTTCACGGTGTTGAGAGGGATGGCATGGGCCGCGGTCAGCGCTTGCAACGCGGTGATTCCGGGCAGAACCCGCAGGCGCGGGGCCGGGTCCAGCCGTTCCGCGATGCGCATGGTGCTGTCGTAAAGCGCGGGATCGCCCCAGACCAGCAGCGCCACCGGCCCCTCCGGCGGGTCCGCTTCCAGCGCTTGTTGCCACCGCCGCGCGATCTCGTCGTGCCAGCGGTCCACCCGCTCGAGGTAGGGAAGCGCGGGGTTGCGCACCGGGTAGTCGAACCCGACGACCCGCGCCGCCGTCCCGCTGTCGTCGATGATGCGCTGCCGGATCTGCGCGAGGTCGCCCTTGTCGTCGCCCTTGCGCGGCAGCAGGATCACCGCCGCCTCGCGCAGCGCCGCGCGGCCTTCGAGCGTGATATGCGAGGGGCTGCCGGTGCCGATGCCGATCAGCCAGAGATCCTGGATCAAGAGACTGGAGCCTTTGCACGAAAAAGCCCGGCCCCGGTGGTCGCGGGGCCGGGCCTTGTGGGTCGTCGGATCAGGCGGCGCCGTGGAGGCGTTGCTGGAAGAGACCGCTCGGCGTGGAGCCGCGCATCGCCTTGGCGCCCGCCAGCACGGCGAGGTCGGCAACGGGCTCGACCAGGATCACCAGCATGTAGGCCGCGCCGAAGGTCCAGACCGACTGGAAGGTTTCCGCGCCGACGCCCTGGCCGTAGAAGGCCCAGAAGGCCACCCACGCGATTACGCCGCCCTGGTACATGGCCGAGAGCTTCAGCACCTGCCCGTAGTCCAGGTCGACATAGGCCGTCTTGCGGGGAATGACCCGCTCTGCCAGCGCACTGCTCGCGAAGAGCGGCACCAGAAGCGTGGTGACGTTGACGAAAAACATCGGCAGGTCGGTGGGGGCAAAGAGCATCCCCTGCACCAGAAGTCCCAGGGCCAGCCCAAGGGCTGCCGGAGCCGCGCCCATCAGCAGGAACAGCGTGGTGCCGAGGATGAAATGCACCTCCGAGATGCCCGCCGGGAAATGCGGCAGCACCTGGAAGAACACGAAGGTGCCCACGGCGGCCATTGCCGTCCGGACCGCGAAGGAGCCGGGATTGCTGCGCCCCAGATCGGCCAGCGCCAGCTTCGCTGTGTATCCGGCGGCGCCGGCTGCGGTTGCATAGGCGAAGGCCATCTTGGCTCCGTCGACGACACCCGGTTCGATATGCATCTGAAGTCCTTTCCTGTCATGCTGCCCCACCGGCAGCTCTTGTCCGTCCTGGGACGGGTATTTGGTCGTTACGGCAGGTCTCCTGACTTGCGAGTCGATGCGCCCCGGCCCTTCCCAGCCCTCGGCCAGTGGTCTTGCCTGAACGCTCTCCGCTTACAGTTGCGGGGGCAGTCCGGGACTTTCACCCGGTTCCCTTTTCAGCCACGCGAAGGTGACACCGTATTTTCGAAGTATCCCACAAGTCCGTCGCCGGACAAGAACAAAAACGACAATCACGGGTCGGCCAGCGGCCCGTAGAGAATGAGCGCCGGTTTGTCGCCCACTTCGCGCGACAGCCGCTCGGCCAGCGCGGTCACGGTGGACCGTTCGATGGCCTGATCGGGGCCGCTGACCCCTTCGGCGAGAATCGCGGGCGTGTCGGGAGGAAGCCCGCGCGCGGTCAGCGCGTCGAGCAGGCGGGGAAAGGTGCGCTTGCCCATGAAGATCACGGTGGAGGCGGAGGGATCGGCCAGCGCGTCGAGGTTGATGTCCTCGGGCAACTGCCCGGTCACGTCGTGGCCGGTCACGAACTGCACCCGCCGGGCGGTCAGGCGGCGGGTCAGCGGGATGCCCGCCGCCGCAGCAGCAGCACAGGCCGAGGGCACGCCGGGCACGATCTCGTAAGCGATGCCCGCGGCGCGCAGGGCGATCAGCTCCTCCTCCAGCCGGCCGAAGAGCCCGCCGTCGCCGGATTTCAGCCGCACGACCCGCTGCCCGGTTTGGGCATACTCGACCAGCAGCCGGCTCACGTGGTCCTGACGCGGCGACGGGCGGCCCGCGCGCTTGCCCACGCCGACCAGATCGGCGCCCTTGCGGGCATGGGTCAGGATCGGGCCGGAGGACAGG
>CBDUPF010000207.1:0-7631 GCA_965369035.1 uncultured Aliishimia sp.
GACGAGGGTCACGACCATCACCGCAACATAGATGGGGAAGTAGCGCATCACCGTCGCATCTGCGTTCCCGGTGGTGAGATACGCCACGATCTGCGGCCCGATCAGCGCGGAGATCAGCCCGCCAGCCATGACGTAGGAAATCGCCTTGGGCCTGAATTCGGGCGATGCCGTATCGGTCGCGGCAAAGCGGAAGAATCCCTGGCTCGACATGTAGATACCGGTCAGGTAGCTGCCCGCCAGAAAGACCCAGAAGTTCGAGATGGTGAGCGCGAATGCCGCCACGGCGGCCCCGGCGAAGCCGCCCAGCGTTCCGATCCAGAAACCTGCGCGCCGACCGTGCCGCTGCATCAGCGTAGACAGCCACGGCGCCGTGGTCATCGACCCGAAGACGATCAGTGAAATCGGCAGCGTCGCAAGGCAGGCGAAGGGCGTCAGCTTCTGCCCCGCAAGACCCGCGATAACGAACAGCATCGGCATCTGGCTGCCCAGAAACGCCTGCGCGGCCACCAGAACGGCCACGTTGCGCCGCGCGCGGCTATCGTCGAATTCGGTTGTCATGCGATCGGCTCTATCGCCCTTGCGGAGGCGCGTCCAGTGGATAGGCTGCGCGGCGATTGCACAAGGATCAGGGCCGAAATGCACAAGGCAGGGCGGATCATCACCTGCGACGCGGATGTGGAGGAAGGGGCGGAGTGGCTCTCCACGCAGGACGCCCGCTGGCACGGGGTTCTAAGGCAGTGTCGGCCGCTGCCCTTGCGGCTTCGTCCGGACGGCTTTGCCCAGTTGCTGAGCGCGATCGTCTCCCAGCAGGTCTCCACCGCCTCCGCCGCGGCGATCTGGGGCCGGATGGAGACGGCGGGGCTGACCACCGAAGGCGCCGTGGCCCAGGCCGGTGACGACGCCCTGCGCGCCGTCGGCCTGTCGCGCCAGAAAATGCGCTATGCCCGTGCGTTGGCCGGGGCGGAGATCGACTATGTCGCGCTGAGACACGCCGGGACGGAGGAGGTCGTGACGCGCCTGACCGGCGTGCCCGGTATCGGCGTCTGGACGGCGGAGATCTATGCGATGTTCTCGCTGGGCCATGCGGACGTCTTCGCGCCCGGAGACCTCGCGCTGCAGGAAGCCGCGCGGGTCCTCTTCGATCTTCCCGACCGCCCGCGGGAAAGGGACCTGCGGGCCATGGCCGCGGAGTGGTCGCCCTGGCGGTCGGTTGCGGCGCGGGGGCTTTGGGCCTACTACCGTGTCGTCAAGAACCGAGAGGGGATCAGGTGACGCGGGTATTGCAGGCTGGCCGCAAAGGGCCACACTCGGGAACGACGCGGTCTGCCGTTGTGTTCCTGCACGGCTATGGCGCCAATGGGGCGGATCTTCTGGGCCTCGCCGACCCGCTGATGGAGCATCTGCCGGACACGCTCTTCGTGGCGCCTGACGCGCCCGAAAGCATTCCGGGCATGCCGATGGGCCTGCAATGGTTCCCGATCCCGTGGATCGACGGATCGTCCGAGGAGGAGGCCGAGCGCGGGATGGCCGCCGCGGTCGCCGACCTCGACGCCTTTCTCGACGCGCTGATGGTGGACGAGGATCTGTTGCCGGAGCAGGTGGTACTTTTCGGCTTCTCGCAGGGCACGATGCTGGCGCTGCACGTGGCGCCGCGGCGGGAAGATGCACTTGCCGGGGTCGTGGCGTTTTCCGGACGGCTTCTGGCGCCGGAGTTGCTGACCGACGAGGTCAAGACGCGCCCGCCGATCCTGCTGGTGCATGGCGACGCCGACGACGTGGTGCCGCCGCAATCCCTGCCGCTGGCGGCCGAGGCGCTGCAGCAGGCGGGCTGGCAGGATGTCTATGCGCATGTGATGAAGGGTACCGGCCACGGCATCGCCCCCGACGGGTTGAGCGTGGCGCTGGCCTTCATGCGCGACAAGCTGGGGCTGTGAGAGGAGAGAGCAGCGATGTTGATCGTGACGGGAGTGATCGAGCTACCGGAAGGTGCCTTCGAAGCCGCGCGTCCGGCGATCCGCAGGATGGTGCAGGAGACGCTGGCGGAACCGGGCTGCATCACCTACGGTTTCTGGCAGGATCCGGACCGGCCGAACCGCCTGCGGGTCTACGAGCAATGGGAAGGGCGCGCGGCGCTCGACGATCATTTCGCCTCTGCGCATATGGCGGAGTTCCGTGCCGCGCTGGCTGAACTCGGGCCCATCCGACGGGAGGTCGTTGCGATCGAGGCCGGCAAGGTCGAGCCGTTGTGATCGCCGGTTCCCGCACCTGCAATTGAACGTCACATGCCTGTCACCTGGGCAGGATAGCCAGCCTGCGACATGTAGTGGTGCTTGGAGGGCTTGCCAGCCGTCCGCCACGATATATAGTCGATTCAAGAGCCTGGGCGGGGAGCCCGTGCGGCCTTCCCGACTCCCGGGTCCGAAGCAGGGCAGACAGGGCGGGAGACGAGTCGCGATGCAAACGGCGGTAGAAGAACGAAGTCCGGGCGATTTCAGAACGGAATTCACGCGCAGCCCGGGGGCGCTGAAGCATCATCCGGCACTTGTTCTGAACGCGGACTACCGGCCGCTGTCCTATTATCCGCTGTCGCTGTGGCCCTGGCAGGAAGCCGTGAAGGCCGCCTGGCTGGAACGTGTGGATATCGTTGCCGAGTACGACGAGATCGTGCGCAGCCCGAGCACGGAGATCCGGATCCCTTCGGTCGTGGTTCTGAAGGACTATGTGAAACCGCAAAAGCGCGTGGCCTTCACGCGGTTCAACCTGTTCCTGCGCGACGAATTCTGCTGCCAGTACTGCGGATCACGGGGCGAGCTGACTTTCGATCACGTTGTTCCGCGGTCGAGCGGCGGCGTGACGAGCTGGCAGAACGTTGTCGCGGCCTGCTCGCCCTGCAACCTGAAAAAGGGGTCGAAACCGCTTCACCGGACGGGCCTGTCGCTGCGTCGCCCGCCACGTCAGCCCGGTGCGGAAGAACTGCGCAACATGGGGCGCAAGTTTCCCCCGAACTACCTGCACGACAGCTGGATGGATTTCCTGTACTGGGACGCGGAACTGCAGGCGTAGATACCGCCCGCCGGTTCAGCTTTTCGGCATTGTCAGGCTGTAGGTCTTCTGTCCGCGCGCCAGTTGCACGAGCCCGTCCTCGATGCCCAGAATCGTGTCGCGCCCGGCCTTCTCCCCGATGCCCAGTGTCACGATCTTGCCGTTGGCCGCACGCAGGAGCGCGCGCGGCGCGTCTCCACCGGTCAGCGTACCGATCAATGCGAGATCATTCCGCGGAAGATCGGCCTGTACAGTGGCGGCCTGCTCCGTCTCCGCGGAAATCGGGGGGGTATCCTTTGTGGTCATTTCCAGTCGCTCCGACCTAGTCGAGAGCGCCAGATATCAGTGCCCGCGGTCAGACGGAACGGCGGTCATTTCGCACGTGCAGAAAATTGCCGAGGCAATGCTGCGGTGCAGCGGAAAGGCGCCGATGCGGGCCCGTCATTCCGCCGCCGGTTTGAGCTGGAAGCCCTTCTGGATCATGTCGGCCGGTTCGACCGGATACTCGCCCGAGAAACAGGCATCGCAATACTGCGGGCATTTCGAATTGCGGCCCGTCGCCTCGCCCACGGCACGATAAAGACCGTCGAGGGTGATGAACTTCAGGCTGTCGACCGACAGATGGTCGCGCATCTCTTCTTCGGACATGGTCGCGGCAAGGAGTTTCTCGCGCTGCGGCGTGTCGACACCATAAAAGCACGGCCAGGCCGTGGGCGGCGAGGCGATGCGGAAGTGCACCTCTTTCGCGCCCGCGTCGAGGATCATCTCCTTGATCTTGCGGCTGGTCGTTCCACGCACCACGGAATCGTCGACGAGGATCACCCGCTTGCCGCGGATCAGAGCGCGGTTCACGTTGAGCTTCAGCCGAACGCCCATGTTGCGGATATGCTCCGTGGGCTCGATGAAGGTGCGGCCCATGTACTGGTTCCGGATGATTCCCATGGCATAGGGAATGCCCGATTCGAGGGAGTAGCCGATGGCCGCCGGCGTGCCCGAATCCGGCACGGGACAGACGATATCTGCATCCACCGGGCTTTCCTTGGCCAGTTCGCGCCCGATGGCTTCCCGCGTCTCGTAGACCGACCGGCCGCCCAGGATCGAATCGGGACGCGAGAAGTAGACATGCTCGAAAATGCAGAACCGCGGGCTTTTCTGGCGGAACGGTTTGCGGCTGTCGATCTCGCCGTCGGCGGTGATCACCACCATCTCGCCCGGCTCGATCTCGCGGATGAATTCCGCGCCGATGATGTCGAGCCCGCAAGTCTCCGAACTCAGCGCCCAGCTGTTGTCGCCCAATCGCCCCAGCACCAGCGGACGGACGCCCAGCGGATCGCGCACGCCGATGAGCTTGGTCCGCGTCATGGCGACGACGGAGAACGCACCCTCGACCCGGCGCAGCGCATCCTCCATCCGTTCGGGGATGCCCTTCTGCAGCGACCGTGCCATCAAGTGGATGATGCATTCGCTGTCGGAGGAGGACTGGAAGATCGACCCGCGCTCGATCAGTTCGCGCCGCAGCGCGTCGGCGTTGGTGATGTTGCCGTTATGCGCAATCGCTGCCCCGCCCATCGCGAATTCGCCAAAGAAGGGCTGCACGTCGCGGATCGCGGTATTGCCCTTGGAGCCGGCCGTGGAATACCGCACATGTCCGATGGCAAGCGGACCAAGCAAGGTGTCCATGACCGACTGACTGGTGAAATTGTCGCGGACATACCCAAGCCGCCGGGCGGAGTTGAACCCGTTTTCAGGGTGATGGGCGACGATTCCGGCGGCCTCCTGTCCGCGGTGCTGCAACGCATGCAACCCCAAGGCCACGAAACTCGCGGCGTCCTGCGCGCCGATCACGCCGAAGATCCCGCATTCCTCCCGCAGCTTGTCGTCATCCGCATCGCGAACCGCGTCGAAATCGAAAGGGTGCGAAGGTGGGTAATCCACGTGTCGGAAAGCGTCTGTCACGGGCTTTGTCACGGGCTGGCAGCTCCGAATCCTGTGAGGAAGTGTTTTGGGTGTAACAACTCAGGGCCAGACTGTCATCCGGGTATCACATTCCGTTACGACCCCTGATGACCGGATCGCGCCCTTGTGTTCAGAACTTGCGCATTCGGCCCGGCGAATTCGGGGACGCACCGGCAAATGGCCCCGAAAGCGGGTGAGGTCAGTTGCAGACTGACAGAAGGGCGTCGTACTGCCTCTCGAACCAGCCCACGACGGCCTCGGGGTTTTGTTCCGCGATCCGGCCGTTGAATTGTTCGAATACCGCGGCGGACCGGCTGGTATCGACCATTTCCATCGATTGCCCGACGGTTTCGTAGACAAAGAAGGCGATGGCCACGAGCAGCACGCCGCGAACGACCCCAAAGAGGAAGCCGAGCCCCTGGTCCACGCCGCCAAGCGCCGAACGCTGCACCAGCGAGGAAAAGAGCGGGGTGAAGAGCGAAACAACGATCAATGCGGCGACGAGCACCAGCGCGAAGGCCGCGCCGAGGCTGAAGACGCAGCTGTCAGCGACATATTCGCCGACCACCGGGATCTCTCGTACCAGAGGTTGAACCTGCGGCGCGAAGAGGAAGGCAACCATGGCCGCGGCGATCCAGCCGACGATGGCCATCGCTTCGCGCACCAGCCCACGCCCATAGGCGAGCAAGGCGGATACGACGATCACCAGCGCCACCGCGCCGTCGATTATGGTGAAGCCTTCCATGACTGATCCTGCCTTTTTGCCCGCGGCTCCGCTTGTGCTGACGCTTATCCCGCGCCGAAGATCTCGCCTACAAAGCCGGTCAGGTCGGACATCTGCATCAGGGTAAGGCCGGACACAGCCGCCGGTTTGCCACCTTTTGGCGCGATGGCTGCGGTGAAACCAAGTTTTTGCGCCTCTTTCAACCTGTTTTCCGTTTGTGGAGCGGGTCTCAGCGCACCCGAGAGGCTGATTTCGCCGAAAACGACAGCACCTTCGGGAAGCGCGCTGTCCTCACGGGCAGACAGCAGCGCGGCGGCAACGGCGAGATCGGCCGCCGGCTCCGATATCTTCAGGCCGCCGGCCACGTTGAGATAGACGTCGAGCCCGGTGAAGGGGATGCCGCAGCGCGCCTCGAGCACGGCGAGGATCATGGCCAGCCGCCCGCCATCCCATCCGACCACCGACCGGCGCGGCTGCGCCTGCGGCGTGGGGGCGACAAGGGCCTGAAATTCCACGAGAACCGGCCGGGTGCCCTCGATCCCGGCAAAGACGGCGCTGCCCGGCTGCGGCTCCCCGCGCTCGCTCAGGAACAGCGCGGAGGGGTTGGCGACCTCCTCCAGCCCGCGGCCCGTCATCTCGAACACGCCGATCTCGTCCGCGGGGCCGTAGCGATTCTTGACCGAACGCAGGATGCGGAACGGATGGCCGCGCTCGCCTTCGAAATAGAGCACGGTGTCGACCATGTGCTCGACCACGCGCGGGCCCGCGATCTGACCGTCCTTGGTCACATGGCCCACGAGGATGACGCTGACTCCGCGCTTTTTCGCGAAGGCGGTGAGCTCATGCGCGGCCGCGCGGACCTGGCTGACCGACCCCGGCGCGCTGTCGACGGTGTCCGACCACATGGTCTGGATCGAATCGATGATGGCAAGGCGCGGCGCCTCGGCCTCCAGCGTCGTCAGGATGTCGCGCAGGTTGGTTTCGGCGGCCAGTTTTACCGGCGCGTCCGCCAGGCCCAGCCGTTCGGCGCGCATCCGGATCTGGGCGGCGGCCTCCTCGCCCGAGACATAGACCGTGGAGATGCCGGTGCGGGCGAATGCAGCGGCGGCCTGCAGCAGCAGGGTGGACTTGCCGATGCCCGGGTCACCCCCCACCAGCGTGGCGGAGGAGGCGACGAGACCGCCGCCCAGCACCCGGTCGAGTTCCGCGATCCCGCAATGTGCCCTGGGCGGCGGGTCCTCCCGCGTGGCGAGATCGGTCAACAGCATGGCCCGCCCGCGCTTCTTGCCGAGCGATTTTGCACCCGCGCTGCCAAGGCCGGTATCTTCCGAAATCGAGTTCCACGCCCCGCAGGCGTCGCAGCGCCCGGACCATTTCGAAAACGACGCCCCGCATTCGGAACAGGAAAAGGAGAGTTTGGCCATGGGCGATCAATGCCGCGCGGGAGCGGTGCGGGCAAGCCGGTTTCGGAACGTGCCCGGGTTCCGTCGCGGCGGCGCGGCTGACAAACATCGGGGCCCGGCACATGGCCGGGCCCCTGAGACGTCGTTTCCCGAATTGGGAAAGAACTTCAGGACAGTCGCGTTACTGCATGACGGGAATGGAGAATTCCCCGCCCTCCTTGATGCCCGAGGGCCAGCGCGCCGTGACCGTCTTGGTCCGCGTGTAGAACTTGAACGCGTCCGGTCCGTGCTGGTTCAGGTCGCCGAAGACGGATTTCTTCCAGCCGCCGAAGGTGTGGTAGGCCAGCGGCACAGGGATCGGCACGTTGATCCCGATCATCCCGACATTGATCCGGTTGGCGAAGTTGCGCGCGGCGTCCCCGTCGCGGGTGAAAATCGCCGTTCCGTTGCCGTATTCATGGTCCATCGCCAGCCCCAGCGCTTCCTCGTAGGTCTGTGCGCGCACG
>CBDUPF010000208.1:0-7558 GCA_965369035.1 uncultured Aliishimia sp.
ATGCTGCAGCTCAACTTTTTCCGCAACATTTCCGAAACCTAACAAATTCTAACGACCTTGCTCGCGTGGGCTGTATCAATGCCCGATCGTCTTGGCGTCGGTGCAGGCATGCTGCGCGCATTCCAGCTCGATGGTGCTGTGCGTCGCGCCGAGGTCGCCTAGCGTGGCCTTGACCCTCTCCTTGATCCGGTCCGCCTGCGACCAGGCGCCGGCCGCCACCACGATGTGAAGATCGGCCGAGTTGCGATGTTCGTCCATTTGCCACAGGTGCAGATGATGAACGTCCGCCACGCCGTCGATGCCACCCAAGGCTTCGAGAACTTCCTGCGGATCCATCTTCGGGTCGCTGCCCAGCATCAGGATCCGGATCACGCCGCCGATCTCCGAAAGGCACATCCAGAGGATGTAACCCGCGATCCCGAGCGTCACCAGCGGGTCGACCAGCCGCCAGTCATAGAGCAGGATCGCCGCGCCCGCGACGATCACCGCGACGGAGCCGAGCGCATCGGCGAGATTGTGCAGGAACGCCGCGCGGATGTTCACACTGTCCTTGGACATGGCATAGGTCAGCACCGCCGTCATCGCATCGATGACAACCGCCACGCCCGCGATGATCACGACCAGCCAGCCGTCGACCTCCGCCGGATCGAACAGCCGCAGCACGGCTTCGTAGGCGAGGTAAAGCCCCATCACGATCAGTGTGGTATAGTTCATCAGCGCCGCGACCACCTCGGCGCGGCGGTACCCGAAGGTCATGCGGGCGTCCGCGGGGCGACGGGCGATGCGGCGCGCGGCAAAGGCGATGATCAGCGCGATGGCGTCGGACAGGTTGTGGAGCGCATCGGCGATGAGCGCGAGGCTGCCCGACAGGATGCCGCCCACGAACTGCGCGATCGTCAGCGCGAGATTGATGGCGACGGCGGCCGCGACCCGGGCGTCTCCGCTTTCGGGCCCGACGTGATGGTGATGCTTGTGTTTCAGGGGTCTGTCCTTGCGCTTCCGCTTGCGGTGTGACGTGTTCGGCCATAGTCACACTAACCGTCGCATGGGCAAAAGGGGAGGACCGTGGACACCATCGGAGAGCTTTTTCCAGAAGGTTGCGCCGGGGCGCCCGTAATCCGGACAGCTCGGCGTAGCGGCACCGGTGTCGCGCGCCGCAGGACCGGGCACTGAGAGGCGACCGATGGCCGATACCCGCAGATCCCGCATGACCACCGCCGGCCTGAACCTGATCGCGCAGGCCATGTCGATCTATGACGAGAACCTGAAGCTCCAGGTCAGCAATGCGCCATTCCAGCAGATGTTCGCCCTGCCCGATGCTTTGGCGACCCCCGGCGCGGATTTCGAGGACACGATCTGGCACCTCGTCCGGTCCGGCGAATACGGGCCCATCGCGGATCCCGAACGTTTCGTCGCCGAACGGGTCGCCCAGGCCCGCGCGTTCGAGCCGCACTACATGGAGCGGACCCGCGCCAACGGACGCACGATCTCGGTGGAAGGCTCACCGCTGCCCGAAGGCGGCTGGGTCGCGGTCTATACCGACATCACGCAGGTGAAGGCGCAGGAGGCGCTGTTGCGCGCCAAGTCGGAGGAGTTGAGCGAGGAACTGCTGTCGCGCGCCGAAGAACTGGCCGCGGCCAACCGCAAGCTCGCCGCGACCGTCACGGCGCTGGAAGAGACCAAGCGCCAGCTTACCCGGTCCGAAGCGCAGACCCGGCTCACGACGGAGATGATGCCGGCCCATATCGCCCATGTGGATGCCGACGGGGTCTATACCTATTCAAACCGCAAGTTGTCGGCGATCCTGCCGGGCCGGCCGTCCGATATCGTCGGGCGCAGCCTGGGCGAGGTGCTCGGGGAGGAGACCCTGGCCCGGATCGCGCCACGGATCGAGGCGGCCCACCGCGGCGAAGAGTCGGTTTTCGAGTTCACCGATACACCCTCGGCCCGGCGCATCCGCGCGGCCTTCACACCGGACAGGCATGGCGGGATCAACATCCTGTCGATGGACGTGACCGAGGAGACCCAGGCACGCTCGGCCCTGCAGCAGACCCACCGCCGCAACCTCGCCGCGCAGATGACCTCCGGCATGGCGCATGATTTCTCGAACCTGCTGACGATCATCCTCGGGCTGCAGGGGCGGCTCAGACGGCTCGAGGGATTACCGGCAGAGGCGCGGACGCTGATCGACGGCACGCTCGCGGCGACGCGGCGGGGTGGAGCACTTCTTGACCGGATCGGCGACATGACCGCTGCGCGGCCCTACCGCGCACGTGCCACGGACCTCGGTACCCTGCTTGCGGATTTCATGACACTCGCGCGGTCCACCCTGCCCGACGGCATCGTTCTCGACCTCCGGCGGCATCTGCCGGACGTGCCGGTTCTGCTTGATCCGGGCATGCTGCAGGATGCACTTCTGAACCTGATCCTGAACGCGCGGGACGCCTGTGGGGCGGAGGGCCGGATCAGGCTGACCGCCCGTACCGTCTCGGACACCTGGATCGAGCTCGTGGTGGACGATACCGGCCCCGGCCTGTCGGAGACCGTCCTGGACCGGGCCCTCGAGCCGTTCTTCACCACCAAGGGGACCGAAGGCTCGGGTCTGGGCCTGCCCATGGTCTACGACATGGTAAAGCTCGCGGGCGGCGATCTCCAGCTCGCCAATTCGGATACGGGCGCACGGATCACGCTGCGCCTGCCGCTGCGGCCCGCGCCGCTGCTTTCCGGCGGGCTCGTTCTTCTGGTGGAAGACGACGACACCCTGCGGGTCGAGATCCGCGACATGCTGACCGGTCTCGGACATGCCGTCATCGAAGCGGTCTCGGCCGAGGAGGCAACCGACCTCATCGGCGAGGTGCCGGGGATCGGGCTGGTGCTGTCGGACCTTCACCTCTGCGGGGAGACCACCGGCGTCGACCTCGCCAGGCGTCTCGACGGGACCGGGCTTCCGCTCGTGCTGATGACCTCGCTGCCGTCCGACGACCCGCTGCACCGAGCGGCCCGTGACCTTGCGCCGGTCCTGCGCAAACCCTTCGACCGGCAGACACTGTCGGGACTTCTGTCCCCGGAGGCTGCCGAATGACGCCCGCGCCGCTGATCTCAATCCTCGACGACGAACCCGACATCCGCGCGCTGCTGGCCGATACGCTGACCGAGGCCGGGTTCCGCACACAGACCCACGCCCGCGCGCGCGATTTCGAAGCCGCACTCAAGACGCACCGCCCGGATGTCTGCCTCGTCGACCTCTCGCTGCCCGACACCGACGGGCTGGCCATCGTTCACCGCCTTGCACTGGAACAGGGGGCGATCGTCATCATCATCTCGGGCCGTGCCCAGGTGCAGGACCGGATTGCGGGGCTGGAGCTCGGCGCCGACGACTACATCACCAAGCCCTTCGACCCCGCGGAGGTCGTGGCACGGATACGTGCGCGCCTGCGAAGTCCCCGTGCGGCGCCCGGCGCTACCCGAACGGCGCGTTTCAACGGCTGGACCGCGCATTTCGACCGCTATGCGCTGATCGCCGCGGACGGGACCGAAACGACGCTCTCTCACGCCGAGGCCGAACTCCTGCGGCTCTTCCTCGCCAGTCCGAAACGGCTGATCAGCCGGGCGCAGATGCTCGATGCCCTGGGCGGTACGGCGGGCGAAAGCTTCGACCGGGCGATGGACGTCCGGATCTCGCGCCTTCGCACGAAGCTGGGCGAGGATCCGAAGAACCCGCGGCTCATCAAGACGATCTACGGCGCGGGCTACATCTTTCTCGGGGATGTCCACTGGTCCTGACTGTCCCGGAACGGCGCCGGGACCGTCACATTTCAGCCGTTCTGCGGGATGGCGGGCGGGGCGAGGCCGCAGGCGAGCGGCGTCCCGTCATCCTCCCAGCGCGCTCACGGCGCGCGCGAGCACACGACAACCGGCCACCAGATCATTTTCGGCCGTGTCTTCGGCGAAATCGTGGCTGATCCCGCCGATCGACGGCACGAAGAGCATGGCGACCGGCAGGTGCCGCGACACGTTGGTCGCATCGTGCAGCGCGCCCGAGGGCATCTTGCGCCAGCGGCCGGGCGCAATCTCCTCGGCCGCGGTCTCCAGCGCGGTGCGCAGACGTGCGTTCATCGCCACCGGCTCCAGTCCCAGCATCGTGCCGAATTCCAGTTCCAGCCCGTGGGACTCCGCCGCCTCCGCAGCGCTCTGGCGGATGATCTCCTCCATCCGGTCCAGCCGCGCACTGTCCCCGTCGCGCCACTGCATCGAGAACACGGCCTTCCCCGGCACGATGGACGACGCATTCGGATGCAGGCTGACATGCCCGATCGTCCAGACGGTCTGCGGTGTGACGACAGCGTCGAACCGTTCGGCAATGAGACGGTTGAAGGAGGCAAGGCCCTGGAACGCATCGCGTCGCAGCTGCATGGGCGTCGTGCCCGCATGGTTCTGCTGACCCGATAACGTGATCCGCATGTCACGAATGCCCACGATATCGGTCACCACGCCGATCTGCTCGCCCGCGGTATCGAGTGTCGGTCCCTGCTCGATATGCAGTTCCATGAACCCGGTGAACCGGTCCGGTGCGACCGCGCCCGTCACCATCTCTGCCATGACCTTGCGCGCGTCGCCCAATGTCAGCCCCGCATGATCGGTCAGCGCGTCCGCCTCCTCCTGCAGGAGCTTTCCGGACCAAACGGTGCTGCCCGTGGTGACTCCCCAGCGGCCCTCCTCGTCCTGAAAACTGACGACCGACACCGCGGGTCCGCCCGCCTCCCTGGCACTGCGGGCGACCTCCAGCGCCGCGATCACCCCCAGCGCCCCGTCGAGCCATCCCCCTTCCGGCTGGCTGTCGGAATGCGAGCCCAGCAACAGTGACGGCCCATCCGCCAGCCCGAAGACGTTGCCCATCGCATCGACCTCCGGGCTGAGACCCGCCTCCCGCATCCGTTCCACCAGCCAGGCGCGCGCCGCGACATCAGGCGCGGAATAGGCCGGCCGCTGCACGCCGGGCCCGGCCTTGCCGAATTCGCGCAGGTGATGAAGGTCCTTCAGAAACCGCTCTGCGTCGATCTGCATGACATCCCTTTCGGTTGCTTTGGTTTCAGTGGCCCGACCCACGCACCGATGGCATCAAGTTTCGCGCAGAATGTCCATGGTGAGTTCCGGGACACCGCACGCAATGCCCTATGGCCGCGTCCGGTCGCGGCCACGGGCTCCGCGGCCCAAGATGTTGAAACCGCGCCGCGCGACACCCATATATTGTGCAAGCATCGGGGAATTCTACACGAAGTTGACAATGTTCCCCTAATGTTCTAACTATGAAGTGTCGATCCGATGGAGGGTTGAAACATGCAGATGTCATTCGATTTCACCGCCCCGCCGACGGTCGAGACGGCCGGGGACAGCAACGACTATCACCGCCTGCCGGTGAGCGAGAAGCAGTTGCAGTTTGCGCGCCAGATCGCTGCGCGCAACCGGATCGCGCTGCCCGACGCGGTGCTCTCCGACCGGGCGCGGCTCTCGCAATGGATCGAGGACAACAAGGGCCAGACGGTGGCCAGGTCTCGGTTTTCCGACTACCCCTCCTCTCGACAGGTGGCCTTTGCCGAACGTATCGCGCGGGTAAAGCGGCGCGCCGTGCCCGACGAGTGCTTCAAGGACCGCAAGCTGATGAGCCACTGGATCGACAGCAATATGTGACGGGACCGCCTCGCCTCCCGACACCATCCCCTTTCGCCTGGCTGTGCTGGGCCCGCGCCGGGCATCCTGACCCGGCTCTTCACTTGCAAATGGGGGAAAGCGATGAGCGAATTCGACGAGGACCTCATTCCGAAGGGGTTGGAGCAGCGCAAGGCCACGCTGGGTGCGGACTACGCCGAAAACAACCACGCCGCGGCCGACGATTTCACCCGACCGTTCCAGGAGGCGATGACAGCCTGGTGCTGAGTGTTCAACTGACTGCTGGGCGATCTCTCATGATCAGCCAGATTACGTCTGCCCGCCTGAAAGGCTTCCGGTTTCCCCGTTTCATCATCTCCTATGCCGTCTCGGCGTACCGCGGCAGCACAAGTCGAAGTGCGCAGCGGTAGCGGGGCGTATTCTCGACCGTCATCCCGCCCTGGTATTGCATCTCAAGGATCTGGCGGATCAGGCGGGTGCCGAAGCCCGAGCCCACCGCTTCGGACCGGCTTGGCTGCGACGTGTCTTCCCAGATTATCTCGAGCAACCGGTCGTCTCCCTCCCGGGTCAGATTCCAACCGAGCCGAACCTCACCATCGCCGGGTCCGAAGGCGCCGTACTTGGCCGAGTTGGTGCCAAGCTCGAAACAGATGAGCGACAAGTCGAACGCGACCTGACCGGGCAGGACGACGTCGCGGCCTTCGAACGCAAAATTCCGCCCGAACGGTTCAAGCGTGTTTTCGAGCACCGCCTGCAGCGGAGCCGACGACCAACCGCCGCGCGCCAGCAACAGGTTGGCTCTGGCCATCGCCGACAGTCTTTCGGAGAACTTCGACCGCGCCTCCACGATGTCTTGGGCCTCCCGCATCGTGCTCGAGAAGATCGAGTTCACGACCTGCAGCAGGTTACCCGATCGGTGGGCCATCTCGCGCATCAACACGCGGTTGCTGGCCTCGGCGTGCTCCTGGCGCCAGCGCGACGCGATGATGCCCGCGACAGCCACGAGGAAATCGACGTCTGATTGGTCGAACTTGCGGGGCTTTGTCGAGTGGACACCCAAGACACCGAAGGGACGGTGTCCGGGACCGAGAATGGTCGTGCTCATCCCGCTGCGAACACCATGATCACGCAAGAGCGGCGGCCCACTGAAACGGGTCTCGGTCGTCAGGTCCTCGACAATGACCGGATCATCGCTTGTCAGTGTGACTCCGGCCTGCGAGTCGCGATCGACGCCGACCCTCCCGTGGCCGACGAGCCCGTCAGCCCAGCCGACCCCAGCCACAAGGGTCAACTCGTCCGCCTCGTCGGCGAACTGAAGCACCTTGGTCAGCGGGCAATGCAACTCGGTCGACAGCCGTTCGACACAGGCGTCGAGCACCTCCTGAAACGTAGCCGATCCCAACGCCATCAGGCAAAGCTCGGCCGTGGCCTGCTGCTTCAGGAGACTCGCGCGCAGGTGGGTGACATCCCGCGAGACCACCAGGAATCCGGCCACCGTGCCATCCTCGGCGCGCAAGACCGTGATAACCTCGTCCCAGATACTGCGCTTGCCGGACGGGCTGACATATGTGCCAGAGAACCGCCCGCTGCCGGCGCTGCGCGCAGCATCTGCCGCGTCAACGGCCGCGGATCGATCCAGCCCGGACCAGAAGTCGAAATAACAGGATCCGATTGCGTCGGATGGGTCCGAGATCTCGAGGGCGCTGACCCCGCAGGCGTTGATCCGCATGAGCCGCCCTTCGCCATCGAGCAACTTCACACAGTCGAGCCGATTGTCGAAAAGCATGCCAATCTCGGCAGCAACACTGTCGGACAAGGGTGGGAACATGTCCGATACGACGGTTGTGACCTGAGACTCAGTTCGCTTCATGAAACCTGCCTTCAGCGAGTT
>CBDUPF010000209.1:0-7509 GCA_965369035.1 uncultured Aliishimia sp.
CGGCTACCCTGGACCGTGTTCGGATTGAGCATATCTTTGTTCTCCCCCTCCTGGCTCACGTACATTTCCATTCCAGGACTCAAGCATTACAGATACAGACAAAATAACGACGCTTGAAGCTGGTGTCCAAATTTTTTGGTGTCAGACGGTTGACCAAGCGCACTATGCGATCCGAGACTTTGGAAAGCCCATGTCGTCCGGGTTTCATCGAGTCGTGAGCAACCAATCGGTTGGAAAACCGACGGAGCGCCAAGGCCGGCAGTTTTTCTCCGACATGTTCTCTTCCAGACGAGGAGACTGATGGCACTTTGCAGCCTGTGAAGTCGGCAAGTGTCTTGACGTAGTCTGCAGGATCTTGAGCCAACATTTCTTGTGGAAGGACAAGAACGCGATCTGGGCCGAACAGCATCTTGTAGTGATGGATTGCCCGATCATAACAAAGAAATTCTGGCCGCAGTATCGGAGTGAATGAAAGAGCTTCGTCGCCCGTACCGATAAAGCTGGTTATAGGTAGCTTTCCTTCTCCAAGAACATATTCCCGGTACATCGACAGTGCGATTGATTGTTGGCGCCGTATCGTAATCAAGATTAGGGCATCTGGAAAAACTGCATGGAGCTTGCGTGCGTTGCTGAACCCGTCATATCGGCGAGTGGGAGGGTCCCCGAGCAATGATTCTTCTGACCATACAGGGATTTTTCCGAGGCTTCGTACGGGTGAAGAAATGGCTTCCATCCGTTTTTGAATCTCGTCTGGATCAAACGAATAATCATCAGCCAGAAGAATGTTCTGAACAGTTTGAGCACGTGTCATTTCTCCTGCAGCCAAGGCCAGATCACTACCGGGTTGAGACAGGATTCTTTTCTGCAGGTATGTCGTGCCGGTTTTTATGTACCCTACATGGACCAAGACAGGCGGTTTTTGAGAATTCACGGCGGCTCCAAGGTTTGTATGTTTGGGCAAATTTTAACGGCACAGAGATTGGGTTTCAGCGTTGCCTTCTGGGACAAGGCGAATTGGATCGGAGACCCCAGTCACGAAGCTTTCGATCCACAGGATATGTCCGGTGATCATGTCCGGCAAGGATGCGCTGCCAAAGGCCAAGCTGGCGTGAAAGTCCGGTGGATTTAGTTTGATCGTAATATCTCCGAAACCCAGCATCCGCCCGGTCAGCGGGTATTGGGCTTTGTAGACAGCCTCTTTGGCGGAAAATATTGTTTTGGCGTGTCGGCCGCGTGTCGCTTCGGGTTGGCGCATCAGCCAGTCCTGCTCTACCTGTGTCAGGATCTCGGGCCAGAGGTCCATCTCCAGAGGCGTGGCTTCCTCGATGTCGATGCCAAGGGTTGCGGCTTGGTCAAGCGGCGCGACAACCGCGACGGCGGCTCCGGCGCAATGGGAGATCGATCCGCACAGGCCCTTTGGCCAGACGGGAGCACGATCCGACCCCATGGTTATGGCCATAGGCGGCAGGCTCAGTTCCGCCATGGCGGCGCGTGCGGCGGCGCGCCCGGCAGCAAATTCCCTGTGGCGCTTTTCGACCATCTTCCGGGTAGCCTCCGCCTCTTCCGGGAAGAGCGGGGCGGACACGCCACGGGGGTCGGCGACACCCACGCCGATACCGGGACCCACGCAGGCACGCAAGGCAGCGGCCAGCGCGGGCAGGTCGGTCATTCGGGCTGCCGGGACCGGCGGGCGCGCATTTCCCGGCGCCGCGCCATGGCATCAGCGCGGGCATTTCCGGTTGCAGGCGTGGCGGAGCCCGTCGGGCCAGAGGAAGTTTGCGCAGTTGGTGTCGCGGGACGGGCAGGGGCCGCACCGCCACCCAACTTGCCCTGAACCGCTTCGGCAAGATCGCCCAGAACAGGGAAGCGGAAGATGTCGGTGATCGACAGCTTCGTCACTCCCAGCCGGGTGCGGATTTCCCGATGCGCCTGCACCGCCAGAAGCGAGTGCCCGCCCAGATCGAAGAAATTGTCCCGCGCCGAAATATCGCCCACTCCAAGCGTCGCCCCCCAAACGGCGGCGATTTCGGCGGTGATCTCTTCCGTGCTGCGACCCTCGCCAGTCGATGGCGTAGCCCCGTTTGCGGCCGGTGCGGTGGCAGGCTGCGGTGTCGGACGGGGGGCTGCCGCGCGGGTAGGTGCCTTGGGCGCGGGCAGCGCCTTGCGGTCCACCTTCTTGTTGGGGGTCAGCGGGAAAGCATCGATCGCCACGAACCGCGCCGGGATCATATGCGCGGGCAGATGATCGGCAAGCGCGGATTTGAGCTTGGCCTCCTCCACCGGATTGTCGGTCAGCAGATAGGCCACCAGTTGCTGCACGCCTGGCTGGTCCTCGCGCGCGACCACCACCGACTGGCGGATGCCGTCCAGAGTGTCGATGACGCTCTCGATCTCTCCCAGTTCGATCCGGTAACCGCGCAGCTTGACCTGGAAATCGGTCCGGCCAAGGAAATCAAGCGTGCCGTCCATGCGCCAGCGCATCAGATCGCCCGTGCGATAGAGCCGCGCGCCTTCCCGATCCGAGAAGGGATCGGGGATGAAACGGTCCGCCGTCAGGTCGGGCCGCTCCCAATAGCCGCGTGTCACCCCGTCGCCGCCGATGAAAAGCTCGCCCGCGACACCGATGGGCAGCGGCTGCAGGGCGTCATCCAGCACATAGACTTGCGTATTGGCGATGGGCGTGCCGATGCCCACAACGCCAGCGCCGGCCGCAGCCGTCTGGGTGGTGGACCAGATCGTAGTCTCGGTGGGCCCATACATATTCTCGATATGGGCGCGGGTCAGACCGCCTAACTCGCCCACCAACGCGCCGGGCAGGGCCTCTCCGCCCACCATCAGATGTTTGACATGGGCCAGCGCGTCACTGGCTTCTTCATTCATCACCAGCATCCGCGCCATCGACGGCGTGCATTGCATATGGGTCACGCCATGCCGGACGATCTGGGCGGCGATGGAATAGTCATCCTCGGCCGGGCCTGCGCCTTCATTGGCGATGCGCACCACCTCTGCCAGCGGCTTCAGCCCGGTAAGGATCGTGTCCACGTCGATGCCGTAATCGATCAGGCAGGCGATTTCGGTCACGCCGAAGCTCTTGACCTGCGCAACCCGCGCCAGCGCGTCCTCGACCGTGCCGAACAACCCGCTGTCGTTGAAATAGCGCTCAAAAGCGAAATCAAGGATACCTTCCAGTTCCTCTTCTGTCAGCGATCCCAGATCGAGTTGGAAGGCATTGTCCACGCCTTTGGGTTTCTTGAAGGCGGGGAAGGCCCAGGCATATTGCTTGATAAGCCCCGCGGCAGAGCGCAGGTAATCCTTCATCGGCTCGCGCGCGATTTCGCGGGCCTCGTCGCGGGTGTCTGCCAGGAAGCTGTGCAACATCAACGTCACCTTGAAGCGGGCCGGATCATGCCCGGCTTCGCGCAGCGCTTCATGGTAAAGCTTGATCTTCTCGCCGACCTCTTCGACGGACTGGCCCAACAGGTGTGTCAGCACATGGCAGCCGTTACGCCCGGCTTCTTTCCAGGTCTCGGGATTGCCGGCCGTGGTCACCCACAGATCGGGGGTTTTCGAGATCGGCCGCGGCTGAGTGATGACCGCATGCATCTGCCCGTCCTTGCGGGGAAATTCCACCGGCTCGCCGGCCCAGAGTTTGCGCAGATCAGCGATCTGGCGGAACATCGCGGGCTTGTTCTCGGGCGGGGTGTTTTCGGGGCGCAGCACGAAGTCATCCGGCTGCCATCCGCTGGCAATCGCCAGGCCTGCGCGCCCGTTTGTCAGGTTGTCGATCACCGCCCATTCCTCGGCGATGCGCGCAGTATGGTGCAGCGGCGCCACGCAGGACCCGGCCCGCACGCCGATATTCTTTGTCAGCCCGGCCACTGCCGCGCCGGTGACCGAGGGGTTGGGGTAGGGGCCGCCGAAGGCGTGGAAATGCCGCTCGGGTGTCCAGACTGCGCAGAACCCGTTTTCATCGGCGAATTTCGCGCCTTCCAGAAGCGAGCGGTACTTGTCCCGGCCCACGCCATCGTCATTGCCCCAGTAATAGAGACTGAATTCCATGCCGCCGAGCCCTGCACCCGAAGGGGCATCGCCGGCCACCAATGCGCGGCTTTCATCGCCTGAAAGCACCAGCTTGAAGCCCCGCGCCAGCGTCCAGAAAATCTCCAGCACGGAGATGTCGAAGGACAGAGAGGTGACAGCGAGCCAGACCCCGCCGGGCTTGTGATCGATACGATCATCCATGCCGGCAAAGAAATTGGCCACGTTGCGATGTTCGACCATCACCCCCTTGGGCCGCCCGGTCGAGCCGGATGTATAGATCATGTAGGCCAGATCCGCGCCCGTGACCCCACTGTCGGGGGCTGTTTCCGGCTGGGCGCTCATGTCAGTGGCGATGTCGAGGATTTGCGCAGCGCTTTGCGGCAGGGTGGCGGCAAGCTCTGCATTGGTCACGATCACCGCCGCTCGACTGTCTTCGATGTAAAGTGCGGTGCGTTCGGCGGGGTAGGCGGGATCCATCGGCAGGTAGGCCCCACCTGCCTTCATGATGGCAAAGGCGGCAATCACAAGCTCTGCCGAGCGCGGCAGGTGCAGCCCGACGATGCTGCCCGGCTTCACCCCCATCGCGACCAGTTGGTGGGCCATGCGGTTGGCTGCCGCGTCAAGCTCTGCATAGCTCAGGCTTTTGCCCTCGAAGGCCAGCGCTTCGGCCTGCGGGCTGCGTGCCGCCTGTGCTTCAAAGGCCTGATGTACACAGAGACCGGCATCATAGGGCTTGTCGGTGGCGTTCCAGTCCACCACCACCTGCTGGCGTTCGGCATCGGGCAGGATCGGCAGGGCTGCCGGATCGTCGCTATCGCCCAGATGCGCCAGAAGATGTGTCAGCCGCGCGGCATAGAGATCAAGCGCCGCGTCGCTGATCCGGGACTTGTCGGCAAAAAGCATCGCCGCTCCGGACCCTATCGCGAAGGTCAGTGCGGTTTGGGCCACGAGGCCTGCTTCGGGATCTTCGGACAGACCCAGAGCGGGCAGGGCGGGGGGCTCGGCCCCGGGCAGGCGTGCGATCAGATCGGCGGCAAAGGGACCACGGGCGCGGGCTTCTTCCATGGCGGCGGTCAGCGCCGCGGCCATGGCGGAAAAACTGTCGCTCTGTTCGGCGCGCAGCGGCAGCCAGTCAGCGATATAGGCTGCGGCCGGGCCTTGCGGCACAGGCGCATGCAAGGCCAGATCGACCCGGCCCGCGCCAGAGAGCCGCGCGCCCAGAAGGGCAAAGGCGGCGCAGGCCTTGTCGGGTGACAGCCCTTCGGGCAGGGCCACGGGGCGCGCAATGGGCTGATGCGGGCCGTCGGCGGGCTGCAAGAGAGGCAGGTCGAGCGGGACCACAGCTTCCATCGCTTTGCGCCAGGCCGGATCCTTTGCGGCCAGCGGAGCGAGCGCCTCTGTCAGGGTCGCAGCGGTCTGCGCCGGGAGCGCGGGCAGGATTGCCCCTACGCGGGTGATGTTCTGAGGCGCGGCGGGCGTGCCATTGCAATCGGTGATCCGGGTCAGGACCAGATCGCCCGCGCCGGTGGCGACGGATAGCAGATCGGCATCCGCGGCCAGCACCGCGCCTGGGGCCGCACCAGAGGATCCGGTGGCCACATGCGCCTCATGCGCGAGCCAGACCTGCCCGCCGGCCTCGAACTTGGCGATGCTGAGCGGGTTCCAGTAATCGCCATGATCGAGCGCACGGATCATCCGCGCCAGATCCGCCGCAGGCCGGGTGAAATCAAGCCGCGCAGCCGCGTCGGGCCGGTCATCACGGGCGAAATAGCTGCGCTGTGACAGATCCTGGGCTTGCCGGGCAGGGTCCGGTTTTTCCAGTTCCGCCACCACAGTAGGGAAGCTGTCGATGGCTGCGGCATAGCATTTGGTGTTGAGCGTCAGCGCCGTGTCAGCGTCAGAGACGGGGAAGCGCGCAGTTGCGATCACGTCGCCCTCGTCCACGCCACCTTCGATCATGTGCCAGCTGATGCCATGTTCAGCCTCGCCCGCCAGCGCTGCCCAGACCGGTGCATTCAGCCCCGCATAGGCGGGCAGGGGGCCGTCATGGAAATTCACTGCGCCGCGCTTGGGCATCGCCAGAACCGCCTGCGGAATGATGTCGAGATTGGCAATCGACAACAGCCAGTCGAATTCCTGCCCCGCCAGCCGGTCAGCCAGCCCCGGTCCCGCCGCCACCACGGTCAGGTCGCGCCCTTCAGCCCAGGCGCGCACATCGGCATTGCGGGTGACCACGGCGCGCACATCGTGCCCGTTTTCCAGAAGGATCTCCCCGCATTGAATAACGAGGCTTTCATTGCCAATGATGACGGAGCTGAAATGGGACATGTAAAATCCGAACGTGTGTGACTCAGGATTGGGAAACAGTGCCTTGGCGCTTGCTCAAAGGCGAGGTGGCGGGCGGTCGCAGAAGCGCGCGGAGGTCATGGATAAGCATCGTGGTCAGGAAACCCGAGGTCACTTTGCGCTCACGTCGGAATACAAGACAGCGCAGGTAGTGCAAGCTTCCGCCCAGAAGATGCATCGCGGTGGCGGCTATGGCATAGAGACGGCCGTAATTCTTGGAAAAGTAATGCCACCGGCTATCGTACCAGTAGGATGGCATGCTCTTCCATTCCTTCATGCCGGTAGAAACCGATCCGATATGGGTAACCTTGCTGGCAGGAACGTAATCGATGCGGTGTCCGGTCCGGGCAGCGCGCAGGCAAAGATCGGTTTCCTCGAAATAGAGGAAGAATGTTTCGTCGAAGAGACCGATCTCGTCCAGAACGGACTGGCGCATCATCAGGCTGGCCCCGGCAACCCAACCCACCGCTGTGGTTTGCGCGGGGGTTTCTACCGGCACCCGGTAATTCTTCAGAAGACGACTGACCGGTCCGAAGCGGATCGCGCCTTCGAATTCGCTGGCGATCGAGGGAAAGCGAAAGCTCGTCAGATGGGTGTCGCCTTCGGGGCCGTGGATGTAGCTGCCCGCAAAACCCGCTTCGGGCGTGGCTTCCAGATGGTCCAGCAGAACGCGGATCGCATCCGGGGCAGGGAAGGCATCCGAGTTGAGCACATAGACATAGTCTGGGGCGGATCCGTCTGCCAGGCCCGCACGAATGCCCACGTTGTTGCCGGCCCCGAAGCCACCATTGTGACCCGCCTGAACCACGCGGACACGGCCCTCGGCATCCCAGCCCTCGCGGGCGACATGTGCCGAAATCTTCTCGAACGAACCGTCCTGGCTGTCATTATCGACGATGATGATCCCGCCGGGTATGCCCTCCATCGCGAGACGGGCTGCGGCGACGGAGTCCAGGGTCATGTCGGCTGTCTTGTAGTTCAGCACGATGGTCAGAACCCTGGGCGCTGGACCGGTGGCAGTGCCCGGATTTGTCATTCGGCAGCTTCCTTGTAGCTTGATCCAGCATCCGTCCGAACCGTTTCTTCGGCCCGTTCCAGCACACGTTTGATCCGGCTCGCCAA
>CBDUPF010000210.1:0-7450 GCA_965369035.1 uncultured Aliishimia sp.
GGGATCGCATCGCCCAGCGCCAGCGGGTCTGCATGCACCGTCAGAGGCGACCTGGACGGACGCGGGCGAAACATCAGCCGTTCGCTGTCAAGCCGGGCAAGCCCCGCGCGCTCCACCGCGCCTACCGCGCGGGCGGAGCTGGAGAAATTCGTGACCGTCACACTCGGATCGGCCGCGGCATGCCGGATCATCCGCCCGCCGACCCCGCCGCTGCGATAGGGTTTCAGCAGGTACCACGAGGTCATGTTCGCAGTCACCTGCATTCCGGAGGGCCCCGGCCGCCGCGCCGTCACCAGGCCCAGCACGCCCACCAGCCGGCCATCGTCACGTGCGGTGACGGCAAAGCTGTCGTCCGGCCCGCCCCATCGTCCGTCGAGAAGCCTTCGCCAGCCGTCGATGGACCATTTCGCCTTGGGAAAAGCCGCCTGCATGAACCGGGCGACCTCTTCGCGCTCCTCGGGCCGGGCATGGGCGATCTCGACCATCGCGGGTCAGGCCGCGTCGATCAGATCGGAAAGCCGCACCCAGTCCACGCGCCCACGCGGCAGATGGTCGAAGAACGCATCGAGGAAGTCCCAGACCTCCTCGTCCGTTTGCAGGTGATGGGTCAGGATGCCGGTCGGCTCGCCGCTGTCGACGCGGCCAAGGCGCCGGTCGGCCAGGTGCTGGCATATGGCGTCGAGAATGCGCGCGGTGCCCCGGAAGCCGGCCCCATCCTTCCAGCGGATCGGGTCCACGTGGATGTTGACCTGCATCAGCCCCTCGGCCGGCATGCGGTGCGCGCGCGGGTGCGAGGTGGAGAGCGCCTTGTAGCCGAGCCCGGCGAGGTGCCCCACGGTGACCGCCGAGATCCGGTTCCAGGGCGGCGCCAGGGCGGCAAGAAGATTCGGGATCTCCGCCGCGTTCAGCCGCTGCCAACCGTCGCGCAGATCGTCGAGTTGCCGAGTGATCTCGCGGTTGTCGCCGATTTCCGACGCGCCCAGCCCGCGCGGTTCATGGTTGAGGTGCGCAAGCCCGTGCTGCAGGGCGAAGACGTCGCGTTCCCGCGCCAGCCGTTCCGACAACTCCGGCCCGGCCCCCGCCGGGACCACGGCCAGATGCAGCGGCAGACCGTGACGCCGGGACAACGCCAGCAGCCGGTCCAGCGCGGGGCAGGGCCGCTCCGCGTCGTCGTCGCGCCACCAGAAGGTCGGAACGAGCCCCGCCGCCTCCCACCGGTTCAGTTCCCTGTCAAGGTCGGACCAGTCGGCCATGACGCCTCGGTCTCCGTGTTTTCTGCCGGCATCGCGCCGAGTCAGGCGGCGGAAAGTCAGAGGGTTGCATGCCGCGCGCGCGCACCCCGTTCGATGGCCGCCGCATGGAGACGATCGATATCGAGCTCGTGGCGCATTTCTTCCAGAAGCCGCAATTCCGGTTCCGCGAGGGCGCCATCCGCGGCGGCAACGTCGCAGGCCAGCGCATAGGCGGTCTCGTACAAGCGCGACGGCAGGTTCTCCCGTATCAGGCCAAACAGCGCATCAAGGCCATCCTCCTGCTCGAAGAGGTCGAACACGGTCTGGGCGACCATGTTCAGCCGGTCCTCGTCATAACCGGCAAACACCGGCAGGTGGTTCACCGCAGCGTTGATCTTGACGAGTTCCGCCGTGCGGATGTTCTCGTCGGACGCGGAAACCGCGATCATCATCGCCACGAGGCAATCCTGCGCGCTGAGCGAATGTACTTCCTGAGACACGGGCCTTTGGTCCTTTCCGCTGACTTCGTGGCCAAGTTATTGACGGCTACGGGGCGGCACAATAGGGAGTGGCTGCCTTTTGCACAGGTGCGCGGGCAGAACTGGAGCGAAGATGAGCAGCATGCGGGACGCGGCGATGAACAGCAAGGCGTGGCCTTTCGAAGTGGCGCGCGCCATCCTGAAACGCTACGAGAACGCTCCGCCCGCCAAGGGCCACGTTCTGTTCGAGACCGGCTACGGCCCATCCGGCCTGCCGCATATCGGCACTTTCGGGGAGGTGGCGCGCACGACGATGGTGCGCCACGCGTTCGAGACGATCTCCGACATTCCGACGCGTCTGGTGTGCTTTTCCGACGACCTCGACGGGATGCGCAAGGTGCCCGGCAACGTGCCCAACCCCGGCGACCTTCAGCCGCATCTGCAAAAACCCCTGACGAGCGTTCCGGACCCGTTCGGCAAGTTCGAGAGCTTCGGCCATCACAACAATGCGATGTTGCGGCGGTTCCTCGACACCTTCGGCTTCGAGTACGAATTCGTCTCCGCCACGGATTTCTATCGTTCGGGGCAGTTCGACGAGGTGCTCGTGCGCGCGGCCGAACGCTATGACGACATCATGAAGGTGATGCTGAAATCGCTCCGCGAGGAGCGTCAGCAGACCTATTCGATCTTCCTGCCGATCCATCCGGAGACGGGGCGCGTGCTCTATGTCCCCATGAAGCATGTGGATGCGGGCGCGGGTACGGTGACCTTCGACGATCCCGAATCCGGCGACGAGATGACGCTGCCGGTTACCGGCGGCAACGTGAAGCTGCAGTGGAAGCCCGATTTCGGCGCGCGCTGGGCCGCGCTCGGTGTCGATTTCGAGATGTACGGCAAGGACCATTCCACCAACACGCCGATCTATGACCGGATCTGCGAGATCCTGGGTCACAAGGCGCCGGTGCATTACACCTACGAGCTTTTCCTCGACGAGAACGGCCAGAAGATCTCCAAGAGCTCCGGCAACGGGGTCAGCATCGACGAATGGCTGACCTATGCCTCGTCCGAGAGCCTGAGCTATTTCATGTACCAGAAGCCGAAGACCGCCAAGCGGATGTTCTTCGACGTGATCCCGAAGGCAGTGGACGAATACCACCAGCAGTTGCGCGCCTATCCCGGTCAGGACGAGACACAGAAGCTGGCGAACCCGGTCTGGCACATCCACGGCGGCGAGGTGCCCGAAAGCCGGATGGTGGTCTCCTTCGCGATGTTGCTGAACCTGGCCTCTGTCTCCGGGGCCGAGGACAAGAGCGCACTATGGGGATTCATCCGCCGCTATGCACCCGATGCCGCACCCGAGACGCATCCCGATCTCGACGCGGCGGCCGGCTACGCGGTGCGCTACTACAACGACTTCGTGAAGCCGGCGAAGACCTATCGCGCGCCCACCGACGTGGAGCGCGATGCGCTGCTGGCCCTGCGCGAGGCGCTCGTGGCGCATGACGGCGCGCGGGACGACGAAACGCTGCAGTCCATCGTCTACGCGGTGGGCCGGGACCGGTTCGAGCCGCTGCGCGAGTGGTTCCGGGCGCTCTACGAGGTGCTGCTGGGCGCATCGCAGGGTCCGCGGTTCGGCGGGTTCATCGCGCTTTACGGTGTGGAGGAGACGGTGGCCCTGATCGACGACGCGTTGGCGGGCAAGCTCGCAACCTGACGGGGTCCGGCGGGTTCCGTCCCGGTGCCAGCGGTCCAGGTCGGACAGGCCGCACGGCGGTGTTCAGGCCGCGGGCCATGTTTCCGCCCACACCTGCCAGCGCTTCGCGAACTCCTTCGCATCGCCGGCCAGCAAGGCCGGTCCCAGGCGCGCCGCCTCGACCTCCAGCCTCTTGCGTTGATCCGCAATCGCTTCGGACAGGCTGGCACGCGCGTCGTGCGAAATGGGCGCGTCGGCCAGCAGGGGTTCGAACACGTGCAGGTCGTGATGATCGCCGAGAATGTCGCCAAGGTCGTCGGCCAGTCTGACATGGGGCTGGGTGAGCGGCGGAAAGCTCTTCCTCAGCAGCCGGGCGTGGTACCAATGGTATTTCACGCGTTTGCGCCAGGCGTGCATGTCGTTGGGATCATTGCTTTTGGTGGCCAGCCGCATCGCTTTCTGGGCCCGCTTCATCGTCTTTGCCATGCCGGCCGCGGCAGCTTCGAACCCGTCGCCGCCGACGGCCCAGTCGCGGGACCGCCGCCTTGTCCCGCGCAGGCGTTCGACGGCCAGGGAAATGCGGTCCCGGGCTTGCGGCGCATCAAGCGCCGCGCGCGCGTCGATCGTGAGCCGGCGTCGCAGGGGAGCCGTGGCGCGCCGGTCGATGCGGCGGCGATCCGCGGTGATGCGGTCGTAAGTCTCGACCAACGGGGTCCGGTCCCGAAGCGGCGACAGCAGCCGCGCGGTATCCCTGAGGTCGGCGTTCTCCACCTTGTAATCCTTGAATTCCGGTCGAACGAGCCGGATCAGCCCGCGCAGCTTCTTCAGTCTCTTTCGTGCGTCGTGAACCGCTTCGCCACGGTCTCCGTTGCCGGTCAGCGAGGCCAGCGCTCGGTCGATCTGATCCTGCGAGATCCGGCGCAGCGCTTCGGTCAGATTGAAGTCGTCGCGCGTCACGGAATAGGTCATCTCCTTCCTCCTTGAACTCCCTTTCAGAACGCGGCGCCGCGCCGATCTGTTCCAAAATTTGAAACCATCGGCGTCCTGGAGTCGTATCTTTCATGACGAGACCGTCGAGAGAGGGAGCACTGCCATGAATTTTCTTCGATCATTTCTGCTGGTTTTCATTCTCGCCGTGCCGGTTCCGGCGGCGGCGCAGGAGGGGGATATCCGGGACGTGATCTCGTCCCAGATCGACGCCTTTCTCGAGGATGATTTCGTGACAGCCTTCACGTTCGCGCATCCCAATATCCGGAACATGTTCCGGACCCCGGACAATTTCGGCCGCATGGTTCGGAACGGATATCCGATGGTGTGGCGTCCGGCCGAAGTCGATTACCTCGACCTGCGGCAGGAGACTGGCCGCATGCTTCAGGATGTTCGGATCGTCGACGGCAATGGCCGCATTTTCATGCTGGAATACACCATGGCCGAAACCGGCGACGGCTGGCGCATCGCCGGCGTCCGGATTCTGGAAAATGCGGGCTTCAGCGCCTGAACCGGTCTTCGTCACGCGAACATCCCCTGGCAGAACCAGCCGGGACAGAGCGTGCCGCCATGGGCGAAGTAGAGCCACAGGTCCTCGCCCGTCTCCACCGTCACACGCCAGTAGTCCCGCGTGCCCGTGCGCCATTCGGGCTCGTCCAGCCACCATTCGGGCGCGATCCGCTCCGGCCCGTTCGCGCGGGTGAGCTTGTGTGTGCGGCCGCGCCAGCGGAATTCGGACGGCAGTGCGGGTTGATCGGGGGCCTGCACGATCTCCGGCCGCCAGAGCAGCAGCGGCCGGGGACCCGGCGCCCGGGGCCAGGGGTCTTGGGGCGGTTTCGACCACGCCGCGGCCAGCACCTTGGCGGTCTTCTCGGGGATATGGGAGGAGGCCGGGTGCAGCCGGGTAATCGCCTCCATCCCCACCCGCGCGCCGAGCCGGCCCATGAGGTCGTCGAGCGCATCCGTCCGGGCCAGGCGGTCGGCCACGGCGCGTCCGGCCTCCAGGTGGCCCACGGCGCGGGTTTCGTAGACCGGTTCGGTCTGCACCGCCTCCAGCCGCAGCATGTCGATGCCGAAGCCCGCATCGATATGCTCGAGCTTCATCTCCAGCAGCGGCCGGATGCGGTGCGCGTCGGTCGAGGGGCGGGCGAGCGCGATCTCCACCGCCTCCACCCCGTGATCGGTGCGGTGCGCTTCCAGCCGCAGGCGGCGGATGGCGCGGCGGGACCTGTCGAGCCGGGCGCAGAGCGCAGGCAACAGGCGGTCGATTCCGGCCAGCATGTCCTCCGCCAGCCCGATAGGCTCCGGCAGGGTCAGGCGGGTGGCGAAATGGTCGGGCGGCTTGGCCGGCGACACGGGTTCGGGCGCGGAACCCAGAGCCTGGTCCATGCGATACACCAGCCCGCGGCCGAACCGCCGGGCCAGCGCCGCGCGAGGCTGGCCCACGAGGTCCTGCACCCGGCGCAGACCCAGCCTGGCCAGTTGCGCCGTGGTGTCGTCATCCAGCCGCAGCGCGGCGATGGGCAGGGGCGCCAGCGCGCTGTAGGTCTGGCCGGGTGCTGCGATCCGCATGCCCGGCGCGGGATCCCGCGTAGCCGTCTGTGGCGCAGGCCCGCCCTTGGTCCAGTGCCGCTTGCCCGCGCGGGACCGGGTGGCGCGCGCCTCCTGATCGATGGCATCCCCGCTGCGATCCGTAGCGGCCCCCTGTCCGGCATAGCGCGCGAGCGCCCAGGCCGCGCCGCGGGTATCGGCAAGCCCCATCTGCACCGCCAGCCCCATGTCGTGGCAATCGTCCCGCACCACCTGCATCAGCGGCGCCTCGCCCCCGAAGAGATGTGCACAGCCGGTCAGGTCCACCACCAGCCCGGCTTCCCCCTCCTCGGCCACCCAGGGGGAGAACTTGCCCGCCCACCGGCGCAACACGGCCAGGAACCGCGCCTCCGCCAAGAGGTTGCGATTGCGGGTGACGAGCCGGTCACACATGGCATGGGCGTCCCGCACCGGCTGTCCGGGATAGAGCCCCGCCGCATGCGCCCGCTGCGAAAGCGAAGAGATCACCTGCGCATTGGCAATGGTGTCCACGATGGCCAGCGGCTCCCCCGCAAGCTGGGGGTCCTGCCGCACGACCCGGTCTGCGCCGAGGCGCGGAAACCAGAGCGACAGGATGCGGCGCTTGTGCGGGTCCGGGGCGGGCATGGCGGCAGAATGTTCTCTTTTTGTTCTCACCCTAGCCCGAGTCGGCGCGGGAGTCGAGAATGGCCGCCCCGACCTTCACGCAGAACTTACGCGCGTCAGGCCGCCTTCCACTTGATCGAACATCCCATGGAGGGAACCTGCTCCGCGGGGCCGTTGCCGGTCTCGGCCACCTGTTTCATCGCCTCGTAAAGATCGCGCCGCAGGTCGGTCGGGCCGGACTCCTTGCGCGACGCATCGAGACGGCCGCGATACTGCAGCCCGAGGTCGCGGTTGAAGCCGAAGAAGTCCGGCGTGCAGGCCGCGTCATAGGCGCGGGCCACCGACTGGTCCTCGTCGTGCAGATAGGGGAAGGTGAAACCGTGCTTTTCGGCCAGCAGCTTCATCTTGTCGAAGCTGTCGTCGGGATAGGCCACAGCGTCGTTGGAGCAGATCGCCGCCACGCCGACGCCCAGGGCCTGCAGGTCCTTCGCATCCCGCGTGATCCGGTCGATCACGGCCAGCACGTAGGGACAATGGTTGCAGATGAACATGATGAGCGTGCCGTTTTCGCCGGCAATGTCCTGCAGGCTGTAGCTCTGGCCGTCCGTCGCCGGCAAGGTGAAGTCCGGTGCGGGCCAATCGAAATCGCAGACAGGTGGTGTAGCAGCCATGAAAGCCTCCTCTCGAGTCGGCGCCAGCCTAGCCGCGGAGGCGGTCCGAGGTCCATGGCCGGACCGCCCCGGATTCTCGTGCAGATGGTCTTGCAAACCCTCCGTCCATCGCGGAAGGTCCCCCTCGACGGACAGAATGGAGGATCCAGCAGATGCGTACCCGCGCGGCGGTAGCCTTGGAGGCTGGCAAGCCCCTCGAGATCATGGAGGTCG
>CBDUPF010000211.1:0-7317 GCA_965369035.1 uncultured Aliishimia sp.
CGCGCGCAGCGCCTGTGGCTCCGTTCGCCGCCCATCGGGGTTGTTCGGGTTGACCACCACGGCGAGATCCGCCCCCTCCAGCCGCGCGGGTGTGTCGACCTCGGATACGGTCCAACCGGCAGTCCGCAGGGCCGCGGCATGTTCGTTGTAGGTCGGGGCCAGCACCCGCGCGTCGCCGGACGTGGCGAGGCGGGGGTAGGCCTGAATCGCCGCCTGCGCCCCGGCGAAGGGCAGAAGCCGGGCTTGCGTGCCATAGGCGCGGGCGGCGGCCTGCCGCAGGCGCGCCATCTCGCCGGCGCCGGGCAGCGCGGTCCAGGCGTGCGGCGGGACCGGCGGCAGGGGATAGGGCACCGGGTTGATCCCGGTCGACAGGTCGATCCAGTCCGCGCGGGTCCCGCCATGGGCGCGGATCGCCGCATCTAGGTTGCCGCCGTGGTCGCGCGCAGACTTGGTCAGGGAAGCTGTCATGGCCGTCTTAGAGCAGGGCCAGCCCGGCCAGCGCAAGCGCCAGCAGCACCATTGCGCGGCGATAAAGCGACAAGGCGCGTTCCAGATCGCCCGCTCCGGGATCGGGCGCGCCGGCATTGACCCAGGGTTCCTCGGCCACGCGGTCGCCGTACTGCCGTGGCCCCGACAGCCGAATGCCCAATGCGCCAGCCATCGCCGCCTCCGGCCAGCCCGCGTTGGGAGAGCGGTGCGCACCGGCATCGCGCCGCATGACCTGCCACGCCGTGCCGAACCGGCCGGGATGGGCCAATGCGAACAGCAGGCCGGTGAGGCGCGCGGGCACCCAGTTCACCACGTCGTCGAGCCGCGCCGCGGCCTTGCCAAACGCCTCGTAGCGGTCGTTGCGGTGGCCGATCATCGAATCCATCGTGTTGATCGCCTTGTAGGCGGCGATCCCCGGCAACCCCGCGACCACACCCCAGAAGACCGGAGCCACGATCCCGTCAGACGCGTTCTCGGCCAGGCTCTCCGTCGCTGCGCGCGCCAGACCTGCCCGGTCGAGCCGCGCCGGGTCGCGCCCGACGATCATCGCGACGGACCGCCGCGCCGCCTCCACGTCTCCGGCCAGCAGGGGGTCAGCGACGGCCCGCACATGATCGTGCAGCGACCGCGCGGCGATCAGCGGCCAGGCGAGCAGGCCGCCGATCAGAATCCCGAACCATCCCCCTTGCAACAGGGCCTGAACCACCACGGTGGGCAGGAGCGTAAAGGCGAGCACGATCAGCACGGTGAGAAGCCCGGTCGCGGTCCGCCGCTGCCGGGTTCCTGCATTCATCCCCACCTCGCAGGCGGTGATCAGCCCGCCGATCCATGTGACGGGATGACCGATCCGGTTGTAGAGCCGCGGGGGCCAGCCGACAGCCGCATCGATCAACAGCCCGACCAGGATCATGCCGGCGAAACTCACCGGTCCCGCCCCGCCATGAAGCTGAGCACGCCGGTGAGGCCCGCGTCGACCAGCACGTCCCGACCGTGCGGCGGAACCGTCCCGGGGGCGAACACCAGACCGCGCGCGGACCCGGTATGCGCCCGCACATGGCCGAGCGCGCGCAGGTCGTGAGCGAGTTCCGCCATCGGGTCCGCAGGACCGCGCCGTGCGCGGCAGCGGTCGGCCGAAACCGTCGCGATGCGTGCGGCGCCGGCCAGATCGTGCAGTGCGACTGCGCGGTCCCACTCTTTCACCAGATCCGAGATGTCGCAGAATTCCGTGTCGGCAGGGTCTGTCCGGGCCGGCGCACCCCAGAATCCGCCCAGGATCTCGCAGCGCGGCGGAGGGGCCATGTGCCGGATCACGTGCGCCTCCCGCGAGGCCCAGAGCAGGCGATCCGGGTCGGGCCACATCAGCGGGTCGGTTGCGCCTTCCGTGGCCAGGCAAGCACGGGCCAGCGTCTCCGGACTGCCCGTGTACCCGGCCCAGCGGGCGACCGCCACCAGCGTCGCGGTCGAGGCTCCGGCACCGCCACCGAGCGGCATCGCGCAGGAGACGGCAGGCAGATGATCACCCGGCAAGCCGAGGCGCGCGAGAAATTCGCGCAGGCGGTCCTCGGCGAACACGGTCGTTCTCTCGCCGCGCTCGGCGGCGCGAACTTCCACGGCCAGCGAGGGGCAGGGCAGGGTGACCAGAACCACAGGGCCATTCGGTCCGAGCCGTCCTTGCAACCATTCGCCGAAATGGCCGGCGACCGCGAGCCCCGGCGCCGTCACACGACCACCCGGTTCGTCTCGATCACCGCCACAGGTCCCTCCGGCCCGACGCGCAGGCGGGTGACCGATAGCGGCGCGATCTCGAAGGCAAGACCGGCCGGGCGATGACCCAGCACAAGCGCCAATGCCGCGCGAATCACACCGGCGTGGACAACCAGCGCGACCGGGCCGCCGGTGTCCCGCGCAAGATCGGCACATGCGATCAACGCGGGGTCCACGCGGGCGCACAGCGCGTCGAAGCTTTCGCCGCACGGTGGCGTGTGGCGGGCGAGTTGCTCCGCGGTGAGCGGCCCCAGGTCGGGCAGTTCGTCGAAGGGCCGTCCATCATCCGCGCCGAAATCCTGCTCCCAGAGCCTTGCGTCCGTATCGAACTCGTCCCGCTCCGGCCAGATCGCCCGGGCGGTCTGGCGGCAGCGCAGGGCGGGGCTGGTGACAACCTCGCAAACCCCGGCGAGCATGGCGGACAATGGCGCGATGGCCGGGCCGTCGATCCGCGCCGGCAGGTCGGTTCGACCACACAGGATGCCGGGCACGGCAATCGGCGCATGCCGGATCAGGACCAATTGCGCCCCTTCTGTTTCCAATCCTGACACGGTCTGACTTTCGCGCTTTTCATTCCCGGACAAACCTGCTTTTTCACGGCGCCATGGAAAAGTCGATACTGGTCACAGGCGGTGCGCGGTCGGGCAAGTCGGCCTTTGCAGAGCGGCTCGCGCTGCGGCCCACCGGGCGCGCGGTCTATATCGCCACGGCGGAAGCGCTGGACGCCGAGATGGACGCGCGTATCGCCGGCCACCGCGCGCGCCGGGGCGCCGCCTGGAGCGATATTCACGCCCCGCGTGACCTTGCGGGGGCGTTGCGCGACAGCGACGGCGGCGCGCCGCGGCTCGTCGACTGCCTGACGCTCTGGCTCAGCAACCTCATGCTCGACGGTGCCGACTGGCACGCGGCGGGGGAGGAGCTGGCCGGTCTGTTGGAACAGCAATCCAGCCCCGTGATCCTGGTCACCAACGAGGTGGGCGCGGGGATCGTCCCCGAAAGCCGGCTTGCGCGGGAGTTCCGTGACGCGGCCGGGTGGCTCAATCAGACCGTGGCGCAGGCGACCGATGCGGTCTGGTTCTGCGTCTCCGGATGCCCGTTGAAGGTGAAGCCGAATGACCATTCTGTCTGACATCCGCGATCTGGATGCGATCGCGAAGCTGGCGGCACGTCTGCCGGTCGCCGATGCCGAGGCCGAAACCGCCGCCCGTGCGCGGCAGGACAGCCTGACCAAACCGCCCGGCGCGCTGGGCCGGCTGGAGGAACTGGCCGTCTTCATGGCCGGTTGGCAGCGCACGCCGCGTCCCAAGATCGGCCGGGCGCAGGCGCTGATCTTTGCGGGCAACCACGGTATCTGCGCGCGGGGCGTGAACCCGTTCCCGCAGGAAGTCACCGCGCAGATGGTCGCGAATTTCGAAGCCGGAGGGGCCGCGATCAACCAGCTTTGCCGCGTGGCCGGGGCAGACCTGTCGGTCGTGGCGCTCGATCTCGACCGTCCGACCCGCGATTTCACCGCCGATGCCGCAATGTCGGCGGAGGAGACGCTCGACGCGATGCGCCGGGGATCGGCCGCGGTCGATGCGACGGCTCAAGTCCTGATCCTCGGCGAGATGGGTATCGGCAATTCCACCGTCGCCGCCGCGCTGGCCTGTGCCGGGTTCGGCGGAGAGGCGCAGGTCTGGGTCGGGCGTGGCACCGGATCGGATGCCGAAGGCCGGGCGCTCAAGGCCACCGTGGTGGCGGAGGGCGTCGCGCGTCACACCGGCGCGCGGGGCCTCCATATGCTGGCGGCACTCGGCGGCCGGGAGCAGGCGGCGATCTGCGGTGCGGTGCTCGCGGCGCGGGCGGCGTCCATTCCGGTGATTCTCGACGGCTACATCTGCACCGCGGCGACGGTGCCGCTCCACGATGCGGATCCTGCCCTGCTGGATCATTGCCTCGTCGGTCACGTCAGTGCGGAGCCGGGCCATGCGCGGCTGCTCGACGCGATGGGCAAGCGCCCGGTCCTGTCGCTGGACATGGCGCTGGGCGAGGGGTCCGGCGCGGCGGTGGCACTTGGCGTGCTGCGGGCGGCACTGGAATGCCACAACGGCATGGCGACCTTTGCCGAGGCCGGGGTCGCAGGGGGATGAGCGACCTTGCGGCGCGGCTGAAGCAGTTTCGCGTCGCCCTGATGCTGCTGACGCGCCTGCCTGCCGGGCGCATCGACCCGCCGATTCCGACGCTAGCCGCGTCACGCTGGGCATTCGCGTTGGTCGGCGTGCCGGTGGGCCTTGTCGCCTGGGCTGTCCATTCCGGCGCGTTGGCGATGGGAGCCGGACCCGCGATGGCGGCTGTCATGACGCTGGGTGCGCTGGCGCTGGTGACAGGCGGGCTGCACCATGACGGGCTCGCGGATTTCGCCGACGGGATCGGCGGCGGGCGCGACCGGGACCATTGCCTCGAGATCATGCGGGACAGCCGGATCGGCAGCTACGGGGTCATCGCGCTGATCGTGACGCTGCTCCTCTGGACATCTTCCGTGGTGCAGCTTGGCTCTGGCGCCGGGCTGGTCGGGTTTCTTGCCATCGGGGTGGCGAGCCGCTTTGCCATGGTCGTTCTGCTCGACCGCCTGCCGCCGGTGCGTATGGACGGGCTTGGCCAGCAGGCCGGTGGGCGTGTGCCGGGCGCCCTGGCCGCCGGCGCGGTAGCGAGCGCCGTGCTCCTCCTCCTGTTGGGAGCCGCGGCGGTGCCCGTGGCCGCGGCGATGGCGCTCGCGACGGCCTTTGTCGCGTGGCAGGCCCGGCGGCGCATCGGTGGACAGACCGGCGACGTTCTGGGCGCGACTCAACTGCTGTCGGAAACCGCCGGCTGGGCGGCGCTGGCAATGGCCAGCGGGTGACCGCCGCGCCGGCATTCCATCGTCCAGGTTGCATTTATCATGATAAATCGGTCTTATCCGGCGGCACCGTAACGCGAGCCAAGGATCCGACCCCGCCCGATGCCGCCGTCCGAAGACGTCTCCCCCGAAGGCCGCCGCAGGTCCCGCCCCGCTCGGGTCGCGAATGCGATCAAGGACTGGGTGGTCGAGCAGCAGCTTCAGCCCGGCGACCGCCTCCCGGGCGAGACGGAGATGATCGCAAGGTTCGGCATGTCCAAGGGGACGATCCGCGAGGCCATGCGGCTTTTGCAGGCGCAAGGGCTGGTGGCGACGAAGACCGGACCCGGCGGCGGCAGCTTCGTGGGCGAGGTCCGACGGGAGCGGGCGCATGCGCTTCTGGGCAACTATTTCTACTTCCGCAACATCACCATCGCGGACATCTATCAGGTGCGCATCGCGCTGGAGCCGGAACTCGCCGCGTCGCTGGCCGGCCGGCTGACGCCCGAGCAGCTCGACACACTGCGCGCGATCATGGCGGACTATGCCGAGCCTGCGCGCGATGCCGAGGATGAACGCCGCCAGCACGTACAGTCGCTCGAATTCCACGCCCAGCTCGCGGAATTCGCGCAGAACGAGATTCTGAGCTTCTTCATCGGCTTCATGGCCCAGATCCTGAGCGATCTGACCGTCTACAAACGCCTCTATACCGAGTTGAACCGCGATCTTTGGCGGCGCGGGCGGGCGCACCAGACCGATCTTCTCGCCGCGCTCGAACGGGGCGATGCGGAAACGGCGCGCACAGTCATGAAGAGCCACATGGAGATGGCGCGCGACATGATGGAGGAGCAGGAGGCAGTGGTGATGAAGAAGCTATTCGCCGAATGATGCCGGGTCCGCGTCCGGCGGCGTTCCGCGTTCGGGTGCATCCAGCGTGGGCACCATGGCCACCCAGTCGGCATAGAGCCCGGTCGTGGCGCGGTCGTGCAGCTTTCTGAGATCGGCGAGCGGCGTTTCGGAATGGTCGATCCTGAGCGTCAGCGGCGCCCGGTCGCGCCGCACCACGAGCAGCGCGGCAGAGAGCAGCCCGCGGCTGTCCCCGCCCGAAAGCGCAGCCTCATCGAGCGCGTGAAGCAGGCGCATCGCCAGCCCGCCCGTGGCGTTCAGGAACCCGTCGAGGCAGGCATCCAGGACCGCCTCGTCGGCCAGCATGTTCCCTGTCACGATCACATGCGTGGCCGCGCGGGCCCCAGCAACCGGAACGCTGGCGGTGCCGGTGAAGTGGCTGGTGCCGCCCGCCGGGTCCAGCGCGGCCAGCTGCCGGTGGGCCCGCCCGCTATCGGCTTCGGTGACTTCGGACACGGCTTGAGTCGCGGAGACCCCGGCGCGCATCCGCTCCAGAACGTCCGTCCCCCAAAGCGTGCTGGGCAACGATCCCTGCGAGGCGGACATGCCCGATTCGGGGTCGCCGCGCAGGACCCAGCCCCCGACGCACAAGCTGCCGGTCGTCGCGGCCCCGCCATAAGCGCCTGTTTTTCCGTCGAATGCCAGGATCGAAATCGTCACGCCGCGGTCTCCTTACATCGCGGGGTTGAATTTATCATGAGAATTTGGCCTGATGCAATTTATCATGATAAATAATCGACAGCTGTCACAGCGGAGGAAACTCACATGTCGCTCTTGAAACTGACCCGTCGCGGAGTGCTGGGCGCGGGGACGGCGCTTGCCCTGTCGGCCGGACTCCTGGGGATCGCCATCTCCGGCGCGCAGGCGCAGACGCCGCCCGGCGTCCTGATCGTCGGCCAGATCGCGGAGCCCAAGTCGCTCGACCCGGCAACGGTGACGGCGGTGAACGATTTCCGCATCCTCTTCAACGTCTATGACGGGCTCGTTCGCTACAAGTCGGGCACGCTGGAGGTGGAACCGGCGCTGGCGGAGAGCTGGGATATCAGCGAGGACGGTACCGTCTATACCTTCAACCTGCGCGAGGGCGTCACCTTCCACGATGGCAGTCCGCTCGATGCCGAGGCGGTGAAGTTCAACTTCGATCGGGTGCTGAACGAGGATCACCCCTTCTACGACACCGGTCCGTTTCCGCTCTCGTTCTTCTTCTCGGCCATCGAATCGGTGGAAACGCCGGACGACATGACCGTGAAGATCACGCTGGGCGAACCCTACGCCCCGTTCCTGTCGAACCTGGCCTACACGCC
>CBDUPF010000212.1:0-7270 GCA_965369035.1 uncultured Aliishimia sp.
CCCGCGCTGGCCGGTTGGCTGGGGCACGAGGCGCCCTTCGCATTCGACATGGACTACCGCCCCGCACGGGGGGTCGAACGGATGCGGGTGGGCACGCCGCCGGTGATCCAGATGACCGCGCTCGAAGCCGCGCTCGCGGTCTGGGAAGGCGTCGACATGGAAGATGTCCGTGCCGCCTCCATCGCGTTGCAGGAGTTGTTCATCGCCGAGGTGGAGGCACGCATCCCGGAGCTCGCGCTTGCCAGCCCCCGCGATCCCGCCGTCCGCGGCAGCCAGGTCAGCTTTGCGCATCCGGAAGGCTATGCCGCGATGCAGGCGCTGATCTCGCGCGGGGTGATCGGGGATTTCCGGGCGCCCGACATCATGCGATTCGGCTTCACCCCGCTTTACCTCGACGAAGGGGACGTTCGTGCCGCCGTCGACCATATCGAGGCGGTGTTTCGCGACCGCCTGTGGGACGATCCGGCCTTCAAAAAGCGGTCCGCCGTCACATGACCGGGTTGACGCCACGGGGCCGTTGAGCCTCAGATGAACTACACCAAAAAGGGCCGGAACGGCCAGACAACCAAAGGGAGAAAACCATGAAATTCAGAATGTTGCTACTGGCGGCCGGCGTGGCCGCGACCGCGTCGATGGGACTTGCCGAGGGCGGAAAGGTCAAGGTCGGGATGATCACCACGCTGTCGGGTGGCGGCGCGGGCCTGGGCATCGACGTGCGCGACGGCTTCATGCTGGCGGTCAAGGGCAATGACGCCATCGAACTGGTGGTCGAGGACGACCAGCGCAAGCCCGAGGTCGCGGTGCAACTGGCCGACAAGCTGGTGCAGTCCGAAAAGGTCGACGTGCTGACCGGGATCATCTGGTCGAACCTCGCCATGGCGGTTGTTCCTGCCGTGACCGCGCAGGGCAAGTTCTACCTCTCGCCCAACGCGGGACCCTCCGCGCTGGCGGGCAAGGGCTGCCATCCGAACTATTTCAATGTGAGCTGGCAGAACGACGCTTTCTACGAGGCCGGCGGAGCCTGGGCGTCCGAGAACGGGATCGAGAAGGTGTTCCTGATGGCGCCCAACTATCCTGCGGGCAAGGACGGGATGACCGGATTCAAGCGCTTCTACAAGGGCGAGGTGACCGAAGAGGTCTACACCCAGCTCGGTCAGCAGGACTATGCCGCGGAAATCGCGCAGATCCGGGCATCCGACGCCGACCTTGTCTATTACTTCCTGCCGGGCGGCATGGGCATCTCCTTCATGAAGCAGTACGCAGGTTCCGGCGCCGACAAGCCGGTGATGGGCCCCGCGTTCAGCTTCGACCAGGGCATCCTCGGCGCCATCGGCGAGGCCGCGCTGGGCGTGAAGAACACCGCGCATTGGTCCAAGGATCTCGACGTGCCGGGCAATGCCGAGTTCGTGGAGGCGTTCCAGGCCGAGTATGGTCGCCTGCCGTCGCTTTACGCGGCGCAGGGCTATGACACCGGCCTGTTGCTGGCCTCCGCCGCCGCCAAGGCCGATGTGAGCGATGCAGACGCCTTCCGCGCGGCGCTGAAAGAGGCCGATTTCCAGTCTGTCCGTGGCAAGTTCTCCTTCGGGGCGAACAACCACCCCGTGCAGGACATCTACATGCGCGAGGTGGTCAAGGAAGGCGACGTGGTTACCAACCGCCTGCTCGGCGTCGCGATTTCGGATCACACCGACGCGTACGCGCCCGAGTGCAAGATGTAATCGGGTTCGGCCCCGGACACGTTCCGGGGCCTCCCCGTAGAGCCTGGATATCCCGGTGCGCGGCCGGGATCGCGGAGCGCTTATGTCCCTGATCCTTTTCATCGAACAGATTCTGAACGGGCTGCAGTTCGGCGTGATGCTGTTTCTGATGGCTGCCGGCCTTACCCTGATTTTCGGGGTGATGGGACTGATCAATCTTGCGCATGGATCGCTCTACATGGTGGGGGCTTTCGCGGCTGCGACCGTGTCGGCGATGACGGGAAATTTCGTGCTGGGGCTGGTCGCCGCGCTGGCGGCTGCCGCTGCTGCGGGGGCAATCGTGGAACTGACCGTGATCCGACGGCTCTACGATCGCGATCACCTCGACCAGGTGCTGGCGACCTTCGCTCTGATCCTGATCTTTTCCGAAGGCACGCGCTGGCTTTTCGGGTCCTTCCCGCTTTATCTCGACGTGCCTGCGGCGCTCTCCGGTCCCGTGACCCTGCCGGGCGGGATCCAGTATCCGGCCTACCGGCTGGTCATCATCCTCGCGGGGCTTGGCGTGGCCGCGGGGCTCTTCTGGCTGATCTCGCGCACGCGCATCGGCATCCAGATCCGTGCAGGCGAAAGCGACCGGGAGATGATCGCGGCGCTGGGCGTCGATATCTCGAAGCTCTACACGCTGGTCTTCGCGCTGGGCGCCGCACTGGCGGGGCTGGCGGGCGCTCTGGTGGGCGCGATCCAGTCGGTGCAGGTCGGCATGGGGGAGCCGGTGCTGATCCTCGCCTTCGTGGTGATCGTGATCGGCGGCATCGGCTCGATCAAGGGCGCGCTGATCGGCTCCCTTCTGGTCGGGCTGACCGATACGCTGGGCGGGGTGCTGCTGCCTGCGTTCTTCCGCCTGTTCACCGATCCGTCCTCGGCCAACCTGGTAGGCTCGGCGGTCGCGTCGATGTCGATCTACATCCTGATGGCGGGCGTTCTGCTCTTTCGGCCGACCGGGCTTTTCGGGGGGCAGGCATGACACGCGCCTGGGTGATCAATGCGGTGCTCTTCCTGATGCTTCCGGTGACCGCGGGCGTGGCGCTGGCGATGGACGAACCATTTATCATCACGCTGGCCACCAAGGTCGCGATCCTGGCGCTGGCGGCCGTCGGGCTCAACATCGCGCTGGGTCTCGGCGGGCTGGTGAGCCTCGGCCACGCGGCGTTCTTCGGCATCGGCGGCTACGCCATGGGCATTCTGGCCCATCACGCGCAGACATTCACTCCGCTGATGGAGGCGCCCTTCCTGATCGAGGGCACGAAATCCATGCCGGTGATCTGGCTCGTGGCCATCCTCTTCTCCGGCCTGGCCGCGGCGGCCATCGGCGCGCTCAGCCTGCGGACGAGCGGGGTCTACTTCATCATGATCACGCTCGCCTTCGGGCAGATGTTCTACTATTTCGCCATCTCCTGGCCCGCTTACGGCGGGGAGGACGGGCTGTCGATCTATGTCCGCAACTCCTTTCCGGGGCTGAACACGCTGGTTCCGATCCAGTTCTTCGGCCTCTGTTTCGCGGTTCTGGCGGCCGTCCTGTGGCTGGCCGGGCGGATCGCGCGCAGCCCGTTCGGACTCGCGCTCGCGTCGGCTCGTCAGAATGCGGAGCGTGTGGAGACGGTGGGACTCGCCCCCTACCGGCTTCGGCTCGTGGCTTTCACGATCTCCGGTGCGATCACCGGGTTGGCAGGCGCGCTTTTCGCCGACCTGAACCGGTTCGTGTCGCCAACGATGTTCAGCTGGCAGACATCCGGCGAGATCATGATCTTCATCATCCTCGGCGGGGTCGGGCGGCTGTTCGGACCGCTCGCGGGGGCCGCACTCTTCATCCTGCTCGAACACATGCTGTCGGGCGTCACCGAATTCTGGCTGATCTACGTCGGCGCGCTCCTGCTGCTCGTCGTGCTCTTCGTGCGGGGCGGGCTGATCGGCACGCTGGCCGGGCGCGAGGTGGCGCATGACTGATGCCCTTCTGGAAACCCGGAACCTGTCGAAATCCTTTGGTGCGCTCAAGGCGACCGACGACGTGTCGCTGACCCTGTTGCCGGGAGAGATCCACGCGCTGATCGGACCGAACGGTGCGGGCAAATCCACGCTGGTGAAACAGATCATGGGTGGTCTGAGACCGAACAGCGGGCACATCTTCTTTGCCGGTCAGGACATCACGACCTGGCGCACGCCGGACCGGGCACGCGCGGGGTTGGGCCGGACGTTTCAGATCTCCAGCCTTGCGATGGAGCATACCGTCTTGCAGAACGCCGTTCTGGGCGCGCTGGGGCAGAGGGGCGGGGCGATGCGTTTCCTGCGGCCGGTCATGTCGGACCGGGCACTGGTCGCCCAGGCGGAGGAGGCGCTGGAGCGCGTCGGTCTCGCGGACAAGCGGACCGCGCTCACCGGGGAGATGTCCCACGGCGAACGTCGCCTGCTCGAAGTCGCGGTGGCGTTGACGCTGAAGCCCAAGGCGTTCCTGATGGACGAACCCATGGCGGGGCTCGGCGCCGACGGGTCGCAGGCAATGACCGGGTTCCTGGACGGCTTGCGGCACGAAGCCCCGATCCTGCTGATCGAACACGACATGGATGCGGTGTTCCGTCTTGCCGACCGGATCAGCGTGCTGGTCTACGGCCGCGTGATCGCCACGGGCACGGCAGAGGAGATCCGCGCCGACGCGCAGGTGCGCGAAGCCTACCTGGGGGAGGAGCGCGCATGAGCGACCTACTCACCCTGCAGGGGATCGAGGCGAGCTACGGCCCGGTGCAGGCGCTCTTCGGTGTCGACCTGGGCCTGGGGGAGGGCGAGGTCCTCGCGCTGATGGGGCGCAACGGAATGGGCAAGTCCTCCACCATCAAGGTGATCTGCCGCCTTCTGCGCAACAGTGCGGGGCAGGTTGTCTTTGCCGGGACCGACCTGGGGCCATTGCCGCCCTACAAGGCCGCGCGGCAAGGCATCGGTCTTGTGCCCGAAGGTCGGCGCTGCTTCCCGAATCTGACTGTGGCGGAGAACCTGGTCGCCGCAGCGCGTCCCGGTCACTGGACGGAAGCGCGCGTGTGCGACTTCTTCGGGCGGTTGGGCGAACGTCGGGCGCAGATGGCCTCGACACTGTCGGGCGGCGAGCAGCAGATGCTGGCGATCGGGCGGGCGCTGATGACCAATCCCCGCCTCTTGATCCTTGACGAAGCCACCGAGGGCCTGGCCCCGGTCGTCCGGCAGGAGATCTGGGCGGCCATCGCGCGGCTCAAGGCGGAAACCGGCCTCGCCATCCTCGTGGTGGACAAGTCGCTCAAGGAATTGTCGCAGGTCGCGGACCGCGCGGTCATCCTGGAGCGCGGGGCGAGTGTCTGGGCGGGGCGGTTCGACGCGCTGACGCCCGAAATAGCAGACAGATACCTGGGAGTGTGAACCATGGCGCATCGCATCATCCAACCTGAGGGCTGGGCCCCGGCGAAAGGGTATGCCAACGGCGTGCTGACCGCCTCCGGTACGCTCTATGTCGGCGGGCAGATCGGCTGGACCGCCCAGCAGGTGTTCGAAGCGACCGACTTCATCGGGCAGATGCGGCAGGCGCTGGCGAATATCCGGGCAGTTGTCGAGGCCGCGGGCGGGCGTCCGGAGCATATCACGCGCCTGACATGGTACGTGACCGACAAGGCAACCTATCTTGCCCATCAGCGCGAGGTCGGTCAGGCCTACCGCGAGGTGATGGGGCGCCACTTTCCCGCGATGACCATGGTTGTCGTCGAGGCGCTGGTCGAGGATCAGGCCCTTGTCGAGATCGAGGCCACCGCAGAGATCGACTGATCCCGCGTGCTCGCGCGGCGGACCGCGCGAAAAACGGTCACTACCGCACGCCCGAACGGGCCGAAGTCGGTTCGGAACACGCCGAAATCCGGCATGGTCAACAGACGCGCCGGTACCAGCCTTTGGGCGCTTGGACCCCCTGCTGCCGGCACGCCTGCAACCAAAGGTTTGCGTTGCGCCCGCACCGTCAACCGGATCCTGCCCCCCTTGCAGCCGGTTTGGGGCGACACTAAGACTCTGATAACCGTTGGTGGGCTATGGTGCCCCGACGACAGAAGAGGCAGGCAGCATGCACGATCCCATCGACACATACATGAACACTCTCGTCCCCATGGTGGTCGAACAGACGAGCCGGGGCGAGCGGGCCTACGACATCTTTTCCCGCCTGCTGAAAGAGCGGATCATCTTTGTCAACGGCCCCGTTCACGACGGCATGTCGAGCCTGATCGTGGCGCAATTGCTGCATCTGGAGGCGGAAAACCCCTCCAAGGACATTTCGATGTATATCAACAGCCCCGGCGGGGTGGTGACGAGCGGTCTGTCGATCTATGACACCATGCAGTACATCAAGCCGAAGGTCTCGACGCTGGTGATCGGTCAGGCCGCATCCATGGGATCGCTTCTGCTGACGGCGGGGGCGAAGGGCATGCGGTTCTCGTTGCCCAACAGCCGGATCATGGTGCACCAGCCCTCCGGCGGGTACCAGGGCCAGGCGACCGACATCATGATTCATGCCGAGGAAACGCTGAAACTGAAGAAGCGTCTCAACGACATTTACGTGCGCCACACCGGCCAGTCTCTGGAAAAGGTCGAGCGGGCGCTGGAGCGGGACAACTTCATGGCGCCCGAAGAAGCGAAAGACTGGGGCCTGATCGACGAGATCGTCGAGAATCGTGCCAAGGCCGAAGATGAGGCGAAATAACGCGGCGATCACAACGGCCGCATGCGGCCAAATTTGCGATTGTGATGCTTCCGGTGCTGCCCTAAGTTGGTGGCGATGCGGGAAGCGAAGGCAAAATCCGGCGGCACGCGCCGCTTCTTGTAGAGCCTGGAGCGAGACAGGCATGAAAGGGTAACATGGCGAGCAATTCCAGCGGCGACGGGAAAAACACCCTTTATTGCAGCTTCTGCGGGAAGAGCCAGCACGAAGTCCGCAAGCTGATCGCCGGTCCGACCGTGTTCATTTGCGATGAATGTGTCGAACTGTGCATGGACATCATCCGGGAGGAGACGAAGGCATCCGGCCTGAAATCCACCGACGGGGTGCCCACGCCAAAAGACATCTGCGACGTGCTCGACGATTACGTGATCGGCCAGACGACGGCCAAGCGTGTGTTGTCGGTGGCCGTCCACAACCACTACAAGCGGTTGAACCATGCCCAGAAGGGCGGGGATATCGAGCTTGCCAAGTCGAACATCCTGCTGATCGGCCCGACGGGCTGCGGCAAGACGCTGCTGGCACAGACACTGGCACGGATCCTCGACGTGCCCTTTACCATGGCCGACGCGACGACGCTTACCGAGGCCGGGTACGTGGGCGAGGATGTGGAGAACATCATCCTGAAGCTGCTTCAATCCAGCGAATACAATGTGGAGCGGGCGCAGCGCGGCATCGTCTATATCGACGAGGTCGACAAGATCACCCGCAAGTCGGAGAACCCGTCGATCACGCGGGACGTGTCCGGCGAGGGCGTGCAGCAGGCACTGCTGAAGCTGATGGAGGGCACCGTGGCCTC